>JAYVPN010000134.1:0-56838 GCA_043757365.1 Gemmatimonadota bacterium | reverse complement strand
GCAGCGAAGCGGCGAGCGTCTCTCGGAGCGGCGCCTTGGCGGTGGCAAGACGGTAGCCGCGACGATGGAGCAATGCACCGGAACTGTCGGCACTGATCGAGCAGACGTCGCGCATGAATCGCACGACGAACAGCTGGGCATCGCTCTCGTTAACCGCGTCATCGTCATCGGGATCGCCGCCGGCGCTCTTGGCCGCACCGATGTGCGTCACGCCGGTCACGCGCCGCGACATCGCGTCGAACACCCGCTGTGCGACGGCGTCCGAGTGATAGAGCTTCGACTTCTTGCAGGTCACGCGCAGACGGATCGCCGACTTCGGCGCGACGATCGTATCCCACGCGATCGTGCGCGCGATCTTTTCGAGATCGTGAAACGCCGTCGCGCGAAACTCGGCGACGCGCACGATGATCCGGCTGATCGTCCGCGCGTGATAGTTCGCGGCGAAGAGCTCCGCATCGGTTGCACTGAAACCCACGCCGCCAGATTCGGCGGTCGCCGCAGCGATGCCGATCGCGCGCAACTCCGCGGCGGCGAGCGCCTCGAGCCCTGTCGCGACGACCGCAAAGCAGTCGCGACGCACCATTTTCTTTTTCACGCGGCGGCCAGCATCATCGCGGCTCGCTTCGTCCACCACTTCCAGATCCGATACGCGAAGAGCACCGCGAAGATAAGCGCGAACATGATCGCGTCCTCGTAATCCTTCTTCACGGCCATGAAGTAGTGGATCACGCCAAGCACGCAGATGGGATAGATCAACTGGTGCAGCCGATTCCACTTCTTCCCGCCGAGGCGGCGGATCATGTTCTTGGTGCTCGTGATCGTCAGCGGGATCGTCAGCACTAGCGCCGCCATCCCGATGTAGATGTAGGGACGCTTCAGTAGATCCTTCATCAGATCGTTCCAGTCAAGCTGGACATCGAGAAAGGCGTATGTCATCCAATGCAACATCACATATCCGAACGCGAAAAGACCCATCGTGCGGCGGTGCTTGGCGAGCCAGTTCCAGCCGAGGAGCTGTCGAAGCGGCGTGACCGCAATCGTGAAGATCAGGAAGCGGAGCGTCCATTCGCCGAGGAAATGTTCTCCTTCCTTGATCGGATTGGATCCGAAGTAGCGGGTGCCGCCGAGGATATCGGACGCGAGCGCGCCGACGGCGAGCAGCGCCGGAATGCACGATGCGACAATCAGCGCCGCGGGAAACCAGCGCGGCTCGCGAAAAGCGCGCAGCCGCGCGTAGCGTTCGGACCAGGTCACAGAGCGAGGAGACGTGTCAGAAGTTGGAACGGAGATCCATGCCCGTGTATAGCGAGGCGACCTGTTCGGCGTAGCCGTTGAACATCAACGTCGTACGTTTCAGGAACTCGCCGATGCGCCGCTCCTTCGACTGCGTCCACCGCGGATGATCGACTTCTGGATTCACGTTCGAGTAGAAGCCGTACTCTTGCGACGCCGCGATATTCCACGCGGTCTTCGGCTGCTTGTCGGTGAGACGAATCCGCACGATCGACTTGATGCCTTTGAACCCGTACTTCCACGGCACGACGAGCCGGAGCGGCGCGCCATTCTGGTTCGGCAGATTGCGGCCGTAAACACCGGTGGCGAGGAGCACCAGCGGGTTCATCGCTTCGTCAAGTCGGAGTCCCTCGGTGTACGGCCACTGCAGTACTGCGCGCTGCTGGCCGGGCATCCGCTTCGGATCGTACAGCGTCGTGAACTCCACGTATTTCGCCTGTGACGTCGGCTGGGCGCGCTTCAGCACGTCCGCGAGCATGATGCCACGCCAGGGAATCACCATCGACCACGCCTCGACGCAGCGGTGCCGATAGATGCGATCTTCGACGACCGACGGCTTCAGGAAGTCGTCGAGCTGATACGTCGCTGGTTTGGCGACCATTCCATCGACCTGCACCGTCCACGGACGCGGCTTGAAGCCTTTGGCCTGCTCGACCGGATCGCCCTTCCCGGTGCCGAACTCATAAAAATTATTGTACGTCGTCACGTCGGTGTACGGCGTCGGCTTGTCGTTCGGCTGGAGGCCGAACGGCTTGCCGACAGCCTGCGGCTCCTGCGCGCCGGCCGTACCGGCGGTCCCCGCCGCCCAGGCGCGCGGCGCGAGGCCCGCCAGCGCGCCGACGCCGACGATGCCGGCTGCGGCCAGAAAGGCGCGCCGGTCGACATATAGCGACTCGGGCGTGAGTTCCGATGACTTCAGGTCGTCTTTGTGGCGAATCAGCATGCTCGGCTCCGTAGGTTTCCCATCGTATTATACATACGCGGCACAAGAGGTTTCCGATGTCTAACGCCGGAGCCCCTCACCAATGATCCTTATATCCGGATGAACGACATCATTCTCGGCAATACACTCCACGACTGGGCGATCGCGCTCGGCGGCGTCTTTCTCGCCACCGTCGCCGTGTCGGTCATGCGCGGTGTCATCGCCAAGCGCCTCGAAGTCGTCGCCGCCCGCACCGAGACGCTCGCCGACGATGCGTTCGTCGTGCTCCTTCGCAGCATCCGCAAAACCTATGTCACGATTCTCGCGCTGTGCATCGCCGAGGTTTGGCTCGCCTTCGAACCGCCGGTCGACCGCAATTTCAAGCGTATCGCCATCGTCATCGCCATTCTCCAGGGATTCCGCTCGGCCAACCTGCTGATCGGCTTCTGGATCGACAACCACGTCTCGAAGCGCGGCGACGTCGACCGGACGACCCTGCAAGCGCTGAGCATCGCCGCGAAGACGATCGTCTTCTTCGCGCTTCTGCTCGTCGGTCTCGAAAATCTCGGCTTCGACATCAAGACGTTAATCGCCGGCCTCGGCGTCGGCGGCATCGCGATCGCGCTCGCGCTGCAGAACATCCTCGGCGATCTGTTTGCCGCGCTGTCGATCATCATCGACAAGCCGTTCGTCGTCGGCGATACGATCGCTGTCGATTCGTTCGAGGGGACGGTGGACCACGTCGGCCTCAAGACGACGCGCGTGAAGAGCGTAAATGGCGAGCAGGTGATCTTTGGCAACACCGACCTGCTCAAGAGCCGCATCCGCAACCTCACGCGCCGCGAAGGGCGCCGGATGGTGTTTACCATCTCGATCGCGCCCGGTACGTCGGCCGCCGATATCGGACGGGTTCCTGAGATCATCGCCGCGACGATTGCCGACGAAGCCCATGCGACGCTGCAACGGACCCATCTCATCGGCACGGGCCCGCTCGGCTTCGATGTCGAGACATCGATGATCATTCCCGATCCCGACATTCCGAAAGCGTTCGACGTGCGGCAGCGTATCCTGCTGACGATCTACGCGCGTCTCGAAGACGCGAAGATCGAACTGGCGCGTCCGACGACGGCGCTCTCCCATGTCACCTCGGTAGTCATATGATGCGCCCGCGAAGCCGTGACGTTGTGCTGTCGGTCGTCGTCCCCTGCTTCGATGAAGAGGCCGTCATCGCGGAAACGTACCGGCGCCTCGTGGCCGCCGTCGGCGACATACACGGCGTTCGAGCCGAGTTCCTCTTCGTCGATGACGGGAGCCGGGATATGACACTGACAATGCTCACGACAATCGCGGAACAGGCCCGCGATGTGCGTGTGATTGCGCTCTCGCGGAACTTCGGACATCAGATTGCCCTCAGTGCCGGCCTCGAACACGCATCGGGTGATGCTGTAGCCGTGATCGATGCGGACCTGCAGGATCCGCCGGAAGTCCTCGCGGAATTCGTCGCCAAATGGCGAGATGGGTATGATGTCGCCTACGGCGTGCGCCGTCAGCGAGACGGAGAAACCGGCTTCAAAATCGCCACGGCTCACCTCTTCTACCGCCTGATGCGCCGGCTCTCCGACACGGAGATCCCGTACGACGCCGGCGACTTCCGCCTGCTCGACCGCTCGGTGATCGACGCACTGCTGGCGATGCCGGAGCGCGACCGCTTTCTGCGCGGGATGGTCAGCTGGGTCGGCTTCCGACAAGTCGCAGTGCCGTACGACCGGGCGCCACGCGCAGCAGGCGAAACGAAATACCCGTTCCGAAAAATGCTCCGTTTTGCGCTCGATGGAATTTTCTCGTTTTCGGCCCAACCGCTGCGTCTCGCCACATATCTCGGATTTTTCGCCTCCGGCGTCGCCGTCATCGGCGTGCTGTATGCATTCTTCCTCCGCCTGATGACCGCCGCCGTCGTTCCCGGTTGGGCGACGCTGTTGATCGCCGTCCTTTTTCTTGGCGGGGTGCAGCTCGTGTCGCTCGGTATCATGGGCGAGTATATCGCCCGCATCTACGGACAGGTGAAGGCTCGCCCGCTGTATCTCGTGCGCGAGCGCATCGGCTTCGACGGCAACGAGGACTGATGTTCCCGCTCAAAACGTCGTTCAACATCGCGCGCGGCCTCCTGACGCGCCGGCGTCCCGTGTACGTGCAGTTCTACGTCACCGCCCGATGCAATCTCACGTGCAAGCAGTGCAACATTATCTACGCCAACGCCGACGTGCAGGAAGTCACGCTGGAGCAGGTCGAGCGAATGGCGGAAAATCTCGCGTCACTCGGCACGGGCATCGTGCTGCTCACGGGCGGAGAGCCGTTCGTTCGGAAAGATCTCCCGGAGATCATCGGCGCCTTCACGCGCCGCGGCATTCACGTTCGCACGCAGACGAACGGACTCGCGACCGAAGCGCAGCTCAAGGATGCCGTAGCGAACGGCGCCCGCGACATTTCCATTTCGCTCGACTCGCTGCTCGGGGAGAAACAGGACTTTCTCAACGGTTCACACGACCGAAGCTGGCGCCGAGCGATCGACACGATCGCTCGCGTCACGCAGATCTATCCGGCAAAGAACAGCTTCGCCGCATTCGGTACCGTGCTCTCCCCACAGAATCTGCTCGAGATCCCGAACATCATCCGGTTTGCGACGCGCATTGGCTGGCACGTCTCGCTGGTGCCGGCGCACATCGCGGATCCCGCTGAGGCGTTCAATTTCCGCAGTTACGACCGTGAGATGGTGTTCCCGACAGCGATGTATCCTCTGCTCGATGAAGTGCTCGCGGAGTGCGTGGATCTCAAGAAGCAGGGCCATCACCTGTACGACTCGGCCGAGTATCTCGAGGATGTTCGCCGGTTCATTCGCGGCGAAGGGATCCGGTGGCGGCGGCGTAACGACGAACGCTGCGATAGTCCCGAACTGTACTTCGCGATCCGTCCGAACGGCGACCTCGAGGTGTGCTGCGATCACATCCTCGAGAACAGCTATCCGACGTGGCATCCGGATTTCACCAAGTGGTATCGCGACGGCGTCCTCCATCGCGAGGTACATCCGATCACGAAACGTTGCCCGGGTTGCATGTACGGCAGCTTTCCCGAAATTTCGATCACCGCGCACTATCCGATGACGACGCTCGAGCGCGCCGGCGTATTCTTCAGCCGCTCGAAGCGCGCCAAACCGTGGCCGCTTACGAGCGAACGGCTGCTTGAGATTATCGGCGAGATCAACGCGGCGCATCCCGTCGATCATGCGCGCGCGGCCGCGCTGCTTGAAACGGTGTCTCGTCAGGCCGACGTCACACGACGGGCGCTGCCGGTGCTGAACGGATGACGACATCGCCCGCCGCGCCACACGAGACGCTTGATCGCGAAGAAGAATTCCACGACCGGTGGGCCGAGAGCGTCGATCCGGCTACCGTGCTCGTCGCCGAGTCGTTCGCGCTGCCGTCGTGCCCGGAGAACCGCTTCATCGCCGCGACGCTCGGTAGCGTGCGCGGCCTGACCGTGCTCGAGCTCGGCGCCGGACTCGGCGAAGCGTCGGTCTGGTTCGCAACGCAGGGTGCGCTGGTCGTTTCGACCGACCTCAGTGGCGGCATGCTGAGGCTCGTACGTCGGGTCGCGGCGTTGCACGGGACGTCGGTCGAAACGGTACAAATGGACGGAGCCCGGCTGTCGCTGCCGGACGCCAGTGTCGACATCGTTTATGGCGCGAACGTGCTGCATCACGTCGACACCTCGGCGTGCCTTCGCGAAGTGCATCGCGTGCTCAAGCCCGGCGGACGCGGCGCGTTCTGGGACCCCGTGCAATACAACCCGGTGATCAACGTGTACCGTCGAATGGCTGGACAGGTGCGCTCGATCGACGAACATCCGCTCGGTACCTCCGATCTGCGGTTGATGTGCGCGCTGTTTGGTGACGTGAAGGCGCGCTTCTTCTGGCTTGGGACGCTCGCCGTCTTTCTCAAGTACTACTTCATCGACCAGATCCATCCGAACGAAGAACGGTACTGGAAGAAAGTCATCAACGATTACGACGGCGTGCGGTCTTGGTACGCGCCGCTCGCGGCGCTCGACGCCCTGTTGTTGCGGCTTCCCGGCGTTCGCTGGCTGTCGTGGAACCTGGCCGTGGTGCTAACGAAATGAACGACGCGCCTCTCTATCACGAACGCGAATCGATCCAACCGCGGGCATTTGCTGTGCGTCACCTCGTCATTCAGGAGGTGAAATTCCGCAAGCAGCGCGCGCCCGGCGCGGCGCTGGAGGCGCTGCTCGATCGCGTCGCTCGCGGTGTGGACGTCGAGTACGAGGCCGCGACGCACGCGTTCATCATTCGGTGCGAGAGATTGGAGATTCGCCGCATGCCGCTTGCCGCTTTCGCGCTCTACGCGCGTGGCGATCACACGGCACCGCACAACGTGCCGGACGCGACCGCGAGACGCTGGGACCACGCACTCGAGTCAAATCGCGCGCGTGTCGTCACGCTTGTCGACGCGATGCTTGCCGCACTGCTCGCCGCACTTGGCGGAGCGGCCACAGACTGATGATGAGAAAGAGGAGGCGGATCAATGCATGGCAGACGGTCGTGCCCGCTTCCGCTGACAGCCTGTCGGCGACGTGGCGCGACTCCCTGCGCGCGCCGCTTGGAGACGGTGCGTTTCTGCTGTGTGTCGGCGCATTCACTATCGATGCCGCATCAGCGGCCGCGCTGCACACGGCCTCCGAGCGGGCCGACATCGTCGTCGGCACCTTCGGCGGCCTCGACGCGTGCGCGCTCGTTCGGTCGAGCGATGCCCCTCGACTCGCCCTTTTGCGAAACCGTGCGACTGGATACACGGCAATGCGGGACCTCCTCGTTCGCGCGCGCCAAGCGCGACTGAGCATCACGCGAGTCGCACTTGGAAAAGTGTTCGCCGCGCCCCCCGAGATCAGCGCCGAGCGCTTGGACTTCGCAATGCGCCGACTCGTCGAACGCCTAGGCTGGTTCGGCTTCGTCCTCGGTGCCTTCTCGCGGTCGAATCGAAACGCCGAGGTCTGGGAGTACCGCCGATCGTCGCCGGAAACCGGCGATGCCCCGTGTCCGCTGTGCGGCGCGAGCGGCGATCGTCAGGCACGGCTCCGGCTGCATACGACGGAGGATCTCGCCGCATTCGGAGAGTACGGCAGCGTCCTGTGCATATCCTGCGCCGTCGCCCGCACGGTGCCGCCACCGCGCGACGATGAACGCCGGATCAGTCCTGATGTCGCCGCTCAGACGATGTCGGCCTGGCAGCAGTCTCTGCTGTCGCGATTCATCGACGAGCGGGTCCGGCGAGTGCGCGCGGTACTCCCACGTGATCGTCGTCCGCTCGTCGCCGACGTTGGTGGTGGTGCCTGCGCATTCGCGAACGCACTCGCAGCGTCGGGCTGCGACGTGATCGTATTCGAACCGAATCCGGCCAACGAGCGTTTTGCGGCGACCGCGAACGGAGTGCGCTTCGTCGCAGCGCCCTTTGATGAAGCCACGGTTGAGCGGGCGGCGATTGCGGATGGATCGCTCGACGCGATGACCATGTGGCACTCGCTCGAACACGTGCCGGTTCCGGCGGCGACGCTGGCGCTGGCGCGACGGCTACTTCGTCTGGGCGGCGTGCTGTACGTGTGCGTGCCGAACCTCGATGCGCTGCAGGCGGACTTTGGCGACAATCGGTGGTGCTATCTCGACATCCCGCATCACGTCACGCACTTCACCCTGGAAGGACTCGCGGCCGCCCTTGAGCGTGCCGGCTTCCGCCGTCCCACACCGCACTGGTGGAGCGAGGAGTATGAAGTGTTCGGCTTCTACCAGACGTTGCTCAATCGACTATCCGGATCGCACAACTACTATTACAATCGCGCGAAGAAGGGACAGCGCGCCGATGCCGGCGCGCACCCGGCGCGGACCCGAATCATCGCGGCGATCGGCCCGCTCTTCCTTCCCGTCGCGCTCGTCGCGTCTTGGTGGGGCGCCCTGGCATCCAAACCGGCGTGCGCTGAACTGCACGCGACCGCAGAATGATCCGCACCGTCGTCACCGGCGCCTCTGGATTTATCGGACGTGAGCTGGTCCGCCGCCTGCTCGCCCGCGGGCTGGACGATGCGCCTGTTCATGTCGTTGTCATCGTTCGCGATCCGTCAAAACTTCCGGACGACATCCGGCCGCGCGTCGAAACACATACCCTCGATCTCGCCGAGGCGAGTGCCGAGGCGATTGCCGAGGCATGCGGCGAGCGAGCGGTGGTTTTCCACTTGGCGGCGAATGCGTCGGTAACGGGCGGTGATGCCGGCGTTCGCAACAACGTGCGTGCCACGGAACTCCTGATTGCCGCCTTACGGATCCGTCCGCCGCAACGACTCGTCTTCGTAAGTTCGATCGGCGCCGTTGATCGGCGTCCCGACGATCCCTGCACCTCGCCGCTCGACGACGATGCGCCGCCTCACCCGTTGACACGGTACGGCGAGGGCAAACTCGCGTGCGAGCGGCTCGTCACCGCATCAGGACTTCCGTTTACGATCGTGCGTCCCACCTGGGTGTACGGACCAGCGATGCGCTCCGACAGCCACCTGCGCGTACTACTCGACATGGTGCGCGGGGGAGGGACAGCGGCGCGCGTCAACTTTCCCGGCCGCGTAAGCGTCATCCACGTGCGGGATCTCGCTGAGGCGCTCGCACTTGCGGCAACGAAGGACGCAGCGCTCGGCAAAACTGCATTTGCATCCGATGGTACTCCGCGGTCGCTTGGCGAACTGCTCCGTCTCATGGGCGCGGTGACCGGCCGCACCGCCGGTGCGGTCTCGATCCCTGCACCTCTCCTCTGGGTCGCGCGCGCGCTCCGACGCTTTCTTCCCCTCGCCGCGCAGAATCTGTGTTCCGATGTATTGTGCGCCAGCAATGGGCGGCTCGACTCACTTGGATTTCGCGCTACGACGCCGCTCCGTACGGGGCTGATCGAGCTCGCCCGCGCTACCACACCGTCGCGTGACGAGCGCTGGATGGTCACCGGGGGTGCGAGCGGCATCGGACGTGCGCTCTGCGTGCAACTCCACACGCGCGGTCTCACGGTCACCGCGTTCGATCGTGATGGGGCGGGACTGTCGGCGCTCGCACACGAGTGCCCCGAACTGCGAATCGCCGAAACCGATCTCGCCTCAGCGGACGGCCGTGCGCGCGTACGCGCGATGATCGAGTTCGAGCAGCTCCCAATGCGTGGATTTGTGAACTGCGCGGGCCTCGGGGCGCGCGGCACCGTGGGCTCCATCGCCGTCGAACTCGAGCGAACGCTGCTCGACGTCAACGTTGTCGCGCTGGCCGAGTTCTCGACGGCCGCGCTTCGCCGATTTGCTGGACAGACCTCGGGAGGAACGCTGGTGAATGTCGCCTCATCCGCCGCGTTGCAGCCGTTGCCGAATATGGCCGCGTACTCGGCGTCGAAGGCGTTCGTGCTCAACTACTCCGAGGCTGCGGCCGAGGAGTACGCCGCGAATCCGGCGATCAACGTGATCACGATCTGTCCCGGCGGGACCGACACGGCATTCCAGAGCAGCGCCGGCGTCAGGCGCGTCGAGGGTGAAAAACTGATGGCTCCGCACGACGTGGCGCGCATCATCGTCGCGGCGATCGACGCGAAACGATCGACGACGGTTCTCGTCGGCGCGCGAACAAAAGTGATGGCCATTATGGCGCGCATACTTCCGCGCCGGTCGCTGGTGAAGCTGTGGGCGCGACTCATGGGCGCGTTGCGATGAACGACGCATCGTCAATGCGCCGCTGGCTCATCGCGATCGCCAACGCCGTTCTCGGCACGGGTTTTCTCGCGTTCTTCACGCCGCTGCCGCAGGTCTCGGACGAGCATCTTGCGCTGCCGATCGCGCGAGCGATGGCAGACAGCACGCTGTATCCGGCATCGGACCTGGTGATCTCGAGCGGACTTCGTGGCCCGTTCTTTCTCTATCGGCTCGCCGGCTCGCTGTATGCCCACGGCGCCAACATCGATGCCTGGTGGTACGCGCTACTCATCGGCTCGCTGATCGCGCTGCTGATCGCGATTTGGTTTCTCGCCGACGGCATCGCCGAAAATGTCGTGGTCGCGTCGGTTGCTACGGCACTGATCGCGGCGTCGAATCCGTATCGCGGGACGCTGCACTGGACGCTGCTTCCACCGACGACTTTCATCACGTCGACGCTCGTCAAGCCGATTGCCATTGCCGCGCTCGCGCTCGCCGTGCGCGGCCGCCGCGGGCCGGGACTGCTCCTCGCGTCGCTGGCGTTCAACATTCATCCGGGCATCGGCCTGATCGCGGCGTCGGCTATCGGCATTCTGATGCTCTTCGATCGCCGCGGAATGTCCACGCGGGATCTGTTGCGCTGGTTCGCGGGCGCGGTACTCTGTGCGCTGCCGAATGTGATCTTTGTGCTCCGCGGTGCTCCGGCGAACTTCGCGATCGGCACTGGTTCGGCGATTTCGTTTGCCGAAGAGTTCCGTCTCTACTCGTGGCACGCGTTCCCGCAGGATCACTGGCGCGAGAACTATGGCTGGTTCGTACTGCAGCTTGTCGCACTGTCGCTGTGGGGAACGTACCTCGGCGAACGATCGCGCCGGGCCGTGCTCGTGCTGACAGGATGGTTCGTCGCGCTGATGTTCGTGTACGCCGCAAACCTCTACACAGTTAGTTATCCGGCGCTCGATCTGATGTTCCTGTTTCGCGCCAGTGTATTCGTGAAACCGATCGCGTTCGCGGGCGTCGCGGCGGCCGTCACCTCGTGGATCGTGGCGGCGTTGCCGGAAGCACGTGGACGACGAGTTGCGATTGGCGCCCTACTTGCGATCGGCGCCCTCCACAAGAACCTCGACATCGGCGAAGGGGTTGCGGCCATTGCTATCGCGCTCGGGATTATCCTCGTGCACGGCCGGCGCTCGACGGTGCACTCTGTGATCGTGGCACTGCTCGCGGTGGTGGGGATTGCCGAAGTGCTCGGCCAAGGCTGGGGCGTCCTCCACATCGCACCATTCGATGCGGCTCGCGTCGACGTGATTCGTGCGGCAGTGCTAGCACTCGCGTCGGTCACGCTTGCTCTGGAACTTTTTTCGCGTCCCGCTCCCGCGCCGGTCGCGCCGGTCGCGCCGGTCGCGCACACGGCTGTCATCGGTACACTGCTCGCCGGCGTCGCGACATTTGTTGCCGCACTGATGCTTCGAGGTTCCATTCAGCGCGTTCGTCCAACGCCAGTCGCGGAGATCGCCGTGAGCGCCCAGCTCGCCGCGCCACCCGCTGCGACCCGTCTCGTCACCGAGTGGGCTGCTCGCGAACTTCCGCCGCGCGCGCTGGTGCTCCTCCCGCCTCTCGATGACCGGTTCGGCACTTTCCGTCTCGCGACCGGGCGCGGCGTGTATATCCAAATCGGCGACATCAATCAACTCGCCTACGACGCCGCGGTGTACGGCGAAGCCCACCGCCGATTCCTCGCTGTCGGCGTTCGCATTACCGGTCGACACACATTTGACGCGTCGGCGTATGACACACTGAATGCCGCCGCCCTCGAAGCGATCGTTCTCGACGGCGCAACCTTCGCGGTCTTCGAGCGCAGTCGCCGGGCCTCGCACCCGCTCGCATTGCCGGTGGCGTACCAAGACTCGATGTGGACCGTCTACGACTTGCGGCCCGCACGATGAACGATCCCCGCCTCCCGGGCCGCGTGCGACGTATCGCTCTTGTCGTGACCTTCGGTCTCGGCGCACTCGACGCGTGGTTTTTCAGGCAATGGAACCTCGACTATGACGGCATCAGTTATTACGACCTCGCGCGCGCCGTGCCTAATCAAGGCGTCAGCGCCGTAGTCAACGGCTACTGGAGTCCGTTGTATCCGCTGACCCTTCGCGCCGCGCTCAAGCTCTTCCGTCCGGACGCCGACGCGATGTACCCGCTCGTTCGGGGCATCGTTTTCCTGACGTACTTGGGTACGACGATTTCGTTCGATCGGCTCGTGCGCGGGATCCTCTCGTACAGTCCCGGCTATCAACGCCAATCAGTCTGGGTACAGACCGTGGCGGTCTGCGTACCTCCTGCTCGTCCTCAAAGCGATCGGCCTTTGTAACGCCACGCCGGATATGGGCGTGGCGCTCATTGTCTTCTGGGCCGCCGCCGAACTGATGCACCTGGCGACGGCGCGCGCCGCGACCGCACAATGGGTGCGATTCGGTGTTGTCCTCGCCGTCGGGTACTGGTGGAAGGCGATTCTCTTTCCCGTCGGTGCGGTGATCCTCGGCATTGCGTTCGTCATCGCTTGGAGACGCCGCGACAGGTGGGAAGGACCGACCGCAGCTGGCGCGTCGTTCGCCGTGTTGACGCTCGTGCTCATCGTTCCCGTACGTGCGCATACAGAACGCGTGACATTCGGCGAAACGGGACGGCTCAATCAGCTCTGGTACGTCAATGCGGCGCCGTACGTCTGGACGCTGTGCGCGCCGAAGGGCACGAACCTCCCGATCGCCCGAGTGGCGGCGGTGATGATGAACCCCGTCGTGCTCGACCGACCGCTCACCTGTACGCTTCCGGACCGATGGCGGACAGCCACGTTTCCACTGTGGTACGATCCGAGTCTCTGGTGCCGCGACACCTAGTCCTACGTCGATCCGTCGGAGACCTGGCGTGCCTTCAAAAGCAACGTCCTGCACGAGCGCGACGGCCTGGCGGACCTGGCCCCGATATTCGCCATCGTTGCGCTCGCGAGCGCGCTTCTTGCGCTCATGACCCGCTCCGCTGGCCGCTCCTCGCACTTGCCGCCGCACCGATCGGGTTCTATCTGCTCGTGTACGTGGAACTCCGACATATCGGTTCTTTCCTGATGTGCGGATTTCTCGTGACGCTCGTCGGACTCCTCGACCGTGACGCCGCCTGGCGTCGCTCGGCCGCTGACCGGTCGTGGCCTCATGCCGGGAATGCGGGTCGCGACGATTAATACAACGTGGAATACTGTGGATTGGGCGCAGCGCGCAGGATTGCCGGGGCGCGC
This sequence comes from Gemmatimonadota bacterium, assembly GCA_043757365.1. GTDB lineage: Bacteria > Gemmatimonadota > Gemmatimonadetes > Gemmatimonadales > Gemmatimonadaceae > Fen-1231. The sequence continues at coordinate 43,567 of JAYVPN010000134.1, read as the reverse complement.
ATTCACGCCGGAGGTCACGGTCAGCATCGTGCAAACGCTCGTCGAACTCCGGGATCCGTGCGCCCGCGCGAAATTCGTTGCGGTGCTCGCCGCCGACGGCATCACGGCGGCGGTGATGTTCCGACTGATCGGCATTCATGTTCCCGACGGCTTTGAACCGCTCGGCGACACCGATTATTTCATTCTGCCGGTCAATGCAAGAACGATCGCGACGCCCGCGTCCTGTTCGGGCATCACAGACATTACTCGATCGTCTTCGAAAAGCGTCGCACACTGATCGTGAACAACACCACCGCGAAACCGACGAGCGCCAGGGTCGGCCGCCACAGCTCGGCGATGCCGACTCCCTTGAGCAGAATTCCGCGTAACACATTCAGGTAATACGTGAGCGGAAGCAGCAGGCCGAGCCACTGCGCCGGAAGCGGCATCGCCATGCGCGGAAAGATGTAGCCGGAGAGCAGGATGTTCGGCAGCATGAAGAAAAAGCTGAGCTGCATCGCCTGCGCCTGACTCCGCGCCACCGTCGACACCAGCAGCCCGACGCCAAGGCTTGCGACGATGAACGGAACGGTGAGCAGATAGAGCAGCGGTAGACTACCGACGATCGGGATGTGAAAGACGAGCTTGCCAAGGGCCATGATCACCGTCATCTGCACGTAACCGACGACGACGAATGGCACGATCTTCCCCAGCATCAGACTCGCCTTGCCGATCGGCGTGACGATCAGCTGTTCGAGCGTCCCGCGCTCGCGCTCGCGGACGATCGCCGTGCTCGTGATGATTGTCAGCGTGATCGTGAGCAGGACCCCGATCACGCCCGGCACGATGAACACGGCGCTCCGCTGCGCCGGGTTGTAGAGCGGGCGCACTCGCATTTCCAGTGGCAACGCAACGTTAAGACGCTCGGCGATGATCGCCGTCGCTCGCGCCTGCGCCGCAAGTTGCGCGCCGGCGATTGCCGCCGCCGACGACTGCGGATCGGCCGCATCGACGAGCATCTGCGCCGTCGCAGTACGACCATGCTTAATGTCACGTTCGTAATCCGGCGGAATCACAAGGCCGGCGTTCGCCTGACCGGCGTCGATCGCTGCGGTCAGTGCGGCACGCGTCGCCACGTGGCCGATGATGTCGAAGTTCCCCGTGTTCGCGAGCGTCGTCACGAGTGCGCGGCTCTCGATCGTCCGTGATTCGTCGAGCACAAGCGTCTTTAAGTGCCGCACGTCCGTCTGGATCGCGTAGCCGAACAGTAGCAGCTGCACCGCGGGAAGTCCGAGGATCATGCCGAGCGTGATCCGGTCGCGCCGCATCTGGACGAACTCCTTCCAAAGCATCGGCCAGAAGCGCGCGTTACGGAGACGGTTCCAGCGCGTCACGCCACCGCCCCTTCATCGCGCCGTTGAAGTTCGATGAAGACGTCTTCGATCGTCGGTTGATTGAATTGCTTCGTAATCTCGGCCACCGTGCCGACCCCGATCAAATGACCGCGCGAGAGAAAGGCGAGCCGCTGACAGCGTTCGGCCTCGTCCATGTAGTGCGTCGTGACGAGAATCGTCGTTCCGTGTTCGGCGAGGACGTAGATCGATTTCCAGAATGCGCGCCGCGCCGCTGGATCGACGCCGGCCGTCGGTTCATCGAGGAAAAGCATTTCCGGTTCGTGCGCCGTGGCGCAGGCTAGGGCGAGCCGCTGTTTCCATCCGCCCGAGAGCGTCCCCGCGAGCTGGTTCTGCCGTTCGGCGAGCCCTAGTGCTTCGATGTGAGCCGTGAGCCGCGTTTTGCGCGCATCGCCGTGCAGTCCGTACACCGTCGCGTAGAAGCGGAGGTTCTCGGCGACCGTGAGGTCGTCGTAGAGCCCGTATCGCTGCGACATGTAGCCGATCTTCGTGCGGACGATCTCCGCCTGCGATTCGGCGTCAAAGCCGACGACCGTTGCGCGGCCACTCGTCGGCGTGACGAGACCGCAGAGCATGCGGATCGTGGTGGTCTTGCCCGAACCGTTGGGGCCGAGCAGACCGAAGACTTCGCCGCGCCGAATCACGAGATCGAGATGGTCGACGGCGACGAGTTCGCCGAACGTTTTACGCAACGCCGTCGTGACGACGGCGTCGCCGAGCGGTGCTGAAGCGGAGAGCGGCGCGGTCACGGTTTCGCCGGCGGTACCGGCGCGTCGATGCGCACCGTCACCGGAATACCGGCCTTGAGCATGCCGGTTGAGTCGGAGAACTCCGCTTTGACGGCGAAGAGCAGATCGGCGCGCTCCGTTTCCGTGAGCGCGACGCGCGGCGTGAACTCCGCCTTCGGACTGATCGCGACGATCTTCCCGGTGAACGTACGATCCGGATAGGCGTCGAGCACCGCGCGCACGGTCTGTCCGATCTTGAGCCGAGAGAGTGCGCCCTGGCCGACGAAGACGCGCACCGTCTGCCGGTTTGTTTCGGAGATCGTCAGCGCTGGCTGTCCTGTGCCGATCACTTCGCTCGGCTGGGCCGCGCGGCTCGTGATGGTGCCGGCGACCGGCGCAACGAGTACCAGATCGCGCGCCGTCGCCCGAGCGCCCTCGACGGAGGCCCGCGCTCCCGCCGCGTCGGCCCGCGCGGCGCGCATCCGTTCGGCGCGCGTTCCCTCGCGCAGCAGGGCGAGCGATTGTCGCACGGCATCGCGCCGCGCCGCCGTCGTCTGCGCGAGCGAGCGTGCCGCGTCATAGCTCTGCGCACTCACCATCTGCGACGCGGCGAGCGGCCGCAGCCGTTCGGCGTCCTTCGCCGCCCGCGAGGCTTCCGCTTCGGCGCCGGCGAGGTCCGCTTCGGCGCGAAGGAGCTCGGGGGGGCGCGCGCCGTGCTCGAGTTCGGCGAGCGTCGCCCCCGCGGCGGCGGCGCGCGCTTCGCGTTGCGCGAGATCGGCCGGGAGTGTGGCGATCGAGAGCACGGCGAGCGTGTCGCCCGCCGTCACGACGGCGCCTTCGTCGACGAGTACGCGGGCGACGCGGGCCGGCATCGTCGGTGCGACGTCGATTTCGACGACTTCGAGTGTTCCGGTCGCTTCGATCGTGTCGCCCGTCGCGCGGGCGCAGGCGGCAAGTGTCAGAGAGAGCGTGAGCATGGCGGCCGTCGCCAATCGAGCACGTGTCATGGTGCGATGCCTCGGGTGGTACGTTTGGCCGGCCGGCGGCGCTTCGCCGACGGTGCCGTCGTGGAGGATGCCGTTGTGGATGCGTGATTCGCGACCGGTGCAAGCGCCGCCAGAGAGAACGCGGCGACGTGTTCCGCGAACGCATGTTTCGTCGCCGCTGTCAGCGGTTTGCCGCCGGCGAGGAGGATCTCGACCGCCGGCCGCGCGAAATGGAAGTAGGCGGTTTGCGCGACGATCGAGATCGCCGCGAACCGCGCGTCTATATCGCCGCGGAAAAGCCCGACCTTCTGCCCGGCGCTCACGAGCGTGTGAAGCCGAGCGAACGTCGTCGCGGCGAACTGCCGGATGGGCGCCTGGGCATGCCGCGCATCGTGATCGATCAGTTCGCGCCCGACAATTTTTATCATCCGGGGATTCGCGGCAAAGACGGCGCCTTGTGTCGCGACGAAGGCTCGAATTGCCTCGTCGGGCGACGCGCCGGCGGCCATCGACTGCGACATCTCCCCGCTGAGTCGCCCGATGAGCCGCGCAATGACGGCCGCATACAGCGCTTCCTTGTCGGCGAAGTAGTAGTAGAGCAGCGCGGTATTCACGCCAACGACGCCGGCGATCTGCTTGATCGTGGTTCCGTCGAAGCCATGAGCAGCAAAGCGCGATTCGGCCGCGTCGAGGATTGCCTCGCGGGCGCTGGGTGCCTCAGTCATAGTTGTTAACTAATCGATCAATGAAATCTGGTCAAGACGGGACAGCCCGCTAGCTTTCGTCCATGTCCGACACACCACCGGCGATCGCCAAAATCCTCGACCGCTTCCGCACGATGGCGCGCGAAGAAAAGATGCAGGCCCTCGTCTCCTACGCGAAAAAGCTCGAGCCGCTCCCCGAACGCTTCGCCGCACTCGATCGCACCGCGTTCACCGTGCCGGAGTGCCAGACACGCGTCGATCTCTTCCCGGAAGTGCACGACGGCCTGCTGCATTTCTACGCCGACGTGAACGTCCGGCAGTCGCCGACGATCGCCGCCTTTCTCTCGATCACATTCACTGCCATCAACGAACAGCCGCCGGCCGTCACGCTGGCGATTCCGCCGGATTTCGTGAGTCAAATGATGGCTGGACTCGGCCTCAGCGCCCGCGAATCCGGACTCAACGCGATGGTCGCCCGCCTCCAGCGCCACGCCCGTGACGCGAACGCGACCATCGACGCCGCGTGCTAAATGCGCCACATTCGTCCGACGTAGCGAACACCCCCCCCGCACGGAGCTCTCTCATGGCCTCAAACCAGCCGCAGACTTTCGCGACGCACCGCCGCTACGACCCGTCGTGGCACTTCGCCGGCTTCATGATCCTCCTCCTCGGCGTCATCGCCGCGTCGGTGCACGCATTTCGGCAACGGACGTACTACAACCACTGGATGATCATCTACACGTTCGGCGTGCTCCTCGTGGCGTTCCGCGCCCGCTCGCAAACGCTCATCGTGCAGAACCGGCTCATCCGCCTCGAGATGCGGCTGCGCTTGAAGGACGTGCTGCCGCCGGCGCTCGCGGCGCGCATCGACGCGCTGAGTCTCTCGCAGCTCATCGGCCTGCGCTTCGCGTCGGACGCCGAACTCGGCGGACTCGTCGAACGCTGCCTCTCGGGCGAACTGGCCAATGGCGAAGCCGTCAAGAAGCAGATCAAGAACTGGCTCCCCGATCACGTCCGCGCCTGACAGTTTTCGTTCCTCCGTTCCACTCACGTTTTTTTCTTCAAGGTCTGAAATGCCCGTCGTCATCAAGGTTAACAAGAACGGTTCGCTCGGCATGGACGCCGATCAGGTGAGTCTCATCGATCACAATGGCAGCCCGATTCCGTTCTCCACGGAAAAGCCGCGGCTCGCGCTCTGCCGTTGCGGCGCCTCGGCGCGCAAGCCGTTTTGCGACGGCTCGCACAAAACCAACGGCTTCACGGATCCGGTCGAAGGCTGAGTTCATACCATGACGATGTTGATCAACGCGTGGATCTGGACGATGACCGTCACACTGGTCATCGTCGGTACGCCCGTCGTCGCGCTCGTGTGGGCGTGCACGGCGCCGTTCGACCCCGGCCGCTATGCGGCCGGGCGCATGTTCCGGCTCATCGCGGTGGCCACCGTACGGCTCAATCCGCTCTGGAAGTTCGAGATCGGCGGCCGGATGATTTCCGACCCGCGTCGACCGTACGTGGTAGTGAGCAATCACGAGTCGTACGCCGACGTCTTCCTCATTTCGTGTCTCCCGTGGGAGATGAAGTGGCTCTCGAAAGAGTCGATGTTCAAGATCCCGTGCATGGGATGGATGATGCGGATGGCCGGCGACATTTGCGTCGTACGCGGTAAACGCGTGAGCGCCGCGAACGCGATCGTCAGCGCCCGTGACCGGCTCAGCAAGAAAGTGAGCGTGATGATTTTCCCCGAAGGGACGCGCTCGCGCGACGGCAACCTGCTCCCTTTCAAGGACGGCGCCTTTCGCCTCGCGATCGAGAACGGCGCGCCGATCCTCCCACTCGTCGTCGCCGGCACGCGCCGGGCGATGGCGAAAGGGTCGTTCCGCTTCCAGAAGGCCCGCGCCCGCGTCGAAGTCCTCGATCCGATCGAAACGAAGGGGCTGACGCTCGCTGATGTCGCATCGCTCAAGGACCGCGTGCGCTCGATCATCACCGACGCCCGCGTGCGTCTTGTCGGCGAAATGGAAACGGCCGCGCGGTAAGCGCGGCCGTTTCCATTTACCCACGCACAAACCCCGTTACAGCAGCGCCGCGTGCCAGCTGTCCCTGGCGCGCCGCTCGAACTTTGTCCGATAGTCGCCGAGCGTCGCAAGCGTCGTGTCGAACACCGGGGTGTCGGCGTTCACTTCGCCGTGCTTCACGAGCAGCACGAAATCGTCGCGCCGCACGGCATGTACGAGGCCCATGGGATCGCGGAAATGCACGAGCCCACCCTCGATGAGCGACGCACCAATCACCGTCTCGAGTCCCTTCAGCGTGCGAAAGAGTCCGTCAATCGAACACCCCGACGCCCCCTCCTGATTCTGGTCGACGGCGATCACCAAAAAATGCTCATCCCGCCAGTCGCGCGATGCCGTGAGCGGCGCACCGTGCGCCTTCCACTGCAGCAGAAATCCGTCGACCGCGGCGAGTAGCCGCTGGTCGTCGATATCATCGACCGGCGCCGAGGCGCCGAAAATCCAGCAGCGCGCGTCGTCTGGCAGCGCGTCGAATGCGGCAAGTGTCATAGCAGTAGAAACTAGCGGGTTCTCGAGGCCGGTCTACGGCTTCGGAAGGGTGATGAGCGGCGTACCGCCGCCCGTCATTGTCGGCAGCTTGCCGTCCCATTTCTTCGCGATCTCGTACTGGACGAGCGCCGGCGTAATGCTCTTCGCAAGCAATTCGTTGGCCCGCGACTGCGCCATCGCCTCGGCGGTAATCGCCTTGGCACGGCCGGACGCCTTGATCGAATCGCCCTGCGCCTGGAACTGGTTCTTCTGCAACTCGTTCTGGGCCGTCAGCGATTGCTGCTGCATCACGTTCTTCTGGTTGATCGCGTCGATCACCGACTGCGGCGCGCGCAGTTCGTTGATCGTGAACTGGCGCACGACGATGCCGTACGGCGCGAGCCGCCCCTCGAGCAGCGCCCGCGTCTTATTCGTCGCTTCAGCCTTCTTCGGCCCGATCACGTCGGCGATCGCTTCGTCGCCGAGCACTTCCTGCAGCGCCTGACGCGTCGCCTGCTTGACGTAGGTGTGCTGAATCGTGCTGATGTCCGTGCGGAATGTTTGATAGAGCTGCGGCACCTTGGCCGGGTTGAGCTCGAAGCTCATCGAGACGTCGAGGGCGAGTGGCTGGCCCTCTTTCGAGTTCACGTTGATCTCGTCATTGTCCACCGAGCCTTCGGTCTTGGCGCGTGTGAGCACGAGCGTTTGCATGAAGGTCGGATACTCCTCGATCGCCGTCAGCAACGGATTGCGGAAATGGAGTCCCGGGCCGAGCGGCACGTTATCGACGCCGCCGCCGGCGCGGTGGATGACGATGCCGATATGTCCGGGGCTGATATACGTGAAGCTCGCCGGGATGATGATGAGCGCGGCGACGACCCCGACGGCGATCTGCAGGCCGCGTTTCAGTCCCGATGACGACGGCATCAGGGAATCGAGGTTATTTCTAAAGGAGCTTTCCATTCATGATCTCCTGATAGCATTCCGGGCACATGGGAGCGCCTCCCGGAAGGCGGACGAGTTCGCGCTCGTCGTGATATCCGTGCGTCGGGCAGTCGAGGTCGAGCGCACGTTCGATCTGCCTGCGGTTTGCGACCTGCCGCAGGTAGGTGCCAAGCGGCGTGTACTCACGCAGCACGGCGAAAAGAAGAGCGCCAAGCAACGCCGCGAGGGCGATGAAGAGGGCGCTTTCCAGGAGGATGGCTATCATAGTGAGGGTGTGTCAGTGTACTACGGTTGCGAGGAATCGCGAGTTTCTAAATGTCAGTAATGCGACAGTATCAGTACAGTACTGTCTCCTATATATATCCATGTAACGCCGAACCGGCTCGGGAGTCCTCGGAGAGTATGCGCCATTCCCGTCACTTGGGTTGGCCGCGGCTTCGTCGGCCGCACTCTCCGAAGTCATCGCATTCCGAATAGATTCCGTTCACTGATCTCATTCGCTTCACTCACGCATAGGCACCGAATGCGCCTGTTCCGTACGCCGATTCGCCGACCGCTACTCGCTACCGCGCGTTCCGCTGCGCTCTCCGCTGCCCTGGGCGGCGTACTCGTCGCCGCGACCGCCGGTACCGCGCGTGCCCAGGACGGTGTCGCACCGTTCAGCGCGTTCTATGGCAACGTCGGTACGATGCTGTTCGACGTCAGCAAGCTCAACGTGCGATTTGAACGCCCTGATTTGAAGTTGCTGACGCCACCGCGGACCACCGGCTTCGACGCGATCTCCAATGACGCTGTCGGCTACGGCTTCGGCGGCTACGGTCCGATCGGCCGCCTCCTCCTCGGCGGCGATTTCCAGTACGCCGACGTCGGCGAAGAAGCGAGCCCGAGCGGTCGGACGAACCGCCTCGAGACGACGTATTTCATGGCGACCGCTGGCTACGCGATCTTCAACGGGTGGAAGTTCACGCTGTATCCGTACCTCGGCATCGGTGCGGGACAGGTCAGCCTCTCCCTCAAGAGCCGTGATGGAGGACCGACCGTGTCGTCGACGTCGAATCCGACATTCGACGAAGTCGTGCTCAGTCCGGGGCAATCGAGCACGATAAAAGGCTCGTATATCCTCGTGCAGCCGGGCCTCGGATTCGACTACCTCCTCCTGCGCAGTCAGAAGGACCACCTCGGTCTCACCCTGGGCATTCGTTTCTCGACGAACCTCTCGCCGAATCGCACGACCTGGAAATATCAGGGGCGCGAAGTCTACGGCGGCCCTGATGTCGGCCCTGTCGGCACATCGTTCCGTCTCGTCTTCGGCATCGGCGGCTATCGGCTCGGAAAGTAACGACCGCTGACTCATGTCAGCGGCCGAGCCCCGCGAGGGCGTCCTCGACGCCTCGCCGCATCGAAGTCACCGTGAACCGCTCGCGTGCATGCGCCTGACCGGCGGCAGCGACTCGCTGAGCCAGTGCCGGATCGTCGCGCAGCCGCTGAATGGCCGCGGCAAGCGCGGTGGAATCATCCGGCGGCACGAGCAGCGCGTTGACGCCGTCCTCGGCGATTTCCGTCACGCCGCCGCCGCGCGTCGCGATCACCGGACGTCCCGCGAGCATTCCCTCGACAACGACACGCCCGAACGGTTCGGGGAGCACCGACGCATGTACTACCACGTCGGCCGCGCGCATGAGCGCCGGCACGTCGTGCCGAAACCCGAGAAAGTGAGTGCGCCGCGCGCCGCCGATGCGTTTCGCCTGTTCGTGAAGCGACGATTCGAACGCCTCTTCGCCGAACAGTGCGGCGCCGACGAACAGCGCGTGCACGTCCGGCAACTCGCCGAGCGCGTGCAATAGCACCTGCTGTCCTTTCCACGGATGAAAGCGTCCGAACAGCGCCACCACGTACGCCTCCGCGGGAATGCCGAGCGACGCGCGAAGCGCTTCTGCGGCGCGATCCGTCACCGCGTCGAACGGTGCGGCATCGATGCCGTTGTGGACGACGCGGACGATCTCAGCCGTGCCGCCGGCATCGACGAACGCCTGGGCTGTCGCGTGCGAGTTCGCGATCACACGCGAGGCGCGCAGATTCGCCAGCCGAACGACGACGACGATGTTCGTGCGGCTGAAATGCGGCGGCGCGAGAATGTCGCGGAGATACCACACCACTGGTCGCCGAGCGAATAATCCGGCGGCACAGGCGACGACAAATGCTTTCTGCGAGTTCGCGCAGATGACACCGTAGCCGCGGGCCCGTCTCGCGACGCGACGCGCGAGCGCCAACGCATCGGCGAGCGCTGCCGGCGTGGGAAAACTGGAGTCCTTCTTCACGCGCTTGAGTGCGCCGATCTCTTCAACATTCACGCTCGCGCCGCGTGCCTCGAGCACGGCACGGAACGGTCCGTCCGCCAACAACACTGTGCCGGCGCGCGGTCCCATCGCCGTGACGACATCGAGCAGCGAAAGCTCGGCACCGCCGAGCACGCCGACGTGGTCGACGAAGAGCACACGATCGAGTCGCTCGTCGTGTGTCGTCATCGCATCGCTTCCTCGTATACGAGCCGCGTGCGCTCGGCGATCACCGACCAGTCGTAGTTTCGGCGCGCAAAGTCGAGGCAGGCCGCGGCGGTCGGCATCGGCAAGGCGCCGGTGAGCGCCGCCGTAACACCGGCGGCGATCGCCGCGGAGCCCGTGCCACCGAGCACGAGCGACGGTGACAATCCCGACGCTGCTTCCGGCAGACCGCCGACCGGCGTCACGAGACATGGAGTCCCCGCCGCGAACGACTCGGCGACGATCAGGCCGAACCCTTCGAGCGCGATCGTCGGCACGATCGTGAGATCGGCGGCGCGGTAGGCGCACGGCAGGTCGTCGTCGGGGACGTACCCAAGGAGCCGGACATTGTCCGCAAGACCGAGCGCGTGGATCTGCTTCTCGAGTTCGGGAGCAATCGGTCCGCGCCCGGCGATGAGGACGAGGACGTTCGGCACCGACTCCCGGATCTTTGCGACCGCGCCGACAAGATCGTCCAGCCCCATGCGCCGCGTGAGACGTCGCACGGCGAGCACGATCGGGCGGTCCGCCGGCCATCCGAGGCGTGCGCGGCACTCGGTGCGCGACTCGGCGATGTTGAAGCGCGCGACGTCGACACCGCCCGGTATGACGTGGATCTTCTCCGGTGCGATGCCGAATTGCTTTTCGAGGATGCGACCGAACGGCGTCGAGAGCACGATGAACGCCGTCGCGCGCCGGTAGACCATGCGCTCGACGGCGGTTTTTGCGAGTACGGTAAGTCCTGACTGGCGTTCGGCGGCGCCTTCGAGTCCCCACGGTCCCTGGAAGTGGATGACGAGCGGATGATCGGCGAGCGCGGCGAGCAGCGGCGCGGTGTACAACGCGAAGTGCGACACGACGAGCAGCCCCGGATCGCCGCGCAGGAGCGGAACGCCGATACGACGAACGGCGAGCAGGCGCGGTAGCAGCGCTTCAGAGTGCGGGGTGAATCCTTCGATCATCCCACGCGAGTCCTGCGCGACCTTTTTTGTGCCGGCGACGAGGCCGTGTACTTGGACGCCCACCTCCGGGAGATGGCGCATCGTCTCGTAGTAGAAGCGATTGAGACCGCCCGGATTTTCGGGGAACCATTCCAAGCCGAGCTGCAGCGTTCGCATCGGGACGCGACGCGCACGCTCCGGTCTATGGAGAAACTCATCCATCAGCGAATTGCGATCAAGCGTGTGATCGACGACGAGACGCGCCCAGACTTCGAGCACGAGGAGCGTCCAGATCTGTGCGCCCCAGTCGTGCACGCCGCTGAAGTGTTCGGCGAGAATCCGCCGCACGAACTCCGGCCGCACCCACCCGCGATCGAAGAACGTGCGATTGTCGAGCGCGGCGCGCACGTACGGCGCGAGTTCGCCGCGCAGCCAGCGCGCGGCGGGCATGACGAAGCCGCGCTTGCGACGGTCGAGTACCGACGGCGGAACGAAGCGTGCAGCGAGCACCTTGAGCACGTGCTTCGTTTGGAAATGCTTCAGGCGAATCGACGTCGGAATCGTCGCCGCGTATTCGATGAGCGCGCGGTCGAGGAGCGGCGAGCGCGCCTCGAGGCTGTGTGCCATCGACGCGCTATCCGCCTTCACGAGTAATTGATCGGGAAGATACGTGCTGAAATCGCCGTAGAGCGCGCGATCAACGTCATCGGTGCCATCGGCAGACTCCCAGACCGAGCGATACAGCGCGTCCGGCGACTCGTTCTTCAGCGCACGAAGGAACTCGTCGGGATACGCCTCGGCGCGATACGGGCGGAAGGCGCGATCATACGTAAACGCGTCGGTAGCCGAGCCAGCACCGGCGCGTGCGAGCAGCGCAAAGCGCCGCATCGGGCCCTGGTCGATCCGGCCGAGCGCGCGTCCGAGTGCGCTCCGCATCGTGGACGGCAGGACCGCTCGATACGGCACCGCGACGCGCGCGATCATCGGCCGCGCGTAGCCGCCGAAGAGCTCGTCGCCGCCGTCGCCGTTGAGGGCGACCGTCATCTGGTGACGCGCCGCGCGGGCGAGATAGTAGTTCGGGACGATAGACACGTCGGCAAGGGGCTGTCCGTAGTGCCATACTATCGCTGGCAAGTCGGCGACGAGCGCCGGGCGCAGCGTCTCTTCCTGCAGTCGCATCCCCAGCTTCTGCGCGACCTCGCGGGCGTAGCGCCGTTCGTCGAACTCGGGTTCATGGAAGCCGAGCGTAATCGCTTCGATCGGCGCGCTGCTTTCCTGCGACGCGAGGGCGGCGATCAGTGACGAATCGACGCCGCCCGACAGAAAGACGCCGACCGGCACGTCGCTCTCGAGCCGCTTCTTCACCGCGGCGCGGGCCAGCGCTTCGACATGATCGACGATCTCGCGTTCGCTCTCGGTCGTTTTCGTCGCATACGACAGCGTCCAGTAGCGCTCGACCGTCAACGCGCCAGTCTCGGACGAGAAGGTCAGTGCGTGCGCGGGCAGCAGCTGGCGAATTCCCTTGAACACGCTGAGCGGCGCCGGCACCGTCTGATAGACGAGAAAGGCGTCGATCGCGTGTGGATCGAGCGGCGGAACGCCGGGGAGGAGCGCGAGTAGCGCATTGAGCGTCGATGCGAAATGCAGGGAGCGTCCGTCATGCCGGAAATAGAACGGCTTTTTGCCGGCGCGGTCGCGGGCCGCGAAGAGCATCCGTTTCTCTTCGTCCCATAGCGCGAAGGCAAACATCCCGTCGAGGCGCTGTAACAGCCCTTCGAACCCCCACCGCCGATAGCCGTGGAGAATGACCTCCGTGTCGGTGTGCGAAGTGAACTCGACGTACGCCGACAGCTCGCGGCGGAGGTCCTGGAAGTTGTAAATCGCGCCATTGAAGACGAGCACTCGCTGTTGATCGTTGCTGACCATCGGCTGATGGCCCGCATTCGAGAGATCGAAGATCGAGAGCCGCCGCGCGCCGACGCACGCGTGTTCTCCCGCCCATACTCCCGCATCGTCAGGCCCGCGATGCCACATCAGATCGCGCGCCGTAACGAGCCTGTTCTTCGAAGCGCCAGCTCCGTCGCGCACGACGCCAATGATCCCGCACATGCTAGCGGCGCTCCGCAGCGGATGCGAGGACGGCAAACTGCTCGTCGGCGATGCGGTCCCAGTCGTAGCGAGCGGAGATCGCGACCGCTTCGGCGGACATGCGGTCGCGCAGCGAGCGGTCATCGCGCAGCAACATCACCTTCTCACGCAACGCGTCCGCCGACTGCGGAACGAGCCATCCGTTCACGGCGTCGTGCACAAGCTCCTCGGTGCCGTTGATGCGATGCGCGACGATCGGCAATCCGGCCGCCGCCGCCTCGAGCGTGACGAGCGAGAACGCCTCGTAGCGCGACGGGAACAAAAAGAGATCCGCAGCGGCATAGTATTGCTCCGGCGTCGGCGTCGGTGGCGCAAAGATCACGTGATCGGCGGCGGCGTTCGCCGCCGCGAAGGCGCGATATCGCTCGACGTCGCCGCGGCCGAGCACGACAAGAGTCGTCTCGGCAAGACCGGCCACCGCGACGATCGCATCGCGCACTCCTTTGCGGTCCCAGTCGCCTCCAACGAACAGCGCGAGGCAGCGATCGACGGGAAGTCCGAGCAATGCGCGCAACGCGCGCTTCGCCACAGCATCCGCCGCCGGTTGAAAGACCACGCGATCGACGCCGTTCGGCACGACAGTGATCCGCTCCGCCGGTACGCGATAGAACTCCTGCAACTCACGCGACGTCCCCTCCGACACCGCAATCACCTGCCGCAACCGGCGCGAACCGTACGCCACCCGCTCTTCGGCAACGAATCGCGACTGCGCGAATCGCTGATACAGCGCCCGCACGCCGGTGCCACCGCGAATCCCGCCGAAGCGCGTGGTGAACGCCGCGTGGCAGAACTGCGCCGTAATGACGTCGGCGTCGATCGCCGCCGCGCCGATCGTATTGCTGATCGTGCACCCCGCCGCACGTTCCGCGGCGCGTGCCTTACGAGCGAAGGCCCACGTGCGGTAGATCGCCGGCCGATCCGGAACCTCAATTGGCAGAAACCGCACCAACGCGCCGGGAAGTTCGCAGTGCCGCGCGATGACGGTGACAGGAATGCGCCGCGCGACGCGTGTCAGCACCTCGGCCGCAGCGCGTTCCATCCCGCCACGGCGATGGACGTCGTGAGCAACAAATGAAAGGGAAAATGTCATTGCGCTGTGTCGTCGCGCCGCAGCAGCGCGGCCATCGCCGTATGCATTCGGCGCTGTAGTGCGCGGGGCAGACGACGCGTTGCCGCCTCCGCGGCGTCGATCGCTGCGGACGGCACGATGCGGTGGAGTGGTGCCATCTTGAGATGACCGTTCGTCAGCGGGTTCGTAAAGAGCCGCACTTCGCGCACAGTCAGGCCCGCTGCTTTGGCGAGTGGCGCAAGTTCGTCCTCGTGCAGGAGGAAGATGTGACCGCTGGCGTCCGGCTGGAATTGCATCGCTTCATATTGCGACGGATCCGGCGTGTCGGAGAACCGTGGACGATCTGAGAGCGCGTATCCGCCGTTCGGCGTCGACAGCAGTACGTAGCCTCCGGGACGGGTCAGCGATGCCACTTGTGCGAGAAACTGATCGGGGTGTGCGACGTGCTCGATGATCTCGGTGACGATCACGAGATCGAAGAGTTCGTTGAATCGGAGTTCGAACGCGTTGCCGGACGCATACCGCACCGTGCCATGTTCGTATTTGAGACGCACGTATCCCTCAAGATCGGCGCGCAGGTCGTTCCACGTCACGTCGTAGCCACGCTCGGCGAGCCAGAGCGTGAAATTGCCTTGCGCGGCGGCAAGATCGAGCACGCGGTCACCGGGCTTGAGCACCGCGGCTGCCATTTCCAGAAGATGCCGCGCACGCGTTTGGTAGGCCCGCGTATGACCGGGATTCGATGCATCGCCAAAGACTTCCACGCGATCAAACTCGTACACATGCTTCCAACTCTCCGGCCAGTCTGGCGATGGCGTGACCGTTCTCACGCCGCGCCCCTGGCCGGGAACTCGAGCGCCGAGCGGTGCTCCCACTCCGCGATGTGCCTGAGAACGTGTGCCGACTCCATCGCGAGCGACCAGAGCGCGAGAACACTGTCGAGAGATTTCGGCGTCGAGCGAATCACACCGATGCGATAACGCACGATGCGTTCGAGCAACTCGTGCTTCACGGGACGGTGCGCGCCGTGCTTGTACAAATACCGAACCTCGGCCTCGCGGTATGCGCCCAACCGCGCGCCGTCCGGCTGACGACGCGGCGGATGGTTCACGACGGCGTCGCGGACGAAGGCGATCGGTTCGCCGCGCGACGATAGTCGCTCGCGAAGATCCTGGTCTTCCATGTGCGGAAAACGGAACGCTTCGTCGAAGCCGCCGATCGAAGCGAAGAGCGTCGCCTGAACGAGAAAGTTGCAGGACCAGAGCTTGCCGCCAGCTTCATTCACCGGGGCATGGAAGAGCGGCGAGCCGAAGCCGCCTTCACAGATCGTCCTTCCCTCATAGACGTTCGTTTGGGGAACTATCGCGGTCGAAAACGCTGCGAGCCAGTGCGGAGACGGCTCGGTGTCATCGTCGGTGAAAGCGATCCACTCGCCGCGCGCGGCGCGTGCGCCGCCATTCCGATTAGCCGCGGGGCCACGCTGGGGTCCGGATACGACACGCACCCACGGATGTGTTGTCGCGAGCGCTGTAGCCGCGGTGCCGGGCGCGGCGTCGTCGCTGACAATCACCTCGTAGCGCGAGGAGTCGAACCGCTGGGCGCCCGGCGCGAGCCGGTCGAGGCAGCGCCGCAGAAGCGCGGCGCGATCGCGTGTCGGAATGACAACGCTGATGAGCGGTCGGAGGGTCTCAGTCATCGAAGAGTGTCGTTGCGAAAACTACGCAATGACGAGATGACGTGCTGTGCATAGCGGTGGTCGTCGAACTCGGCGGCACGCGCTGTTGCCGCCGCCGCGAGACGTTTGGCGAGTGCCGGATCGTCGATCAACCGCGAGATCGCACGTCCGAGCGCCGGTGCATCGCCGAACGGCGAGAGAAGTCCATCTGTCCCATCCGTGATAATTTCCGCCGGCCCGCCGGCGCTGCCGGCAATGACGGGTTTTCCAAGCGCCATTGCCTCGATCACAACGATACCGAACGGCTCGCGATCGGATGCATGCACGACAACGTCCATCGCCTGCATCCATTCGGGGATGTTCGGCTGGAATCCCGCGAAATGAATGCGCGAATCCACGCCGATCTGCCGGGCGCGCGCCGCAAGTTCTTCGCCGTAGCCCCGCTCGGTCTCGTGCGCACCGCCCACGATCACCGCCGTAAGATCGGGATGCCGCTGCATCGCCTGCGCGACGGCATCGATGAAGACGTGCACACCCTTCCATCGCTGTAGCCGGGCAACGATGCCGACCAATGGGCCGCGCGATGGCAAGCCGAGTCTGACGCGCATCGCTGACGGCGCCGGAAGTTTCGACGGATCGAATGCGTCGAGCGATGCACCCGGATAGACAAGCGCCTGCGGCCGTCGCGGCCAAACACGCGCCTGTGCGGCCGCGCCTGCCTTCGAGAGTACGAGGATTCCACGAGCCGGCAACGCCGTCGCCACTCGGTCGAGCCAGTCGGGCCGCGGCGTTCCAACCTGATACCACACCACCGGTATTCTGGCGAACACGCCGGCCGGGCCGGCCGTGAGTTGGCCGGCAACCATCCAGCCGAGGATGAGATCGGCGCTCCACTCCTGCGCCAGCGATGCGATGCGCCGCACGGCGCGTACTCGCTTGAACATTTCACGAAATCGTCCGGCGTCGATGACGTCGGCCTCGATGCCGAGCGCCCGCGTCTCCTCGACCATCGGCCCGTCGCGGAGATAGACGACGCGCCACGTCACGCCCTCGTGACGTCCGTGACGCAGCAGCTGTCGAAGCATCAGCTCGCCACCGCCGAGCGACGTCGCGAGCGGCATTGCCACAAGAACGCGCATCGTCGTAGCCGTCACGCTGGTGGATGCGGCAGCGTCACCGCGTGATCGACGCCGTCCCGTTTCCACGACGTGTAGCCGCGACGACGACCGTCGACGGTTGCACGCCAGCGTTCGACGGCGTCGCGGTCGCCGGTGAGCAGGAGACGCGGCAGCTGCGCGAACCCCGGCTCGATTCGTGTGCCGACAAGGAAGGCCCAGAGCAAAAACATCATGCGACCGAAGCCATGCAGGTGCTCGAGCAGTCCGAGCGTCTCGTTGTGTACCGCATCGGATTGTGGTGCCGCCGAGAAGACTCCACGATGACGCTGGTCGTCGTCGAAGCGGGGAGCGATGTGATGCTCGACGGCGATCGCCGGATCATAGATCAGCGTCCATCCCGCGCGACGGATCGGCAGGCAGACGGCGAGCTCCCAGAACATCTGCGCACCGCCGCCCCCGAGTCGGGTATCGAAGCCGATTGGCGTGAGAAGACGTCGCCGAAAGGCCGCATTCGCGCCCTTGAGGATGTCCACACTCCGCGCCGGTCCCGCCCCCAAATGATGATTGCCGATCGTGCGTCCGAACCACTGCACCCGTCCGACCTCGGCGCGATCACCGCGCTCGTTCAGCTGCCAGTCGCGGCCGCCGACGCCTCCGACCCGTGGATCGTCGAATGCCCGGTCGATGCGGGCGAGCCAGTCGCGATGCGGTTCGGTGTCGTCGTCGGTCAGTGCGACGATGTCGCCCACACAGGCGGCCAGCGCCGTGTTCATCGAGGCGACGACCCCTGGTTCGCGCGTCGTGACGCAACGCAGCGTGACCGCGAGCGCGTCCCGAAGCCGGTCGACGCAGCGGGCGCTCTCGGCATCGTCGTCGCGCAGGCCGACGACGATCTCGAGCGGCGCCACGGTCTGCGCCGCGAGGGCGCGCAGGCACCGCTCCAGCGCGTCCGGGCGGCGCCAGGACGGCACGAGGACGGAGATTGTCGGCACGCCTCAAGATGCACTCCGGCCCCGTCAGAGCCAAGCACGACGTTTCCGGTGTGGGCGGCACTTCCCACGGACCGCTCGTTTGGTAGTATCATCGGAGATCGCTCCCGCTCCCCTCTCCGCGCCTTCCGACCACGTGCAAACCGCCCTGCACATCATCCGCCCCGTCGGCGACCGCCGCTTTCCCGACCTTCGGGAGGTCTGGCAGTTTCGCGACCTCTGTGTCGCGCTCGGACGTCGTGACGTCACGCTGCGCTACCGGCAGACGATCCTCGGCGTGGTCTGGGTCGTGCTGCAGCCGCTCATTGCCGGCGGCCTGTTCACGGTGGTCTTCGGAAAAGTCGCAAAGCTTCCGAGCGAAGGCGTCCCGTATTTCATCTTCGCCTACGCCGGTTTCGTAGCGTGGAGCGCGTTCCAGAACACGATCTCCCGCGCCAGCGGATCGCTACTCGCGCAGAGTAATCTCGTCACGAAGATCTACTTTCCCCGTCTCGTTCTGCCGATTTCCACGCTGCTTTCATCGGCGGTCGATTTGGCAGTGGGGCTCGTCTCGCTCGCGGTGCTTCTCGCGATCTATCGTATCACGCCAGGCCTTGCGGTGCTCACGCTGCCGTTCTGGGTCCTGTTATTGCACGCGTTCGGTCTTGGCATGGGGACGCTGACTGCGGCGCTCTCGGTGAGATATCGCGATCTCCAGCACGCGCTGCCGATTCTTGTGCAGCTGTTGCTCTACGCGAGCCCGGTCGCCTACTCGGTGCAGGCCGTGCCGGAGCGGCTGCGTCCGTACTTCCTGCTAAATCCACTGAGCGCGACGCTCGACGGCTTTCGCTGGTCATTGCTCGGCACTGCGGCGCCGAGTGCGGGCGGCGTTGTGTGGGCGATGACGGGAGCGGCGATCGCGTTGACGGTAGGATCGCTCGTCTTCGCGAAATTCGAACGGCGGTTGGCCGATGTCATCTGATACCGGGGCGCTGGCGATCGGTTTTCACGATCTCGGCAAGTCGTACCAGATCGGGACGACCGCCGGCCCGACGACGATTCGCGAAGCGCTGATCGAGAAATTCCGGCCCGCCGTCGGTGACACGTCCTCGACGCTCTGGGCGCTACGCGATGTCTCGTTCGAGATCAAGCGCGGCGAGACCGTCGGTATCATTGGCCGGAATGGCGCCGGGAAATCGACGCTGCTGAAATTGATCTCGCGCATCACCTATCCCACCGAAGGCGAGATTCGCCTGTACGGGCGAATCGGCAGTCTGCTTGAAGTCGGCACCGGCTTTCATCCGGAACTTACTGGCCGCGAAAACATTTATTTGAACGGGACGATCCTCGGCATGCGTCGTACCGAGATCGACCGGCGCTTCGATGAAATCGTCGCCTTCGCCGAGATCGAGAGGTTTCTCGACACGCCGGTGAAACGCTACAGCAGCGGCATGTATGTTCGCCTCGCGTTCGCCGTCGCAGCGCATCTCGATCCAGAAATTCTCGTCGTTGATGAAGTACTCGCCGTCGGCGACGCCGCGTTTCAGAAGAAATGCCTCGGCAAGATGGGCGAAGTCGCGCGACAGGAAGGGCGTGCGGTGCTCTTCGTCAGCCACAACATGGTGGCGATCACTGCGCTCTGCGCCCGTGGCATCCTGCTCGAGCAGGGCCGCGTAACCGGCGACGGTGCGGCCTCAGCGATCGTACAGCAATATCTGAATTCACTCGAGACGCTCTCGCACGTACCGCTCGTCGATCGCCCCGACCGTCAGGGAAGCGGCCTCCTGCGATTCGAATCATTCTCAGTGCGGAACCTGACGCTCGGCAGCGGACTCGTCCGGTCGGGCGACGATATCGAAATCGCCATTGCCTATAGATCGGCATCGCCGATGTTGCGCAACGTGCACGTCGACATGATTATTCACGGCCCCTTCGACGAGCAACTCGCGCAGCTCTCGTCAACAGCGCAGCGCGGATCAATCGACGAGATCAGCGGTGCCGGTGTGTTTCGGTGCCGCGTGCCGCGATTCCCGTTCGAGGCCGGTGCCTATCGCATCACCCTGTTCTCGACCGTCGAAGGGGACATCTCTGACTGGGTCATCCACGCCGCGACGCTCGACGTCGAACCGGGCGACTATTTCGGCACCGGAAAAATGAACGCGGAAGGACAGGGACACTTCCTCGTCGAGCATCGATGGGAGGCGACGAGGTAAATGCCGACGTGAGCAACCGCGTAGTGACTGAAGCGGTCTGCAGCATTTCGAGCCGCGAACTGGCCGCTTAAACGCCGGTTGGACTGCACACTCCGCCAGGCCGCCGAACCGGTACGCACAGCGAGTAACTCGTTATCAATCGGCGATGCAATGCGCTCATTCCGACTGGTACCGTGCCAAAGACGAGACTTTGGCAACGATTTCGACGGAGCGCGAACACGCTGGCAATCCTCAGATCACTCGGCAGCTATCATCCGCCACGCCCTGACTGCGTTGCTTGATCGATGCGCCAAGCGTACCGGCTAATCGCTACGTGCGTACTCGTGTACCGGACTCGCGGCCAAACGCCGGTTGATCCGCTGCTCGACACCATATCAGACTCCGAACCAGCGTGAGATCCGATCGCGAATTCGGGAGAACAGCGTCCGCTTCGGCACATTCTTTGCGCGACGCCAGAGTGCGTCGCTGCCGGGATACTCCGCCACGGCCGGCCACCGGATAGCAGCTCCGGTCGGCGCCGGCGCGACAACGTCTTCCCATCCCGTTGCATTCGGCAGATTCATCGCGCGCTCATCGTAACCGGTGTGGCGAACCATCGAAGCGGCTGGATACAAAAACAAGCCGCGACGCGCAAGCATGTGGAGGTTGAACCTGAAATCCCACATCGCCTTTTCCACTTCGTGCTTGGGCGATTCCACGAGATCGTCTCCCAGGCGCGCCGGGTCAATGCCGGCGGCGAGACACTCGTCGCGTCGCTCCATGGCGGTAGCATCGGGCATGCCGGCCCAGGCGCGTCGCCAGGTCGCCCAAACCCACGTCGCCATTCGACCGGTGAAGAACGGCTGCGTCACGTCTCGCGGCGTCACCCGCGCGTGAGTCCATGCCGTCACTCCCATTGCCCGCGGCTCGTCGCGATAGTGCGCGAGTGCGGCGCACAGATAGGCGTACGTTCCCGGCACGAATTCCAAGTCTTCCTCGATGATCACAAGCGCCTCGTGACGTTCGAAGAGCACCGTCAATTCCGTCAGCATCGCAACCGCGATGCCGCGATTGACGGGCGACTCCGAGATCTCGATCGGCACCCAGTCGACGGCGCGGAGCACTGCGCGCACTTCCGCTACTTGCGCCGCCACCGACGGATCGCGCGGACCATCCGAGAATGCATAGATCCTCGGAACGCCATTGGCGCGCAACGATGCGAGCGTCCGCGCAAGCAGATCGGCGCGACGATATGCGAAAAGTGCGACCGGAATCTCATCGGTCATTCAGCTTCCCTGAGAGTGGGCCGACGGCCTGCCGCGCACGCACGAAGCAACTCGGCATAGCACGGCGCGAGTCGTTCCCAGGAAAAACGGGTAGCAATCCAGTCGTGCTGTAGCATCCGATCGCCTCGCGGTTCGGCGAGCGCCCGTGCGATGAGCCGCGACAGTTCGGAATCGTCGCTCACGTCGCCGCGGATTCCCCACGGTCCGCTGACATACTCGCTCGTCTCGGAGTCGACGGCCACGCACGGCAGGCCCTCGGCAAGCGCCTCGAGATGCGCCATTCCGAATCCCTCGCGCACGGACGCGATCACGAACGCGTCGGAGGCGCGATTGGCCGCCAGCACCATCTCTCGCGACACCGAACGAATCGTGCAGCCGTTGCCAAGAATCCGCGCGGCCAGCTGGCGGATTCCTGCGGTCTCGTTTGTTTCGGCGCCGAGGAACAACAGATGCGGACGCGGCTCCGGCAACAGCGCGACAGCACGAATCACCGCATCGCACCGCTTTACGGAATGACCGATCATCCCGACCGAGATCAAGAGTCGCCCGTGAACCGGAACGCCGAGTGTTTCCCGTGTCGCGTGCCGCTCTTGTTCGTCGGCCGGACGCCATAATGCGTCTACCGCGATTCCGTGCGGAAGCAGTACCTGCCGCGCCGGATCCTCGCCGCGCACCACCGCGTCCGACAGATGCTCCGGACTCACCTGCTGCACGAGATCGCAGCGCGTAAATGGCTTGGTCGTCGCGCCACCATTGTAGAACAACAGCTTGAACTTCTGGCCGCTGATGCGGCGCCAATGCCAGCACGCATTGCCGACATTCAGATCAGCAAAATAGACAACGTCCGGCGCACCAACGATAAGTGTCGGCAAAAAGCCCGCAAAGAACGTCGCTTGTTCTACGAAATACGGATCGCGCCCGACGAGCCGTGACACCGCGGCCGCCGCGGCCGAACGCCGCGGAAGATTGAACACCGCCCGCTCGTGCTCGCGCAACACTCCGCCGCCGCCGAATACCGACACGGCAACGGAGGGGTCGCCGCGCATCGCGTCCGCGCAGTCGCGGGTGAACGCTTCGAACCCACGCGCTTCAAGCCCGAGTCCGGTGCACGGCAAGTAGACGCGAACGGGCGCCTCCTCGTTCGTCACCGCAAGCTCCGAAGCATCCGGCGCGCGGCCCCGGCAAACGCCGTGCTGAATGCGCTCGGTGGATAGTTCGCGATCGCGTCTACCAGTGCGACTCGCGCCGCGGCGACGTCGCCGTTGGCCGACGCGTACGCCGACTTCGTATACATCGCTGCGCACTTCATCATGGCAATACGATGATGGGCGCGTATCCGCTGTACGAACGGCAGCTTCGGAATGAACTCCGCGCGAATCCGATCCCAGTCACGCTCGAACAGATCACCTTCGGCGACGGTTTTGCTCGTCGGATGAAACCGGTACGATGCGAGCGGTCGATGGATCGGAATGCACCGCTCACCTCGCGCCAGCAGGTTCGCATACAGATTAATGTCGAAGAGATAGCGGAACGACGCATCGAAGCCGCCGACACTCTGCAGCATTTCGCGATTCCACACATGTCCCGGCTGAGCCATCTGGAATCGCGCCGTCACGCAATCGAGCAGGGTGCGCGGCACCTTCGGCAGATGCCATTCGTCGACGGGCGCGTCGGTCGTACCGAAGCCGATCACGCCGCCCGCGATCCACCGCGCATTCGGTGTGCGGTCGAGCACGCCGAGCGCCGCGTGAAGCGCGCCGGGCAGATACGTGTCATCACTGTTGAGGTAGGCGACGAATCGTCCCGTCGCCCGCGCCAGCCCCTTGTTGATTGCGTGCGCCTGCCCGCGGTCTTTCTCCGACACCCACCACGCAAGCTTTGACGCGTACCGCTCGATCACCGCGACACTCTCGTCGGTGCTACCGCCGTCGACGACGATGTACTCAAGTCCGGGCACGTCCTGCGACAGCACCGATTCGATCGTCTCCGTGAGGAACCGTCCTTGATTGTACGACGGTGTGATGATCGTCAGAATCGGCGGCGTCATGCGTGCTTCCGCGCCATGCGCAGTGACATATCTGAACAACGGTGACGCCAGCGCGCCCAGGCGTCGCGGGAGAATCGGGGCTCGTACAACAAATACTCCTCGCACACCTCGAGCGTACATCCCGCTTCCGTCAGTGCATCGTCGACGCGCGACCACTCGATGTGATCGTCCCGCCAGACGTGAAGATCACCCTCTGGCATCCATCGCGCATCCAACCAGCGACGCCACTCGAGCATCAGCTGGACCCGCTTCCAGTACCGCGAAGGCTGCAGCCAGAACCACCACCGCCGCTCCGGCCACACCACCGCCTCCGACTGAAACTGCCGATACTCGGCCGAGTTCCAGCTCGACTCCGATCGTTCGTGATCGATCACGATTACTCCGCCGGGCCGCGTCACCCGGACCATCTCCCGCACGAGCGCCAAATAGTCCGGTACATGATGCAGCACGGAATAGGTGATCACCAGATCGAACGATCCATCTTCCATCGGACGTAGATCAGTGCCGTTCAGCTGCTGCAGCGCAACGCGCCCCGTCGGCCCAAACCGTCGCTCAACTTCCGCTAGGAGCGCGGGTGACAAATCGGCCGACGTCACCCGCGCGCCGCAGTCGAGCAAATGCCGCGTGAGATTGCCGGTGCCGCAGCCAACATCGAGTGCCCGCAGACCTCCACCGGATCGATCACCAACTAGCCTGATGGCCTGCTCCACCGCCGCCGCAAGCCGCGACTGCTCGACGTCGTTGAAAATCTCCGGATGTCGCGCATCGTACGCGCCCGCATAACGATCGTGCGCTTTAAGATTATGCGCGATGGCGCGATCGGTCATCCGCCTAAATCCGTGCGTCGAGCGACTTGCCGGCCGTCGCGGGCGCAAACTCCGGAACGGCGCGCACGATACACTCGACGAGCGCGTGCTTCGTCACTTTAACCCGCGGATCCGTCGACCACAGCAGCAGCGTGTCGAGGACCTCGCGCAGCACTGCATGGTCGCAACCGCGCTGCGGAATGCCGCGCAACGCCGTCAGTCCGATATCGACGACCTCTTCGCCGGCCGCGGCGAAGATTTCTTCAGGCTTTTCACCGTCGGTGTCGCGCGCGGTCAGGAGAATGGGCCAGGCGCCCCGCTGCGGCTCACGCTCCATCGCTTGTCTGGCATCCGCCTCCGTCTCAAACCACGCTGGCGTAAAACCGGCGTCGCGCACGAACGCCTCGGCGATCGGCGCAAGCTCATGCAAATCGGCGGACGGATTGAAGTTCGGAATCGCCAGATGCC
Organism: Gemmatimonadota bacterium; assembly: GCA_043757365.1. Lineage (GTDB taxonomy): Bacteria > Gemmatimonadota > Gemmatimonadetes > Gemmatimonadales > Gemmatimonadaceae > Fen-1231. The sequence goes on along the minus strand of JAYVPN010000134.1, from coordinate 19,012 downwards.
GATCCGGCGTCGCCGCGGCCGCGAGCAGACAGATTTCCGCCGACTCGGCGAGACTCACAAAATAACGGCGCGTATCGCGCGGCACGGCCATCGGCTGCGCTTTGCGTATGCGCTCGCCCCAGCTCTCGAGCAACGACCCCGCCGAGAACGCGACGTTCGCGAAGCGCGCCGAGTTGCGCGTCGACGAGCCCATCGGAACGATCGACGTCGTGAAGAGCAGCTGCTCCATCAGACGCTTGCTGGCGCCCATGAAATTCGCCGGATTTGCCGCCTTATCAGTGGAGACGGCGAAGTAACGCAGCGGTGGCGCCTCGGCCGCGAGCCATTCCATCAGGCGCGCCTGCTTGAGCACGTTCGTGTCGATCATCTGCAGAATTGAGGCAACATCCTTCTCCGATCGTACGTGCTTCAGCGCCGCGAAATGGAGGACGGTGTCATACGGTCCGCCCTGCGCAAGAAACCGCTGCGCGACGTGGGCCCCGTAGTCGAGCGGCATCAACTGGAGATCGAGCGATGGCCCCGCCAACGCGTCGCTGCGAATATCACGGGCGAGCTCGGCCAGTCCGTTCTCGTTTTGATCGACGACATGCACCGCCGCCGGACCGTGCGGAAGCAACGCCCGCAGCGTCGCCGAGCCGATACTACCGGCTCCGCCAATGACGAGAACTCGTCGCCCCGAGAATGCCTCACGAATTTGTCCCGTGCGGGCAGCGATGTCGCCGGTGAATCGCGATTTCGTATGTCCCGTCGCAACGGCAATCAGTGTTGGGTTCATGCCGCGGTGCCGAAGATCGCCGATCCATCCCACGCGTCGCGTAACGCCGATTCCAACGATCGCGTCGGCCGCCAGCCGAGCGCGGCGTGGGCCTTCGATGGATCACCGATGAGCGCGTCAACCTCGGCGCTGCGTACGAGCGTTTCGTCTCGCTCCACGGCGACCGCCTCTCCCGTGAACGCGATCAGTTGCTCGAGCACCGACTGGACGCTGGTCCCCACACCGGTACACAAATTGTAACTCTCGCCAGCAATGCCTCGTTCGGCAGCGAGTACGAGACCGTCGGTGACGTCGGCCGCCGCGATGAAGTCGCGCACCGAATCGGTAGTGCCGATCGTGATCGCTCGCGGCGCCGGCGCTGCGAGCGCCGCGCGGAGACGGTGTGCAATCGCGCCAACGACGAGTCCCGGAGAAATTCCGCGACCGACTGCATTAAATGGCCTCGCGATGACGACCTGCAGCCCGAAGTCGGTGGCATACCGCGACGCCAGTTCGCTCACCGCCCGCTTCGCACGGCCGTAGTCGCTCACCGGGTATCCGACGAGCGATTCTCGCACCGGCTGCGCGTCAGGCGGCACGCGTCCGTACTCCGCGGCGGAGCCGATCACGACCACGCGAGAGTTCGGCGTCGCCGCCTGAACGGCGGACAAGACCTGCTCGGTTGTCGTGACGTTCGACGCGTGCACCACGTTCGCCGGGCCGCCGAAGGTACCGGCCAGATGAAATACGACATCCGGCTGGGCACGAAAGACCGTTCGCACGGCCGATGCCGCGTCGCGCAAATCGGCCTCCTGCCAACCATCGAAGCCCGGCGCGGAATCCGCGTGAAGATCGGCGCCGAGCACCTCGGCGGCACCGTGTCTCCGCAGCGACTTGATGAGGTGTGACCCAAGGAATCCGCTGGCGCCGGTGATCAGCACGCGACTCATCCCGTGACCGGAGGCGTGCCGCGGAGGAATCGCTCGGGATGCGCCACGAAATCTTCGCTCGCGCGGGTGTAATCGTCAAAGCGCCCGATGTCCTGCCAATACGAGTCGGTGCGATAACAGTGCACGCCGTCGCCACCGCGATGCAGCGCGAGCATCAATTCCGGCATATCAAAGCGTCCCGCCGGTGGTACTCGCCGCAACGCGCGGTTCGTGATGACATTGATGCCCATGCTGACGTAGTACGGAATGACCGGCTTCTCGCGGTAGTCAAGGAACGCGCCGTTGGGCGCGAGCTCGATGACGCCATAGTCAATGTGTTCTTCGCGCGCGGCCACGGCGATCGTCGCGGCCGCTCCGCTCTTCCGGTGCGATTGAAACAGTTCGCGATACGAAATATCGGTCAGCAAATCGCCGTTCATGACGAGAAACTCGTCGGGAACGTCGGTGATCAGGCGAAGCGGCGCCGCAGTGCCGAGCGGCTCCGATTCTGTGACGTACTCGATCTTCACACCGAAGTCGCCGCCGTCGCCGAAGTGCGACTTGAAGAGCGGCGCCATATGACCGAGCGTGAGCACGATTCGATCGAAGCCCTCATGGGCGAGCTGTCGTACGACAATATCGAGCACCGGCACATCACCGAGCGGCAGCAGTGGCTTCGGGATCGTCATCGTGAACGGCTTCAGGCGCGTGCCCTTGCCGCCGGCGAGAATTACCGCGAGCATCGCGAAGTCCTTCGAATGAGGGAACAAGACGGTGCAGCGGGCGTCATCTAATGCGCCCGTCGGCTGGTGCAATGACGCCGGATTGCGCCGCGGTCAGCTCGCGCATCCATTCGAGATAATCGCGTGCGTGACGGCGACTGTCAAACCGGATGCGCGCCGACTCGGCAGCATTCCGACAGAGTTGATCGTGCGCCGCGGCATCCAGTGCGATCACCGCGTCGATGGCCCGGGCGAGTGCCGCTGGATTGCCCGCCGCAACCACCGTTCCGGTCTTACCGTCGGTAATCTGCTCAGGAATACCTCCAACGCCCGTCGCGATCACTGGCGTTGCACAGGCGAGTGACTCCATGACGATCAGCGGTGAAGTGTCGGCGCGGGCCGGGTGCACGTAGGCCGAACCGGCCTGCAGCCATTTCGCGAAGCGGCGGTTGTCGGGCTCGTTGCCGACCCGTTGCAACGAGACGTTGCCGAGATCGATGTTTTCGCCGGTTTCGCCCAACGCGATCCACTGCGCGCCGGCTGCCGCCGCACCCAGCCGCTCGAGCGCACCGCGAAATGTCGCACCATCCTTCCACGTCTGATCCCGCACCGAGTTGGCGAATACAAGCATCACCGGACGATCGGGGTCGAGCCCCAGTTCGCGTCGCACCACGTCTTTCGGTGCCGGACGAAAGACGTCGAGATCGATCCCGTACGGAATCACCTTCAGCGTGCGCACGGCGGGCATCAGCATCGATCGACGCACGCGGTCGGCCAGCCACTCACACGGCACGGCCACGTGCAGCGCGCTCGCGGCAAAAATATCGCGCTTGCGTCTCCAATTAGATGCCGTGTCGTCGCGCGGAACTGCGGGATAGATCCACAGCGCCGGACACGCGCCGCAACCGGTCTCCCAGCGACCGCAGTCAAAGGAATGCGCGCAATGGCCGCTCAACAGCCAGGCGTCGTGCAGACTCAACACGGTCGGAATGCGTCGCGTGATCCGCGGCAACTCGCGCAGATCGAAATAGCCGCCGTGAAGATTGTGTAAATGCACGACGTCGGCCGCACCACCGCCAAGCGTCACGAGCTGCGAGGTGCCCGGAAAATCGAAATCCTCTTCGCCGCGCCGGCGCGCCGTCCAACGCATCGGCTCGGCGATGGTTTCACGGAACGCGCGCGCGAGATGAAAGCCGGCACCGTGCTGCGGGAGCGCATCGGCGAGTCCCATCCACGCGCGCGCCCACCCGGATCGCGCAGCCCGATTCGGAATCTCGATCGTCCTCGGGTCCGCTCCTCGCTTCGTGCCGACCGCGAGCCAGGCATCTTCGCCGGCGGCGGCGTACGCCTGATGCAACTCGCGTCCCACGCGCTCGGCGCCGCCGCCCAAATCCGCGCTGTTCACAGTGAGGATCCTCATGACGCAAACCACCCATCGAGTTCGCGGGCGAACGACGGACCATCCCAGTTACGCACGATGCATCGCGGAAGCCGGAACTCCGGTGAAAACATCCACGCCGCCTGCTGCGAGACGGTCATCCCATAGTCGAACCCGGCAAATGACGCGGCCCGCGTCGTCACCGAGGACACATCGTCGGGCTGCCCGTACGGATACGCCACGGATGAGATCGGCCCTCCGATGGCCTGCACCAGCGCCGCGCGGCTGTCCTCGAGTTCGCGGTACTGCTCGTCGTGCGAGAGCCGGGCGAGCGAAGAGTGCGTCACCGAATGCGCGCCGATCGACACCCCCGGAGACGCCGCAAGCTGGCGCAGCTCGTCCGTCGTCATCGTGCGATGTGACGCACGGGCGCCCGAGTCGACTCCCGCCCACTCGCGAAGCGTCGCGAGCAGTGCGTCGCGGCGCTCGGCGCCAAGCGGGTAGAGCGACGCGTAAAGCGCCCGATATAGACGATGACGTGAGGTTGGATCGTGCGGCGCGAGCACCGTCCACGCGGCGTGCGCCGCAGTGGCGACGAATGGCGCGCCATCCGCGTCGTTCCATGCAATCGGTACGCCCGGCACTGGGCCAGGCAACCGCGCAGCAGAAAACGCGATGCGTTCGGCGTCATCCCACCAAAACTCGCGGTTCGCGTCGAGCGTCCCGGTCGTCACGAAGACCGTCGCAGGAAGCGTGCGATCCGCGAGCAGCGGCGCGGCGGTCACCAGACTATCGACGTACGCATCGTCGAATGTGATCGACACGGCGCGGTGCGGAAGCGTGCCACGGCGGCGACGCGTATTGAACTCATCCAGCGGAATCACCGTCGCGCCCTCTCGGAGCACCTCGAGATGCGCAGCGAAATTGATGGCCGAAACATCCAGTGATAGCGGATCGAATCGCGGTCCGGCGACTCGATGGTACATGAGGATGACGCCGCGCGGCGAGCGCCGCCGTATCGCTCGTGAGACGTGCAGCATCACCGATCGCGCGAATCCCATCATTCGGACGGCACGCCCGTCGGGAGCCGCCTCGCGTCGACTGGTCGGGAGCATCGAGTCCGCCGCCGGTTCCACTCGCACGTTGCTCGTAGCGCGAAGAATGGCGCGCCAACCGCGAGATGATCGCGGCACGCCATCGATGCCCCGCCCATCTCGAACACACGGGCACCAAGGCCGCCGACTTGCCGCGACAGCACCGCGAGCGGCAATACTCGACGAGGCGCGCCAGTCTCATCGGTGACGTCGATATGGCGCCGCGCCATCGTCTCGCCGAGCGCATTGATCCACGCCTCGTACCACACCGACATCGCGTTCCTAGCGGCGCCTATTGCGACAATCGCCTCTCGGTTTTGCCACCGCGCTGTCAGCGCCGCGCGCCCGATCAGCACGCTGTAGGAGTCCAGCGGTCCGACGTCGCCTTCCTCACGATGTCGGCAACGGTCGCCACGGCGCGCGTCCCGCGGCGGGGGCGGGAATCGATGCCGGTGGAGCCGCCGGCAAATTGGCGCCCGCCGAGCGCTGCGCGGCTTCGTGCCAACGCTGCGCCGACCGCACCGCACGATGATGCGCCCGCGCGGCGATCCCGAGACCGGCCATCGACCAGAGCAACACCCCGGTCGGTCCGGTGAACACTTCTCCGATCGGCAGAATCGAGACGAGCGCAACGGTCGACGCGCGCGCCGCATTCGCGAACGGATCGCTGCGGAACTCGTTTAACCGGGCTGATTGCAGCAGGAGCGCCCCGATGCCCATGAAGAACAGCGCGCCGCCCGGCCATCCGAAAATGTAGAACACTTCGAGAACTCCATTGTCCAGCGATCGGATCCCCTGGTCGCCGCGCAGCTTAATCGCGCCGCCGGTCATGCCGAGGCCGCTCCCTTCGGCAGTTTCGACCACGTTGCTCGCCAACGCCCGCGAAAACTCGACGCGCTTGATGAAACTGTTGTCCGATCGGAGATTCATCAGCGTCGTCAAGCGCGGCAGGATGATATCGCGAAATTTCGGCGTCGATGCCAGCGGCAACGCCAGCAGTACGACCACGAGAATCGTGATCGTCCGTTTCGGCAAGCGACTGATTGGTTGCGAAAGTTGCGCGACCACGAGGCCAATCATGAACGCAATCCACGCCGCACGCGTACGCGTCAGCAGCATCACGACGAGCGATAGCGCGATGCCGGGATATCGGATCCATCCCTTGGCCGATATCAGCACGAGTACGCCGGTCAGCAGGAACGCGGCGAGCGGCCCCGGTGTGTTGAACGTACCGAAGACACGCACGAGAAACGGCAGCGGTGATCCGAGGCTCCGCAAGTCGGCATCGCGCATCCACTTGGCGTCCCACGCCGGAAGACGCACGAACTGATAGATCGCATACGCGGCGAGAATCGGCACCGCCACGGCAAACAATCGCTGCATCGACCGCGCGATCTCCGGATACCGCCGCCAGCTGACGGCGAGATATAGCCCGAAAATCGTCGGCGCCAACCACGTCAGCAGCGCATAGGACGCCGGGAAGAAACCGGCGTTGATCATCCCGACCGAGTAGCCGTACGTGAGCGCCAGAAAGACCAGCAGAAATGGGGCGTACATCACCCCGCGAAGCTCCCGAGCCCGCTGCATCAACGGAAGGAACGCGAAGATCGCGACTAGCGGCGGCGCCAGCAGCGACGGACTCGTCGGATTCCACCCGTGCCGATAGTCCAGCACCCGTCTGACGAACGGCGTCAGAAACCAGAGCCAAAGCGTGAAGTTGACATACGCCACGGGGTCGCGCCAGAGCAACAGTAAGCCAACGAGCGCGGAGAGGCCAACATAAACGATCGCCGCGGGACGTCCGCCGACGCCCGCCAGCAGCGCAATCGTGACCAGCACGTAGAGACCGATTGCCACCTGCATCGCCGGAATCCCGCGTTCTCCGCTCGATGAGCGTACCTGCACCGGCGGCGCCCCGGAGGGCGCCCCACTCGGCACGGCGGTCGGCGCGACCGACGACGCGGCGGTCACGCCAGCGAGCCTATCGGGAGTTGCGGCGCGACGAACCCGCCGTCGATCCCACAACCGCGGCCCTCCGCATCTTGCGGCGCGCTTCGCGACGGGCCGCGACCACGACGTACGCGAGCAAACTCATCGCAATCGCCGACGCCGTGCCATGCGCGAACAGACTGAACGGCGCGAGCGATGACTGCTGTATCGCAACCGGCGTACCGCTCGCATGAAAGGTCTTCATGCCATTGAGCGTCGAGAGCATCGAAATGTCGATGCCGAACATCGCCGTCGGAAGCGTACTCGTGAAGCCGGCCGAGAGCGACGGGTCACTCGCCCGAAAGATGAACATCACCGAGAGCCACATCCCGACGATCATCAACGTGCTGAGGTACAGCAGCCGCGACGTGATGCCGCGACGACGCGTCCGCTTCCGCCGCCCCGACCACGGCTGATCGAGCAACCACCAAAAAAAAAGTGACGCGGCCGCCGTGATCCCGAACACGAGCGGCGCCACGAGCAGTTCGACCGCGAGCAATGCGAGGCCCGCCACCATCGCGGCCCCGAACTGGCCCGATGATGGCAACCGCTCGGTGCCGGTATCGAACAGGTCTGGTACCACATCCGGCGTCCCGCGACTATCGGCGGGACGCGGCGATGCGCTCGCGCGGAACGGACTAACGGGCATAGTCGTAATAGTAGCCGTAGCCGAGCCGGTATCGCGAACTCCGGCGGAACTCGACGTCGTTGAGGATCGTTCCCGCCAACGTCACCTGAACGTTGCGGAGCTGCTGCACCGCGAACCGCAGTTCATCCCGATCGGTCTTGTCGGCGCGCGCCACAAGCAGCAACGCGTCGGCGTGCGCACCGATCAGAGCGGCGTCGGTGAATAGGTTGAGCGGCGGCGTGTCGATCAGCACGTAGTCGTACTGGCCGCGCAGACGCTCGAAGAGTGGTTCGAGACGGCCCGACACGAGCAGGTCGGCGGGATTCACGCTTGGCGCGCTGCCGAGCGGAAGGACGTCGATCGTCCCACCACCCTCCATCTGCACGCGACGAATGCACTCGCCCGGACTCGCCTGTCCATACATGAGATCGAAGAAGCCCGGAGCCGGCGGAATGCCGAACACGTCGTGCACCGTGCCGCGGCGCGTCTCGGCATCGATCAGAATGACGCGCTGCCCCTGGTGGGCGAGCGTCACCGCAAGGTTCACCACCGTCGTCGTCTTGCCGTCGCCCGGCAGGGCGCTCGTGATCACGATCACGTGCGGCGCGTGCGGCGGCGTGAGGTAGTTGAGGTTCGTGCGCAGCGTGCGATACGCCTCGGCGGCCGGCGTCTGGAACTCCCGCCCCGCCGCCGGTTTGTTCTCGTCGTCCTTCGGCGACGGCAGACGATAGCCGACGCTGCGCGCCTGCTGCTGGAGATTCGGAATGATACCGATGACGGCGACGCCGACGATGTTCTCCAGATCGTGCTCCGTGCGAATCGTCGTGTCGAGCCAGTCCCGGAGAAACGCCACCGCGACGCCGACGATCAGGCCGGAAAAGATCGCCACCGCGAAAATCAGCGTCTCGCTTGAGCCGCCCTGCTGGTTCGGCTGCACCGCCTCGTCGAGCACCGTTGCCGACGAATCTTGCACCGCAGCGACAATCTCCGATTCCTTCAGCCGCGACTGCACCAGCGTAATCATCTCTTCGACGATCCTCCGGTTCCGCTCGAGCTTCTGGTACTCGATGAGCTGCGTCGGCACCTTCTGCAGCTGCACCTGCTTCTTGTCGATCTGCGGACGGATCGCCGTGATCTGCTGATCGAGAATCGACAGGTACTGCAGCGTGCGCGCCTTGATGTTGTCCTGGGATTCGCGAATGCGCTTGTCGAGATTGATCACGTCACGAGTGCTCGCCGTGTAACGCAAGAGTAGCTGAGTCCGCTGGGAGAGCAAATCTTCGTAGCGACCAACTTCGGCGCCGGCAACGCCCGATTTCGAAAAGTCAGGCGTGGCCAGTAGCCGTTCGAGAAACTGCTTGCGCGACGCGAGTGTGTCGGGATTGGAGAGTGGCTCGAGCGCCCGCCCGATGTTTTCGCGTTGCAAGTCAAGCTCATGCTTCGCCGACATCAGCACGGCCATATCCTGCGCGAGCGTCGCCTGCTCTTGCTGCACGCCGGCGATTCCTTGCGACTCGAGGTACTCGCGGATCTTTGTTTCCGCGCCGTTCACATCGGCGGTCAGCTCGGCGAGCTGGCGCTGCAAATACAGGACCTGCCCATTCGCGCCGCTGCGATCCAGTTCCATGCGCCGATGGACGAACGTCCGCGCAATCACGTTCGGAATCGAACGCACCAGCATTGAATCCTTGCCGGTGTAGGAAATACTGAGGACGTTGGCGTCCTTGTTCGTCGGCGTGACCGTTATCGCCCCGCGCAGCGCCTCGGCGGTCTCCGTGCGCGGCGCGACGGCGAGCTGGAATCGGTCCGTTGCGAGCGCCGCCGGCGTCAGCGACAGCGTTCCACCGATCACCTTGAGCGGAATGGAGTCCGGAAAGACGCCGAGCAGCGAATCCTGCGGCAGCAGCCTCACCTCCCGGCCGCCCGACACCTTGACGATACGGTACGTCACCGACGGCGCGTCGGCCGCGAGCTGCGCTGCGGAAATCAGGCGGCTGCGTACCGGAACCGGCGGTTGCGCAACATACATGCGCAGGCCGAGCGAATCGACGACCGATGCCGCCAGCGTCCGGCTCGTGATGATCTCCGCCGCTACCGCGAGCGACGCCTGGTTGTCGCCGCCGAAATAGTACATCGCAGCCGGACCGCCCGCCCGTTGCTTGTCCTCTATGCGCACCGTCGCTGCCGCCTGATACGTCGGCTCAATGCGGCGCGCGGCAATCACCGCTGCGCTCGTCGCAAGACCGACGCACACGACGATGATCCACGCGCTCCGCGAAACCGTCTGCCAGGCACGACGGAGGTCAATTTCCTGATTCGGTTCGGCGAATGCCGGCTGGAGCGCGGGAAGTTGATCCAAATTTTGCCTGCTATCTGCCGAGAAATGAAGAGACGGAAATCAGAGACACGATGATGGATGCAAACAACACGATCGACGAAAGGTTCGCCTGATTACGGCCAAAGAACGTATCGTCTTGCACGAAAATCGCGTCGCCGTGCCTAATGTCGACGAGCGCCAACCGCGCTTCTCGAGCCAGCGTCTGCTGCCGCCCGTCCGACTTTACGAGGGTGAGCATCGGCGACCTGCCGGGACCCGACGCGCCGCCGGCCTTCGAAATGAGGCCGAGTACCGTCGTCCCCGGATCGACAAGAAACACCCCCGGCGTCCGCACCTGCCCGTACACGACCACCTCGCGCGAAAACGACGCATCGACCGCCGCGTCCACGATCATCTTGTTGTAGCGCGTCGAGAGATCCGTCTGCAATTCGTCGAGCGACATTCCCTGCACCGCCACGCGGCCAATGCCTGGAAAATACGCCGTGCCATTCGCCGCCACCGTCACATCGCCCGCAAGATCGGGCTCGCGGTAAATACGGGTCTTGATCTGATCGCCGGGCTCGAGCTTCCAGATCGGCAGCACCGCGATCGGCGCCGGCGACATCAGCATCTCGGGACGGCGAGTCGCGCACGCCGTGAGCACCACGGCGAGCGTCGAGAAGAGCAGGACACGCCGACGGTGCGCGGCGGCTCGGTCGGAACGGAACACGGTCATGCGATCGGGTTCGGAGAAGTGAACGATGAGGCGCCCGGCACGCCATACGCCGGCACACACCCATCCGTGGCTAAACGATCTACGGGTACGTCCGTCACCGGAGCGGAACGTGATCGCCGATGATTCAAAATGCCCCCTTCATGCTCAGGACGGCAGGGATCGTCCGTAGCAGGATCGAAAAATCCCGCCAAACGGTCCAGCCGCGAATGTACGCGGACTCAAGTCGCACAACATCTTCGAACTGTTTGACGGCGTTGCGACCGCTCACTTGCCACGGCCCCGTCATCCCCGGAAGCACTTCGAACCGAACGAAATGGTGCTGCTGATACCGCAGCACCTCCGACGGCAACGCCGGTCGCGGACCGACGAGCGACATCTCACCTCGCAGCACGTTGAGCAACTGCGGTAGCTCGTCGAGTGACGACTTCCGGAGAAAAACGCCGATCGACGTCGTCCGTGGATCGTCCGCCAACTTGAAGAGCGGGTCCGCCGAATACTGATTGGCCTGCGTGAGCGCCGCCTGCTTCGCCTCGGCGTCCGCGACCATCGTCCGGAACTTGATCATCATGAACGGATCGCCGCCAAGCCCGACGCGAATCTGACGGAAGAACACTGGCCCCGCCGACGTCAGCTTCACCGCGAGCGCCACGATCGCAAGGATCGGCGACAGCACGATCAGTCCGACGAACGCACCAACCGTATCCATCACGCGTTTGACCACGAGCTGGCTCCCGACGAGCGCCGGCCGCGATAGCAGCGACAACGGCTCGGCGCGCCGCAGCACGAAACTGGGCTCATTCAGCTCGCGGAACGCCTCGCGTCGCGTCGCGTAGACGCTCGCGCCAGCGCTCGAGGCCGCGATCATGACCGCCTGCAGCGCCGCATCCGACAAGGCACCGACCAGCACGATCGTGTCCGCCTCCGACTCGGCAAGCGCGTCGTACAGCTCGCGCATGCTCTCTGTCGTTCCCTGCGGCCAGGTGGCCGATAGCTCGAACATCGGCGTCACCGGACCATCGGTCTCGCCTCGCTCGCACCGAAGACGCGCCACATCGCCCGGCGTGCCAACGATCAGCGTACGCGCCGGATCGAGCCGCCGCGGGTCGATCGACCGGAGCGCCGTCGCGAGCCCACGACGCTGCAGCACCATCGCCGTCCAAACGGACGACAAGGCGAGGCCGATGAGTAACCACCGGGCCGGAATGTCGGTCGTGAAGACCTCGGCCCAGCGCGGCAGTACCAGGCCGAGCAACAGCGCCGCCGCAATGCGCGCCGGATGCTGACGCCGTTCCGTGTCGGCGTAGCAGCGGGTGACGAACAGACAGAACAGCAGTGACGTCACGCGGCGGAGTAGCGCCACCGGCGTCTGCGGCACGAGACCGTGGACAAACGATTCGCCCCCGATGCCCATGCCCGGATACAACGACTCCAACGGTAACATTCCAAGTAGCGCGAAGACGGCACTTATCGTCACGACGTCGGCAGCAACCAGAATCGCGCCATACGTCAGCTCGCGCCAAAAACGACGGCGCTGCAACGCCAGCGCTCGGTGCCGAAGTTCGAGCCGCGTGACGTGCTGCGGCGTGACGGAAGTCACCATCACGTCAGAAGTTCGTCTGATAGGGGAGGAAGTGGCGTACGCATCTACATAATATGCCGAAAAAAGGGGTGCGGACCGCTTCCCGAACACATAATAAGTAGCAAAGCTACTCCACTGGACAGTTTTCAACCAGTGTTTATATTCTAATAGGTAATGCCCGCCACGCGACGGGCGAGGTAGTTCGTGCCTGTGATCCGCGTTTCGCTCTCGTCCCTTCTTATTAGACTACAGCACAACCGCCGATGCCCTTCGCATGCATACTGCTCTGAAAGCGCTTGACCCGTCAAAGGGCATTCCCGTGTCGAACCCGATCTCATCTGAAGAACATCGCTTCCGCCCGGCTGCTTCGGCTGCCGAGGTGGAACAGATGTCGCGGTTCCTCGTCGAAGCCATTCAGAAAGGCGCAACCGACGTCCACGTTCGTGCCGGCGACGTCGTCTACGCCCGAATTGGCGGACAGCTCACGCCGCTCGACACGCCACCCCTGACCGCGGTCAGCACCTTCGAGATGGTCACCCACATCCTCGGAACGTCGTCGAATGCGCCGACGATCGAGGATGTCCGCGACTACTCCGGTCCGTGGAGCGCCCCGGGCATCGCCCGCTTCCGCGTCAGCATACTGCGCCAGCGCTCGAGCTTCGCCATCGTCATGCGCGTCATCCCCGACGTGCTACCGAACATCGCATCACTCGGCTTGCCGGCCGTCGTCGGCGCCGCCGTCCTCGCCGATTACGGACTCTTCTTCGTCACTGGCGTGCCGGGATCGGGACGCGCGAGCACGATCGCCGCCCTCATCCACCATCTGAACACACACTCGCCGCGCCGCCGCCACATCGTCGCGATTGAAAGCGCGATCGAGTTCCTGCACCGGAACAACAAGTGTGCCGTCACACAGCGCGAGGTCGGTGTCGATACCGACAGCTTCGCCGACGGAATGCGCGCCGCGCTCGATCAGGACGCCGACGTCATCGTGCTCGGCGAAATGAATGAGCCGGAAGTCATCGAACTCGCCGTCCGCGCCGCCGAAGCGGGACGCCTCGTCATCGGCAAAATGACGGCGCCTGATACCACGAGCGCGCTCCGCGGATTCTTCGGCGGATTGCCGCCGGATCAGCAGGATGCCGCGCGACTGCACGTCACCGAACTGCTCCGCGCCGTCGTCAGTCAGCGGCTGCTGCCACGCGCCGACGGCCAGGGCCGTGTACTCGCCGCCGAAATTCTGCTCATGACGCCGGAAGTGCGCGACGTCGTCGGCGATCCGGGACGACTCGCCGAACTGCGGCAAACGCTCGCCGACGGCCGCGCCGAACACGGCACGCAGACGTTCGACCAGCACCTCGCCGATCTCGTCATCAGCGGTCAGGTCAGTTTCGAAGTCGCGCTCACGCTTGCGACGAACTCGCTTGATTTCGAACTCCAGCTCCGCGGCCTGCGGCGCTGACGGTCGTCGGTTACTCGGTTCCCAACAGGCGCACCCACCACGGGCGCGCCTGTTGCGTTTCTGCCGGATCGTCGCCCGAGCCGAGCGGCGGAACCGGAAGCGGCATCTCCCCGGCAAGGAGTCGCGCCGGATTCGTCACGGCCAGCAGCTCGGCCTGCACCGCGAAGCCGCCGTCGACGAGCGCATCGACGAATCGCCGCACCCCCGGCGCACCGTGCGCGTGATAGTCGCTCGACACATAGTCGGCGAAGCCGGCCGTCAGAATATTACGCGCATGCATCGCTGCCATTTTTCCATAGTCGCCGAACAGCGAGCCGGCGTTAAGCTGAAAACACGCCCCCGCCCCACGAATACGCTGCATCGCCTGCAGGCCGTCATCGAGATTGCGATACCGCTCCGGATGCGCCAGCACGGGAATCCATCCGCCGCTGCGGATCGTTGCAATCGGGTACTCCGCGTTAATCGGCGGCAGGCGCATGCCCGGATACTCGACGAGTGCAAACGGGCCGCCCGCGAGCCGCAACCGCGGATCGCGCAGGTCCGGATCGGGGACGTCGAGCATCAGCTCGACGCCGCGCTCGACGCGCAGCGTCGCACCGTGCTTCATACCGTCCTCGGCAACGATCTGTCGCAGCGCTTCCCATCCGCTGTCGAGCTCGGCCAGTCGCGCCTCCCGCTGCGCCGCATCTACGGTCAGGGATCCTTTGAAGTGCGGCGTCGTGATGATCGTCGCTACACCCTCGGCCCGGAATTGGCCGAGACCGAACGCGCTCTCGGCGGCGAGCTGAGCGCCGTCGTCCACCCCGGGCATGAGATGGCTGTGGAAGTCCGTGAACGCGCGCTCACCGCTCACCGATTCCTCCCGCACCGTGCGTCACGCGCTCACGCGCCAGCGGCGACGCTGGCGCGATACCACGCGACCGTCTCGCGCAATCCGTCGGCGAACGTCGTCGTGGCGCGAAAGCCGAACAGTGCCGCGGCCCGTGCCGTGTCGAGACTTCGCCGGGGCTGACCGTTCGGCTTCGTCGTGTCCCAGCGGATCGCACCGCCGAATCCGACCGCCGCCGCAATCTCGCGCGCGAGTTCGGCGATCGACACTTCGTGGCCGCTTCCGAGATTCACCGGGTCCGCACCGTCATAATGCTCGCACGCGAGCACGATCCCTTCGGCGGCGTCGTCCACATAGAGAAACTCGCGCGTCGGCGTTCCGTCGCCCCACAGCGTCACATCATCCGCCCCCGACTGCTGCGCCTCGATCATCCGGCGAATGAGCGCCGGAATGACGTGCGAACTCTTGGGATCGAAGTTGTCGCCCGGTCCGTACAGATTCACCGGAAGCAGATGAATCGCGTCGTACCCGTACTGCGCGCGGTACGCCTGCGACTGCACCAGCAGCATCTTCTTGGCGAGGCCGTACGGAGCGTTCGTCTCCTCGGGATACCCATTCCACAAATCGTCTTCACGAAACGGTACCGGCGTGAACTTCGGATATGAGCAAATCGTACCGATCCCGACATACTTCGCGACACTCGAGACGCGTGCCTGCTCGAGCGTCTCGATTCCCATGATCGCATTGTCGTAGAAGAAGCGGCCCGGATTCGCGCGATTCGCCCCGATACCACCGACGACGGCGGCGAGATGAATTACGAGATCGGGTTTCGCATCCTCGTACAGCCGCTGCACCGCCGATCGGTCTCGCAAATCATACTGGCGTGAACGCGGCACGGCGATTTCTCGGCAGCCACGCGCCGTGAGCGCCGCGACGACGCGGCGGCCAAGGAAGCCGGATCCACCGGTGACGACGACACGCGCATTGGAGAGGTCCACTCGCCGAATCTATTTGGCGGAGGAGTCGCTGCGCTACCGCGCCAGCAGATGCCGGAGCGCGCCGTCGAGTTCGGGATACCGGAACGCGTAGCCGGCAGCGGCCAGTTTCGTCGCGCGCACCCGCTGACTGGCCAGCACCGTCGCCTCGGCCATCTCGCCGAATATCAGTCGCAGCGCAAACGCCGGTACCGGAAGAATCGCCGGACGGTGCAGCGCTGCCCCCAAGGCCGCTCCGAATGCCGCGTTCGTCACCGGCGACGGCGCCACGGCATTCACCGGACCCGCGAGCGTCTCCGTGACGAGCGCAAACTGTATCGCGCCAATCAAATCGTCGATGGCAATCCAGCTCATCCACTGGCCACCACTCCCCATCGGGCCGCCGACGCCCAACCGGAAGGGCGGCAGCATCTTCGCGAGCGCTCCGCCGTCCGGACTCAGCACGATGCCGATGCGCGGATGCACCACGCGAATCCCGGCGTCCTGCGCCACATCGGCATTCGATTCCCACGCGCGCCCCACGTCGGCGAGAAAGTCGCCGCCGAGGGAGCCGTCTTCCGATAGCCACTCGTCACCGCGGCTGCCGTAAATCCCGATCGCCGACGCGCTCACCAATACCTTCGGCTTGCGCGGCATCGCGGCGATCGTCGTCGCGATCAGCGACGTGCCCCGCACGCGGCTCTCGAGAATTTCGCGTTTGTGCTCCGGCGTCCATCGCTCGCTGACGCTCGCGCCCGCAAGATGTACGACGGCATCCACACCGTCGAGATCGGCGGCGCGCAACCTCCCCGCTCGCGGATCCCACAGCACATCCGACGACGATCCGCGTCCCACCGTGCGCACCGTATAACCCGCAGCGCGCAACGCCGGCGTCAGTGCCCGGCCGACGAAGCCGCTCGCCCCGGTAATCGCAACAGTCATTCCGCTCATCCGTCGACCTCGAGACTCCGATAGAGATACCACGTCGCGACGGAGCGGAATGGCGCCCAGCGCTCCGAAATCTGCATCAGCTTCTTCGGCTCCGGCGGTTTGCGCAGCCGCAACAGCTGCTGCACCGCCTTCTGGATGCTCAAGTCGAGCTCCGGAAAAATATCTGGACGGCCGAGCCGAAAGAGCAGCACCATTTGCGCCGTCCAGCGTCCGATCCCGCGCACGCTCGTCAGCGTCTCGATCACGGTCGCATCGTCCATCTCGTGAATGCGCTCGACCGCGAGCGCACCGCGGTGCGTCCGTTCCGCCAGTTCCTTAACGTACTCCACTTTTCGTCCGGAAAGACCCGCCGCGCGCAGCACGGGATCTTTCGTCTTGAGCAGTTCCGCGGGCAGCGGCGAACGGTCACCGTAGAGCGCCATCACACGACCATGAATCGTCGCCGCCGCTTTGCCCGACAGCTGCTGTCCGACGATACAACGCACGACGTACCCGAAATGGGTCCCGCTGTCGCGCAGCTCGAGACGGCATGGCCCAACGCGCTCGATCAGCGCCGCGAACGCCGGATCGACCGCCCGAAGATGGCGAACGGCTTTGCGGTGCATCGGCGCCTCGTGCTAGTACCAGTAGCCGAAGATGATATCCATCTCGTCCTGAGACGTCAGACCGAATCGCACCGTCTTCGACGGGTCGGCCTTGTACGTCACGATCGACGTCAGCCCCTCGCCGCTCTTCAGCACGATCGGCGTGTCGAACGTGAGAATCGGTGGATGGTCCCACGTCGTGCTCGTGTACACGATTTCACCGTCGCGCGCGCCGCCGGAAATCTTGATGACGAACTTCTGGCCGCGCGCGTGCATGTGCGAGGTCAGACCGATGACGTTCGTCGTCTTCGTGAACTTGAACGTCTTCGCGATCGTCGTATCACGCCCGGCGGGAATCGTCAGATCGCTGTTCGCGAGATTCAGCGTGTTCGCCACCGTCGTCACTTGCGACGCCGGAATCGTGTACAGATTCGCTTCGGCCTGGCCGACGATCTCCTGCTGACTGCTATTCACGTAGTGCGAGTTCACGTCGAGCGACGTCCCTGCCGGCAGTTTGAGCGCGATGCCGGCCGGGAAAGTGTAATCGCTCGTCGGCGACTGCGTGCCGGCGAAAAAGACGTGATACTCCATCGGCACGAGATTCAGAATGTTGTACGTGCCGTTGGGATCACGAATGTCGCGGACCTGATCCTTCGACGGCAGCACCAGCGACGGCGTGTTCGACTGGAATGTGTAAAGGAGAAAGTGATGACTCCCCTGCCGCATCTTCGTGGCGATGCGGTTCACGTAAATGTCCTGCGTGTTGCCGATCGCGCGGTAGACGAACAGCTCACGCTCGAACGACGACTGCACGTTGAACGGCAAGAGGACGAGCTGAAAGCCGTTCGCCGGCGGCGCCAGTGACGTGTACGGCGCGTTCTCTGGCCGTGTCGTGCCGGCCAATAGCTGCGGATTGATATCGTCGCCCGTTGGCAGCGCTCCCTTCTCGATCCATTGACGGACGTAGTCGAGCTGCTCGACACTCAGCGACTGTCCGGCGAGCGGCATCGCCGAGCCGTAGTCGCGTGTGTGATGCCCAGAAAGCCAGCCGTTGAGCTTGTGCCACACGAAGCTCGAATCGGGCTTGCCCGGCCGCACCAGCCAGAGACGGTCAGTGCGCGCGTTCGCGTTCGACGGCGCGACATTCACGAGCTTCGCGTACACATCGGGACCGGCAAGCACGAGTCCCGAGCCGCTGCTGTTGCCAACAGCGTGACACGCCGAGAAGCCACATGACTTTTCGAAGACTTGGGACTGCAGGCGCGCAAACGACGTCGGCGGCGCGGTGCCGACGATCGTCGGTGCGCCATCACTCGACTTCCCGCCGCCGCATGCGGCAATCGCGGTCGCGAACGTGATCGCCATCGTGCCATGCCAAAGTTGCCGCATCGCCGTCTCTGGACTCATGGCGTCGCCCGCGCTCCCCGAATGTTCCGCACCGAAGGCGTCACGGCGCTAGCGCGTCTTGATGAGATCCTGCGCTGCCTCTACGTCCGCCTCGAGTCGGTCGCACATGATTTCGCACAGCGCGAGCACGTGGGCATCGGCGAGCGAGTAATTGACGAATGCTCCCGCGCGCCTCCGTTTCAAGAACCCGAGTGCATGCAATTGCTTCAGATGCTTGCTCAGGTTCCCCTGTGACAGCCGAGTCGCGGCGGCAAGTTCCGAGACACTGCGCTCGCCACGCTCGAGCGCGTGCAAGATCAGGAGGCGCGCCGGCTCCCCCAGCGCGCGAAAGCGCTCGGCGATGAGTTCGAGCAGAGCCGGCGTGGCTTGGCGACGAATTCGCAACTTGGTCATGTTTTGAAAAAGTAAGTGGTCGGTCGCCCGCAGAACAGCCATCGGCGACCGCTCCCCTATCCAAGCCCTGCAGATATCGGTAAGATGATATGTGCATATGCATATATCTACCCGAGAAATCACGCTGCGAACATTCACGCGCGGCGTCATGCTCGGCTTGATCATCGGTGCATCGAACCCGGCAGCCGCGCAAACGCGATGGCGGTTGACGCATTCCGTCGCCGCCGACCGGTGGTTCGAGTCGATGGCCCGCCTTCGCTTGTCGCCAGGCGGATCGCTGGCGTGG
>JAYVPN010000133.1:0-18992 GCA_043757365.1 Gemmatimonadota bacterium | reverse complement strand
CTCGTCGTGCTCTGCAGCGAACGGTCGGCGCAGCCGATCGTCAATGCCGGCACGATCTACCAGTAAGGGACACTGAGCGTGGCCGAGCGCAAGTCGTTTTTGATTCGGGTCGATCGCGAGCTGCTGGACGGCGTCCAGCGGTGGGCGAATGACGACCTGCGCTCGCTCAATGCGCAAATCGAGTATCTGCTTCGCGACGCGATGAAGCGTGCGGGCCGCGCGGTGAAGACGGCCGACGCGGCCGCCGCTGATTTCAATATGATTCCGGAGACGGAGGAATGATGGTGTGGAAGATTCTGACGGCGATTCGTACGGCCGTGCTGATCGCGCTGATGCTATCGGTCGCGTCGCCGCTGCAGGCGCAGCAGGTCGAGAGCGGCGCGTTTTTGATTCTGGCGAAGGGCGACACGATAGTGATTGACCGGTTTCGCCGCACCGATGCGCGGCTCGAAGGGACCGTCTCGGCGAAAGGTCAGCCGCGTATCGACTATGTGGCCGAACTCGGCGCCAACAACTCCGTGAAGACGCTGACACTCAGCTTTATCGGCGCGAGCGCGAAGCTCGATGACGCACCGATTCAGACCGTGAAGGTCATGATGCGCGACGACAGTGCGTCCGTCGATATCGCCGGCCGCTTGCAGAAGTTCGCGACGAAGCCGGGCGCGCTTCCGGGCCTCAACAATGGGATGGCGATCGCCGAGTTGTTCACGCGGCGCGCGCGTAGCATCGGTGGAGAGACCGAGATTCCATACTTCGCGCTCGCCGGTGGCGTCACGATGCCGCTGAAGGTGACGCCGATTGGCAAGGACTCGCTCGTCGCCACCGTCGCAGGTCAGGAGCAGCGGTTGAACGTCGACGCCGTCGGCCGACTGCTCGGCGGTTCGATTCCAAAACAGCAGCTCGAGTTCGTGCGGGTATCCGCGACCGTTGCCGCGACGCTCAAGCTCGGCAAGCCCGACTATTCCGCGCCGACTGATGCGCCGTACACAGCTGAAGAAGTCACGCTCACCGGGCCGAAGGGCATCACGCTCGGCGGCACGCTCACGATTCCGAAGAATGCGAACGGGCCCGTTCCGGCGATCGTGACGATTACCGGGAGCGGCCAGCAGGATCGCGACGAGTTCATTCCTGTCGCCGGTGGGTATCGCCCGTTCCGTCAGGTGGCAGACACGCTCGGCCGTCGCGGCATTGCCGTGCTGCGAATGGACGATCGAACGATCGGCATGAGCGGCGGAGCTATCGGTACCTCGGCAGACTACGCCGATGACATTCGCGCGGCGCTCGCGTATCTGCGCACGCGCAAGGACATCGACGCCAACCGACTTGGCCTCGTTGGTCACAGCGAAGGCGGAATGATCGGGCCGATGGTCGCGGCGAGCGATCCGAAACTGAAGACGCTCGTCGTGATGGCCGGCCCGGCGTACACTGGCGCCGAGATCATCAAGTTCCAGCAGCGGTACGGCGTAGAGCACGCGGAGAAGATCGCGCCCGCGCAGCGCAACTCGGCGCTGAAGGCATCGCAGGCCGCGCTCGACTCGATGGCGAAGACGGATGTCTGGTTCAAGTACTTCCTGACCTACGATCCGATTCCGACGGCGAAGCGTGTGAAGACGCCGACGATCATCTTGCAGGGCGAGAAGGATCAGCAGGTGACGTTCGAGCAGGCGAACAAGCTGGCGGCGGCGATGAAGGCTGGCGGGAACAAGGATGTGACGGTGAAGGTGGTGCCCAATCTCAACCACCTGTTCATTGCGGATTCGAGCGGGAATCCGGCGGGGTATGTGAACCTCAAGTCGAACAAGGTGTCCAGTGAAGTTCTTGGGTTGATGGCGGAGTGGTTGGTGGTGCGGTTTGCGGTGAAGCCGGTGCCTTAGCGATACGTCTCGAAAAACCCGCTGCCGCTTCCACTGATTGGCTTGCCACCGAGCCTTCCACTGACCGCCGCAGTTCCCTTCATCTGAATGAAGTACGGCCGATCCTTCGGCCGGATCAACCCGGAGCCGCCGCCACTCGCGGCGGCTCTCGTGTCGGTGGCCGATGCATCCTCGATGTCGAGCGCAACGCGCAGCGTGTCCACGCCGCGAATGTCGATCATCGTCGCCTTCGCCGGAACGTGAATCGATTTGCCATTCACGACCACCGTGCGCGCGTCATCGTAGCTGATGGTCTTCGGCCGGAACAGCGCGCGAAAGCCGAGCGAGTCGACGAGGTACAGAAAGAGTGGCTGCTCCGCCGCGAGTGAATCGGTGCGCTGCACGCGGCCGTAGAGCAAGGTGAAGTCGCCAGCCCGCGACGCCCCCCACTCCCACTCGACGTCCCGCCACACACCCCAATTGTGGTCGTGATAGCTCTGCGCGGCGTCGAATGTCTCGCACTTCCCGCTCACGCAAATCGTCCCGGCGGCATTCGCGCGCAACCCTGCAACGGCGTATCCGCTGACGAACCCCTCACCGCCGAGTTGTGCTCCAGGGAAGTACGCGTTCTTCACCGGCGTCACCACGAGATCGACGGTTGCCTTCGCCCCATCGCGATTTTCGGTAGCGATCGCATGAACGAGATAGCGTCCATCATCCTGCAACTTCACGCTCGACGCACCAATCGCGAGATCCACCCGCCCACTGTCGAGCGAAACGCCGCTCTTCGGCACATTCATCGTGAACTTCCGCGCCGAACCACCCTGCTCGTGCAGCGTGAGCAAGACCTGCCCGCCCCACTCGCCACTCGGCACATCGCCACCAACAAGCAACGTCAAAAACGCCCACCGCTTTTTATCCGAAGAAAGCACATTGAAGTAGTGCCACTCCCCCCACGTCTTCTTCTCCTCCGCGGACAGCGACGACGGTGGATAATGAAACGCGTCAATATCCGTGTAGAGACGCCGCAAATCGGGACTGCGCCACGACTCATCCGAGGCGTCGTTCAACCACGCCCCACGTGAAACCAACGGCATCGCCCCAACAGCAGCCGTCAGCGAAGGAATCTCCCCCGATGCCCGCACCGCAATCCAATCCCTACCAGAAGCGAGCGCCTTCACATACAACAACTTCCCATCGATCTGCGGCGCCGACGCCGCAACATCACCAGCGAGCCTCGGCGACGCCAACAACTGCCGCGCAATGAACCGCGCGTTGGGAATCGAGAGGAAGAGCCCGCCCACTCCGCCTGTCTTCATCACTTCGACGTCGATCCCTTCCGGCAACACCGTGATCGTCCCGCCGCCGACGAGTTTCTCCTCCTTCGACTGCGCCAGCATCGCCTCACCGATCGACAACAGCACGATCATCACGCCGACGCCAAGACCGAACCCGCCGAACAGCATCGCACTCCGCCACGGGCGGTGCGCGAGTGAACGGAGGGTCATGCGCGTGATCAACGCGCCGCCCCCGCGGAATCATCGATGATCCGTCCGTCCTTCACGTGGATCTTCCTGTGCGCCGCATTCGCCAGCACTTCATCGTGCGTCACCGTCACGATCGTCGTGCCGTCGCGATTGAGCCGCTCGAACAACGCAATCACCTCAGCGCCGGTCCTCGCGTCGAGCTCGCCGGTTGGTTCGTCGGCGAGCAAGAGCATCGGCTTGTTGGCGAGCGCCCGTGCAATCGCGACGCGCTGTTGCTCGCCGCCGGAGAGCTGCGTGGGCCGATGCCCTTCGCGGCCGCCGAGCCCGACGTACTGCAGCAGTTCCTTCGCGCGCGCCTCCCGCACGGCGGTTGGTACGCCGGCCTCGCTCATCGGCAGTTCGACGTTCTCCTGCGCTGTGAGCACCGACATCAGATAGAAGCGCTGGAAAACAAACCCGATGTGGTCGAGGCGGAACCGCGTTGCCTCCTTGTCTTCGAGCGCACTGATGTCGCGTCCGCCAATTGTGATCGAACCGGCCGTTGGCTTGTCGATGGCGCCCAGCAAGTTTAGCAACGTCGACTTTCCGCATCCCGACGGGCCGACGAGCGCCACCCACTCGCCACGTCTCACTTCGAACGATACGCCGCGTACCGCGTGAACCGGCTCGTTGGCGAGCGGGTAGTCGCGGCTTACGTCGCGCACGGCGAGCAGCACTTCGGCGTCACTCATGCGACGGCCTCTTCGCGTAGGGTATGGGCAATCGGCAAACGCGCGGCGCGCCAGCTCGGCAACACTCCGGCAGCGATGCCGCAGAGAGTCAAGAGCCCGAGGGCGCGATACGCCGATGACGGCTCGAATCGAAAGAAGTCGAACGCCGCTGGCAGCCCGGGAAAACTTGCAAGGATACTGTTGAGCCAGCGGCCGGTGACGAGACCGAGCCCGAGTCCAAGCACGGAGCCGGTGAGCGAGATGATCGCCCCTTCGAACACCACCTGTTGCACGACGCGCGACCGCGAGACGCCGATCGCCCGCATCACGGCAATGTCGCCGATCCGCTCATTGACGCTCACGGTCATCAGCGTTGTCACGAGCAGGAAGCCGACGATCAGACTCACCGACGCAAGAATAAACGCGAGCTGACGGAAATAGGATAGGCGTTGATCCACCTGCTTGAGCGCCGCTTCCGTGGAGTAGGCCGTCACGCGCGGGACCGCCGCATCGATCGATTTTCGAACTGCCTCGACGTCCGCGCCAGCGCGAGTGCGAACCAGGATCACGCTCAGCTTGTCACGCAGCCGCTCCCCGCCCATCGATTGCAACTCGGCGACATTCAGCGCCGCCGCAATCTGCGCGCCGGGCAGCATATTGAATCGTGCTCGCCCGGCGATCACCATTTCCCGCGCTCCCTGCTCGGCGCGGAGCTGTGCGTCGTAGCCGGCTGAGACGTGAAGCGTGTCGCCGATCTTCGCATGCACGGCATTCAGAAAGTTGTCGTTCACCACGAGATCGTTCGGCGCGGCAGCGTCGCGTCCGGAGAGCATCGTGTAGTCGCCCTGTATTTTCGGATCGAGCCCGAGCGCAAATACGGTCACGCCCTTGGTCACGAGTTGTGAGCCGAGGATCGGTGCGATCGTCGTGATGTCGGGATTCTGCTTGAGCGTTGCGGTGAGCACCGACGCCCCGCCGATCAACGCATCGCTATCGAACGGCATCGTACCGCGCGGGGCGAGACGGAGCTGGAAGCCTTGCTGTCCGATCAGATCGCGAAACGAAGCGCGCATCCCAGAGCCGAGCATCACCATATCGAGCAGCATCGCCGCAGCGACGGCGACACCGGCGACTGTCAGAGCCGTACGAGAACGGTGACGTCGAAGGCCAGCGAAGGTGAGGCGGATGATCATCAGCGCCCAAATAGTGTGAGCGGCGGCGTGCGTACGAGCCGCTGAGCCGCAATGAAGCCGGCGCCGATGCCGAGGACGAGCGAGAGCCCGACGGCGAGCGTTATAACGTCACCCGTTATAACGGCGAACTTGAGCGGCGTGCGATACAGCCCTTGGTAGTACCAGTTCGTCACGCCCGCTGCGACGTAGCCGATCACGACGCCGAGGGCGCTGCCGAGCAGCGCGATGGCCGAGGACTCGAGCACGACGCTGCGCACGATCGAGGCGCGTGAAACGCCGAGCAGGCGAAGCGCGGCGATATCGCGGCGGCGTTCGTCGACTTTAAGCAGCATGATGCAGAGCAGGAAGATCGCGCTCGCAACGATCGTGATGATGCCGATCGCTTTGTGGAAGCGCGACACCACGCGGAAGGTCCCGGAAGTTTGTACGGCGATGTCTTTCGACCGATGCGCGCGGAAGCCGAAGGCGGCTTCGTTGATCATCGCGAGCGCCCGCTCGGTTGCCGCCGAATCATGAGTGAGCACCGCAAAGCGATCGACACGATCGCCGTAGCCGGCAAGCGACTGCAGATGATCGAGATGCAGTCGAATGCGATAGTCTGATCGCGCGACTTCGGAGGGATCCGCATTGCGCTCGACGACTGCGGCGACAACGACTTTATCACCCGCACCACTCGACGCCGGTGTAGCAGATACGATCACTGTATCGCCGATGCGCAGTCGAGCGTCCGCAGCCAGTCGCGAGTCGATCGCGACGGTGCGCAACTGCGGCGCGGCAAGTTGAAGCGTGAGCAGGAGATGAAGGATCACACTCACAAACTAGCGTATTGCACGGCTGGTTCGGTCAGGCGCCCGACGACTTCCCCGTTGCCGCGCACGAAAATCTCGATACCCAACCGCGACCCTCACGAAACCGTGAAATGTCTATCGAAAAAGCGGGCGCGGTCGTAACTTCGCGACGCTTGCTGAATCCAACGCCGGATTCCGCGCCCACTTTCCGGAGAGTGAGATGAAGTTCCCCAATCTGCGGTACGGTTCGTTCGTTCTTGCGGCGGTGCTCGCCGCCTGCAGTTCGACGGTCGATCGGGTTACCAATCCCGACGCGACGCCGATCACGATTCGGCAGACCGCCGCTGCGGTGGTGCCGAGTCGTGGAACGGCAGCCGATCTCGACATCGGCACCTGGAACCTCGAGTGGTTCGGTGATACCGGGTTCGGACCGACCAACGAGACGCTGCAGCAGTCGAATGCCCGCGATGTACTCGCGGGCGCCGATCAGGATATTTGGGGTCTGCAGGAAATTGTGAGCGCCTCGGCGTTCAGCACGCTGGTTGCCGGAATGCCCGGTTACGCCGGAATCCTCGCGAACGATCCGGTCGTCGTCGACGGCACCACGTACTACTAATGATTTCAGCAACCAGGAGCAGAAGGTCGCGCTCGTCTATCGTACCTCGATTGCCAGCGTCCTCGGGGCGAAAGTGATCCTCGGAAGCGAAGACTATAACTTTGCGGGCCGCCCACCCGTCGAATTTCGGATGCACGTGAATCTCAATGGCGGCAGTGAAGACATCGTCGTGATCGTGCTGCACGCCAAGTCCGGCGCCGACGGAACGTCACTCTCGCGCCGCGCGGCGGCCTCGACGGCGCTCAAGAATTACGTCGACACCACGTGGCCGACGCAGAAGGTCTGGATCATCGGCGACTTCAACGACGATATGGACACGTCGATCCTCGCTGGCAATCCGTCGCCGTACGCGAACTTCGTGAACGACGGCGTGCGCTACGCGGTGACCACGAAGTCGCTCTCGGACGCCGGCGTCGCGACCACGGTAAGCTATCCGGACGCGGTCGATCATCAGATTGGGTCCAACGAAGCCGGGGCGACGTACGTCGCCGGCAGCGCCACGGCGTACCGCGTGGATTCGTATATTACGAACTATGGGACGACGACCAGCGATCACTATCCGGTGCTGACGCGCTGGAGCTTCGGCCCGGGTGGTGCCACGAACCAGCCGCCAGTTGCCGCTTTTACGTCAGGCTGCACGCTCCTCGCCTGCACCTTCACCGACGGCAGCAGCGATCCGGACGGCACGGTCGCAAGCCGGAGTTGGTCGTTCGGCGATGGCACGACGTCCACGGCGACCAGCCCGTCGAAAACCTACGCGGCGGCCGGCACGTACAGCGTTCAACTCACGGTGACTGACAACGCCGGAGCAACGAATAGCATCATCAAGAGCGTGACCGTGACGTCCACCTCGGCCTCGCCGGCCCAGGTCATTATCAACGAGATTCTCGCTAACGAGCCCGGAAACTCCGCGAAGGGTGAAGCGATCGAGCTCGTGAACCTCGGCGGTACCGATGCGAACATCGGTGGCTGGACGGTCTCCGACGTCAGTTCCGTTCGTCACACGTTCGCCGCCGGAACGATTCTTCCGGCGGGCAAGGCGATTGCCATTTATGGTGGCGTCTCGGCGATTCCTGCCGGCATTGTCGCCGTCGCGGCATCGACCGGCACGCTCAGTCTCGCGAACACTGGCGATCAAGTGATCGTGAAGAACGGTGCGACGATCGTGGATCAGTTCACGTACCCCGCGTCCCTCGCCGACACGGACGGCGTGTCGATGAACCGCTCTCCCGACCTCACGGCTGCCGCACCATTCGTGAAGCACACGATGATCAGCGCACTCAAGTCGTCGATCGGGAAGAAGGCGAACGGCACGACGTTCTAACGCTCGCGATCGCGTAACGACAATCCCCTCTCCCGCCGACGGCAGGAGAGGGGATTGTCGTACGAGAACAGCAGAACGACAGCTCGTTACTGAGCGCAACGCCGACAGGCGCCGACGGGCTCACCGATCAGTGATTCAAGGCCGACGTGTCACCGCCGGTGAGTTCAGTCACACGCGCGACGATGACGACGCACTCTCCGCAGAACCGTGGTTTCACGTCGGCCCGCAGGATGTGTTCCCGGAAGAATGGCTGTTGTATCTCTTCCGGAAGCCGCGCGAGCGGGAAATATTTCTCGAGTTGCACCGCGATGTCGGGAATCCGGAGTGGTGGACCGCGACGCGCGACGCAGTTCGCGCGGGTCATATCGGTGACGCCGTGCCGTCTCCGCAGACATTCCGTTTTGCCGTTCACTTTTCCAACGATGACTAGTCGACCAGGAGTTCGTCCCGTGTTCGCTGCCCTCAGACATTCGCTCTTGCCGGCGTGCGGTATCCTCACTTTCGCCGCTGTCGCCCCGGCGCAATCGGTGGAGCCGCCGCGCATCGCCGTGATCTCGGCGTTCGAACCGGAACTGACGAAGTTGCTCGCGGCGACTCAAGTCACCGAGCGGCGCGTGATCAACGGCCGCACCCACTATCTCGGGACGCTCGCCGGTCAGCCCGTGGTCCTGCTGTTGAGCGGCATGAGCATCGTGAACGCCACTATGGTGACGCAGGCGCTCGTCGACAAGCTTCCGGTGAGCGCGATCGTCTTCTCCGGGATCGCCGGTGGCGTGAATCCCGACTTGCACGTTGGCGACGTGACCGTCCCCGCCCAGTGGGCGAACTATCAAGAGCAGGTCTTCGCGCGGCAGACGACCACCGGCTGGGACTCGTCGAACACCGCGGGTGCCTATCCGAACTTCGGCATGATGTTCCCCCGCGGACTGCAGATCGTGAGCGCTAGCGGCATGCCCGACGCAACTGTTCGCCGCTTTTGGTTCGATGCCGACAGCGCGTCGCTCGAGCGAGCGCGCGCGGTGGCGCGTTCGGCGCACCTCGAGCGTTGTACAGCCGCTGGCGCCTGTCTCGAACACGAACCGCGGATCGTCGTCGGCGGTCGTGGCGTCAGCGGTCCGACGTTCGTCGATAACGCGGCGTATCGCGAGTATGTATGGAAGACATTCCAGGCCGACGCGCTCGACATGGAAAGCGCCGCCGTCGCAGTCGTAGCGTACACGAACCACATTCCGTTCGTCGCCTTTCGCTCGCTCTCCGATCTCGCCGGCGGCGGATCGGGCTCCAACGAAGTGCGCACGTTCGGCCGCCTCGCCGCCGACAACTCTGCCAGAGTCGTGATGGCGTACCTAAAATCACTCCCGCCCCGGTAGCCGCGGTGCATCGCTACTTCGACTTTGCCGGCAACGGCACGAACTACCGCCGCGAGACCGTCGCCGGCGTCACGACCTTCCTCACGATGGCCTACATCATCGTCGTGAATCCGGCAATCCTCGAAGCGGCAGGAATGCCGCGCAGTGCGTCGATGACGGCGACGATCATCTCCGCGGCGTTCGGCACGCTCGTGATGGGCGTCTACGCAAAGCGCCCCTTCGCCATCGCTCCGTACATGGGCGAGAACGCCTTCATCGTCTTCACCGTCGTGAAGGGGATGGGCTTCCCTTGGCAGACAGCGCTCGGCGCGATCTTCCTCGCCGGTGTGCTGTTCACGGTTCTCACCGTGCTGCGCGTGCGGAGCTGGCTCGCCGCGTCGATTCCGCGGTCGCTGAAGCACAGCTTCGCGGTTGGCGTTGGCCTCTTTCTGACTTTCATTGGCCTGAACGAAATCGGCTTCGTCGCACTCGGCGTGCCGGGCGCGCCGGTCGCGCTTGGAAGGCTCTCGAGCCCATCGACGCTGCTCGCACTCGCCGGCTTTCTCGTCACGGCGTGGATGCTTGTGAAAAAAGTCCCGGGAGCGCTGATCATCGGCATTCTCACCACCACGGCGCTCAGTTTCGTCGCTGGCGTGACACCGATGCCGCACGCGCTGCTCAGCGCGCCGCCGAGTATCGCGCCGATCGCCGGCCAGCTCGATATCGCCGGAGCGCTGACGCTCAAGGCGCTGCCGGTGGTGGTGATCGTTTTCGTGATGGCTTTCGTCGATACGATTGGCACACTAATCGCGCTCTCGAGCCGCGCCGGCTTGCTCGATGAGAACGATAACCTGCCCGAGATCGAGAAGCCGATGCTCGCCGACGCGCTCGTGAATCTCGTCGCGCCATTCGTCGGGACGACGACGAGCGGAGTGTTCGTCGAGTCGGCGGCCGGCATCGAGGCCGGCGGACGAACCGGCTTTACCGCACTCGTCGTCGCGGTGCTGTTTCTCGCGTCGTTGTTCCTGGCGCCGATCTTCACGGCGATCCCGGTGCACGCGACGGGCGTGGCGCTCGTTGCGATCGGCATCGTGATGGTGAGCCCGATTACGAAGCTCGATTTCAGCGATCTCACCGAACTGATTCCGTCGTTCCTGACGATCGTACTGATCAGCTTCACGTACAACGTCGGCGTCGGGATGACGGCGGGGTTGCTGCTGTACCCGGTGCTGAAAGTGATCACCGGCCGCGCGCGCGAGGTGCCGCCGGCGATGTGGGTGCTGGCGGGGATGTCGTTAGTGTTTTACACGGTCTATCCCTATCGCTAGGACGTGACGCGGGTATCTCGGTCATAGATCCAAGCCATCCTGGGCCACCGCTGCACAGCCGCCTTACCATGTCTCCGTTCACGCCGTACTTTTTGCGCGACTCCACACCCGTCGCACAGGGATCCGATGTCGAAGCGGAAGCCAAAGTTGAAGCCGAAAGCCCAAGCGAAGGCCGCGAAGGCAAAATCCGTACCTAAGAAGGCCGCCAAGCCCGTGCGCCGCTCATCGAAAGCCGGCAGCGGCAGCGCCATGGCCCGCCGCCAGTCGGCGCTCCTTCGCCTGAGCTCCGCCATCGCGGCGGCTTCCAACGAGCAGGAGATCTGCGAGAGCGTCGTCAACGGTCTCCGCGACGAAGCGCTCGGCTACACCTTCCTCGGCGTCTTCCTTCTCGACGAGCCCACCGGCGATCGGGTAATGGTCGCGAGCGTGGGATGGACAGCGGCGCAACCCGGATTCCGCCTCACGCCGGGCCACGGCATCAGCGAACGCGCGATCCTCGACGGCCGGCTTCACTACTCGGCCGCCGTTCTCGCCGAGTCGAACTACGAGCCGACGCTCAACAGCGGCTCAGAGGTGGATGTCCCGCTAATCCTCGACGGCCGCGTCATCGGCGTGCTCGCCGTCGAGAGCGCCGAGCCGGATGCCTTCGACGACAGCGACTTCGAGATTCTCACCGCTTCCGCAAACCAGGCGTCGATCGCAATCGCGCGCGCGCGACTGCTCGTCGCACAACGCCGCCGCGCCGACGAGCAGGAAGCAGTCCTCGGCTCGATGGCCGACCTGCTCACGCAGCGAGAACTGTCCAAGACACTGCAAACCACACTCGAGCGCGCCGTCACGCTCCTCGGCGTGACCGGCGGCGAGCTGGCGATTTACGATGACGCCAAAGCCGAGATTGTGGTGGTCGCCAGCCACAACATCGGGCAGGACACGACCGGGATTCGCCTGAAGCACGGTGAAGGCGCGATGGGGATCGTCGCCGACTCCCGCGAACCGCTGATCATTCCCGATTACCACTCGTGGCGCGGAAAGTCGGGGAAGTATGAGACGGTGAAAGTGAAGTCGGTTCTGATCGCGCCGCTGCTCATCGGCCAGCGGCTTGTGGGGATGGTGAGCATCGTGGACGCCAACCCCAATCGCGCGTTCGGCGTCGACGACCTGCGCCTGCTCAACCTCTTCACGCCGCAGGCGGCGATCGCGATCGAAGGCGCCCGGTTGTACGAGGAGGCCTCCCGGCAGCGGGAGTTCTTCCGCAGCCTCTTGAACAACAGTCCCGTAGCGATCGTCCAGCTCGATACAGATTATCGCGTGGCGGCCTGCAACCCCGCGTTCGAAACGTTGTTCGGTTGGACCGAAGCGGAAGCGCATGGCCGGATCCTCGACGACCTGATCACCGACCCGCTCACCATCGTGGAAGCGCAGCAGTACACGCACGACGCGGTCGATCGCCCTGTGAAAGGGATCGGACGTCGAAAGCGGAAAGACGGAACCTTCGTGGACGTCGAGATCCTCGGCGTCCCCGTTATCGCCGATGAATCGCGGGTCGCGCTGATGGGGCTCTATCACGACATCAGCGAAATCACCGAAGCACGGCGCGAAGCGGAAGGTGCGAACCTCGCGAAGAGTCAGTTCCTCGCCAACATGAGCCATGAACTGCGCACGCCGCTGAACGCGATCATCGGCTACAGTGAGATGCTGCAGGAGGAAGCCGTCGATGCCGCGATGGACTCGTTCGCCTCCGACCTCGGCAAGATCCACTCGGCCGGCAAGCACTTGCTCTCGCTCATCAACGACGTACTCGACCTGTCGAAGATCGAAGCTGGCAAGATGGAGCTCTTTATCGAGAGCTTCGAGGTGGACGCCATGCTCGACGAAGTCACCGCGACGATCGCACCGCTGGTCGAGAAGAACTCGAATCAGCTCTTCGTCACGCGGGGTGACGGCCTTGAGGTCATGCATGCCGACCTCGTCAAGGTGCGGCAGATGTTGCTCAATCTCCTCTCCAACGCGTGCAAGTTCACGGAGAATGGCACGATCGGCCTCGAGGTCCGCCGCATGGCATCGCCCGCCGGCGAACAGTTCGCCTTCATCGTGCGCGACTCGGGAATCGGGATGTCCGATGATCAGATGGCACGACTGTTCGAATCGTTCACGCAGGCGGAGGCGTCCACCTCGCGGAAATACGGAGGGACCGGACTCGGCCTCGCGCTCACTCGTCGCTTCGGCGAGATGATGGGCGGTACGGTGACGGTGGAGAGCGAACCCGGGAAGGGCGCGACGTTCACCGTCCTTCTCCCGGCAGTCGTGGATCCGACGCGCCGCGGGCCCGCGCCGGCGACGCCGGCGGTGCCGCTCCCGCAAGGTGATGGCAGCGCGGGAACTGTGCTCATCATTGATGACGATGCCGACGCCCGCAGGCTGCTGCGAACCGTGTTGGTCGCCGAGGGCTTCCGCGTAGAGGAAGCGACCGACGGCACCAGCGGCCTCGCGCGCGCCCGTGAGGTGATGCCCGACGCGATCACGCTCGACGTGCTCATGCCAGGAATGGACGGATGGGAGGTCCTCCAGCGCATCCGCGCTGACGATGCGCTCGCCGACGTTCCGGTCATCATGCTCTCCGTCCTGCACGAACAGCAGATGGCCCTCGCGCTCGGCGCCACCGAGTACGTCACGAAGCCGATCGACCGCGCCCAGCTGCGTCGTATTCTGCACCGGCAGCGGGATGCCGCGCCGGGGATCGTCCTCGTCGTCGAGGATGATCTCGCCACCCGGCGCACGTTCCGCCGCGGTTTCGAGCGCGAAGGGTGGACCGTCGTCGAGGCCGAGAACGGAAAGGTCGGATTGCAACGGATGGCGGAGCAGATCCCATCGCTGATTCTCCTCGACCTCATGATGCCGGTGATGGACGGCGCCGAGTTCGTCGCTGAGCTGCGCAAGGTTGAGGCGTGGCGCCAGGTTCCGGTGATCGTCGTGACCGCCAAGGATGTGTCGAGAGAAGAACGACAAAGATTGAACGGCCACGTGAACGACGTGCTGCAGAAAGGATCGTACTCGCAACTTGACCTCGTGCGCGACATTCGCCTGTTGATGCGGCGTCCCGCTCCCAACGCTCACCCTTGATCCCGTCATCGCATGCCGCGCCTCCTACTGGTTGAAGACAATGAGATGAACCGAGACATGCTCTCGCGGCGCTTGGTGCGGCGTGGTTTCACCGTCGAGATCGCGGTGGACGGCGCGAGCGGAGTCGCGCGCGCACTTGAAGGCG
The DNA here is from genome assembly GCA_043757365.1 of Gemmatimonadota bacterium. GTDB lineage: Bacteria > Gemmatimonadota > Gemmatimonadetes > Gemmatimonadales > Gemmatimonadaceae > Fen-1231. The sequence goes on along the minus strand of JAYVPN010000133.1, from coordinate 5,079 downwards.
GGTGGGATCTGATTCTCATGGACATGTCGCTCCCCGAGGTGGACGGCTGGGAGGCGACGCGTCGAATTCGGGCGGCAGGGGCCGCAGGGACGATGCCGATCATCGCGCTTACCGCGCACGCGATGTCGGGTGACCGCGACAAAGCCATCGAGGCCGGTTGCAACGACTACGACACGAAGCCTGTCGACCTTGAGCGACTCCTCGGGAAAATCGACGCCCTGTTGCCAAAGTCGCTGTGAACGAGACGCTGGGCATCGAGGCTGCCGCGGAACTTCGGCATGAACTGCGCACGCCGGTCAACCACATTCTCGGCTACGCCGAGATGCTGCGCGAGGATGCGACCGACGAATCCTCCGACGCAACCCTGATCGATGGCGCGATTGCGATCGCGCGCGAGGTACTCGGGAGCATCAACGTCGCGCTCCCTCCGTCTGGAATCGCGACGCACGCCGATCTCACAGGACTGCTCTCCGCGCTGCGCGATCCGCAGTCGCGCTTGCTCGTCATTACGGCGGAACTTTCGCGTGGCGACCGAGCCCCCGAGTTCCTCACCGACATCGAGCGCATCGCGCAAGCCGCGCGGCGCCTGACCGCGGTCCCCACCCCGACGGTGCGCACCGCGCGCCACAACGTCGCTCGTGGCGCGGTGCCAACCCCGACGCCGGGGTCCATCTCACCGGTCGTCGGACCGAAGGGGCGGATCCTCATCGTCGATGACCTCGAGGAGAATCGCCTGGTCCTCGCGCGCCGCCTCGGCAAGGAAGGGTACGAGGTCGACAGTGTCGCTTCGGGCGAGGAAGCCGTTCGTCGTGTTGCGGAAGGAGGACTCGATCTCGTTCTGCTCGACGTGCTCATGCCGGGTATGGACGGTTTCGAGGTCCTAGCGCGCCTCAAGGGTGATGCCGCGACCCGTAATGTGCCGATCATCATGATCTCGGCGCTCGACGATCTCTCCAGCGTCGTGCGCTGCATCGAGCACGGTGCCGAAGATTATCTCGCGAAGCCGTTCGATCAGGTCCTGCTTCGTGCGCGGATCGGTGCGTCGCTGGAGAAAAAACGCTGGCACGATCGCGAAGCCGACTACTTGCGACAGGTCACGCGCGTCATCGAGGCCGCCGGCGCCGTCGAACACGGGACGTACGAGGCGGGTTCGCTCGGCGGCATCACGAGCCGCAACGACGAGCTCGGACGCCTCGCACGCGTCTTCGACACCATGGCGGCTGGCGTGCGCGCGCGCGAAACACGGCTTCAAGATCAGCTCGCCGAGCTGCGCGCGGACGTCTCGAAGGCGACTACAGAGTACGAAGCAACGCATCCCATCACTGCCGACACGGATGCCGACGGCGTCTCCCCAGGCCGACTGCTCGCCGGCCGCTACGTGATCATGAACGTCGTCGGCCGCGGCGGAATGGGAGTCGTCTATCGCGCCCACGATCGCGAACTGAACGAAGACGTCGCCGTGAAAACGATCCGGCGTGAGCTACTTGCCGGAGACGAGGTGGTAGCGGACCGCCTGAAGACCGAAATCCGGTTAGCTCGCCGTATCTCGCACCGCAACGTTGTCCGGACACACGACCTCGGCGACTCCGACGGTACGCTCTTCGTCACCATGGAGTACGTACGCGGCATCACGGTGCGCGAACTGCTCGCGACGCGCGGCAAGCTCGGCGTCGCGAGCACACTGGCGCTCGTACGGCAGTTCGCCGAGGCGCTCGCCGTTGCCCACGCGGCGGGAGTCATCCACCGCGATATCAAGCCCGAGAACGCGCTGATCGATGCGGATGGCGTACTCAAGGTCATGGACTTCGGTATCGCCCGCCTCGCGGAAGCGAGCACGACCCGGACGAGCAGCGGGATGGTTGTCGGAACGCCAGCGTACATGGCGCCGGAGCAGCTATTGGGTGAAGAGGTCGACCCGCGCGCCGATCTATATTCTTTGGGCGTCGTGATGTACGAGTGTCTCACGGGGAAAGCGCCCTTCACTGCACCGAATCCGATGGCACTCATCGGCAAGGTACTGATGACGCAGGCGGAGCCGCCGGACGCGGAGAACGCCGACGTGCCGCCTGCGCTTTCGGCGCTCGTGATGAGACTGCTGGCGAAGGCGCCGGCGGAGCGCCCGGCGCACGCGGGAATCCTGCTGGAACAGTTGGCAGAACTGGGCTGACCGATACCAGTCGGACGTGTGAACGTGGTGGCCGGGCCGACCGACGTCGTGGCGGAAGGAATCGAAACGAATGAGGAGCGTGATGCCCTTCGCGATCTGGGCATCACGCTCCAACAAGGGTTCCGGTTTGCCCGGCCGGCTTTCGCGTCGGTGCCGACGCCGGTGTGCTGACCGACTATTTCACACGGTCAAAGAAGCCGTCGCCGACGTAAAGCCGCATCGGCTTCCCCGGTTCTTCCCCGAAGTGCACGACTTCACCGACTTCGCCACCGCCCGACGGTGCGATGACGCGGAACCGACCGCCGCCGAGCGGATCGAGCGTCGTTGGAGTGTCGACATTCGCGCCATTTGGCGTGATGAGCACCAACTTCTTGTTCAGCAGCACGATTTGCTGATCGCTCCATTTGCCGCGGTATAGCCCGGCGAACCGCTCCCACGCCGGATCCCACGTCACTGCCGCCACGTCTTTCGGCTTGCCGGCCTTTGCCACCGCGGCGCCGACGGTAACCGCCAACTGCCGCGCGATGTCGCCGACATTCGAGTCGTTCGTGTTCGTGAGTACGATGACGCCGACTTTGTCGTCGAGCTGGATCTGTGTTTGCGTGGTGTTCCCGGGGTAGCCGCCGCCGTGCCCGACGTAGGTTTTTTCTCCGATGCGGCGCATATCGAAGCCAAGGCCAGTTCCCGACTGCCAGTTATTCTCGACGGCGCGTACGCGGTGCATCTCACGCCATGACGCCGCGCTCACGATCTGCGCGCCGCCACGCGGACCGCTGCGAAAATTCGCCGATACGAACTTCGCCATGTCCGGGATGTTCGAGGTTACGCCAGTGGCCGACGCCATGCCGCGGGCGTCGACGAATGGAATGATCTCGCGCGTGCCGTCCGGCATGCGGCGACCGTACGGAACGGTGAGGCCCAGCACGTTCTTATCGACGCTCGACTCTGTCATGCCGAGCGGCTGGAAAATATTCTTGTCGACGTAATCTCCCCATTTCTGCCCGGTGATCTGTTCGACAACCGCGCCGGCGATCGCAAAGGCGAGGTTCGAATACTTCCATCGGACGTTCGGTGCGAACGGCGCCTGTCGCGACGCGTACAGTTTCTTCAACTCATCACTCGTCGGAAACTCGTTCGTTGTCCAGTGATCGCCAGCCTCGCGCTGCAGTCCCGACTCGTGCGACAACAGCTGCTCGATCGTGATCGGTCCGTCGTCGGGCGTCGCCGGCTTGGCGTGGAACCACGGGAGGTATTTCTCCACCGGATCGTCGAGCTTCAGCTTTCCTTCCTCGCGCAGCTGCATGATCGCGATCGCCGCGAACATCTTACTGTGCGACGCCATGCGGAACTTCGTCTGCGACGTCATCGGAATCTTTTTCGCGATGTCGGCGAATCCATAGCCACTCGCCCAGACGAGTTGCTGATCATACACAACGCCGACGGAGATGCCGGGCAATCCACGATACGCGATCTGCCCTTCCATCCACGCCGAAAACAAGCGCTCGGCGCCCATAACGTCGGGGTCAGTGACGATGGTGCTCTGCGCAGTGACGGCGTGCGGGGCCACCAGTGCGGCAGCGAGCACAACCGTTCCGAATAGCTGTGACCAGCGGATGACGAGACGACGCATTAACGCTCCGAAGTTTGGGTGGTCCGAGTCGGGAAAACTGTGCCCGCAATCAACGGCAGCCGCGCACTCGAAGCGCGGCAATGCGGCTTGAGTACGACGGCGCGTCTTTCTTGAAGTAATCACCAACGTACCACACAGTGCAGTCGTCACTCGGGTCGACCGCAGTCTGCGTGTAGTCCTCCCAGCGCAATGTGCTCGTTTGCGATGCCGCACCGTCAGCCAGAACGATCTCCCGCGAGGAGAATCGTCCGGCGCCGTCGTTCGCAAGACGCGCCGTCGCGCGTTGGCCTGCGAACGCGCCGTTCCCTCCCCACGAATACGCAACGATCAGATTGCCATGCTTGTCCATCGCCGCGCTCGGCAGCCAACGATAATTGCTGTCCGGCGCGAACGTCCCCTGCTGATGGAGCGACACTCGGCGGCTCTTTGCGCCAACCCGGAACTCATACCATCGCACACCACCGCCGCCGAGCGTCGTGTTCACGGAGTGGAGCGCAACGATCGATTCGTGTCCGTTCACATTCCGGTAGACGAGCCGGGGCACGAGTTTATCACCTTGCGAGTCGAGCCGACGATCCGTCCCCGATTGCGGCACGCAATTCGAAAGCTGACCGTCGCAGAGATAGTGATAGGGCGCGACCGGAATTGCGACCGGGCCTGATACCTTGGTTTTCGCGGCGTCACTCCAGTTCACATGATACTGCCACACATTGACGATCTGATCCTCGAAAATCCCGTCGAGCTGTCGCCCTCCCGCTGCCATCATCGTGTTCGGTGCGCCCGCTGGCGGGAGGCGCGTACCGTCGAGGTCTGCGTTGTTGAGGAAGTTTGAGTTCTCGATAATGACGCACTGTTCGTTGGCCGGCTCGCCCTTGAGCATTCGTGTGCGATCGACCACACAGGCGTGCTTCTGCGTTGCGACTGTTGCCGAGATCCGGTCGTCGCTCGTACTCGTCGGTACGTAGTAACCGTCGGGCCATACCGCAGGCCGCGGATAGTCCGGAAAGAGCGGCCGCAGGAACTCATACCGGAAGTACGCGCCCATCGGATCGGCACTCGAGCTCACAGCATAGCACATCGAGTACGGTCCCGTTTCCTGTGAAGGAGCCGGCCGCGGTGGTTGCGGTGCTCGAGGATCGATCAACGGTGATGGAGGCGGCACGTACAACGGCTCGGCGGCCCCCGGCTGATCGGCGCGCCCTTTCACCATGATTTGTGCCGGATCGCCCGCCTTTGACGACGCGATTTGGTCGGGTCGCACTGGCCCTCGCTGAAATATCGG
>JAYVPN010000132.1:0-5063 GCA_043757365.1 Gemmatimonadota bacterium | reverse complement strand
CGATGGGCGTTGATCCCTGCGTCGAGCTCGACACGCGCGCCGGCGTCTGGACATTCGACGCGAATAAGCTGAACCAGAAGCAGGTCGAGGGAACTCGCTACGCGACGGGAATGCGCAACTCTGTCGCGCTGACGATGAATCCGAAAGACAAGACCCTGTGGGCGACGATGCACGGCCGCGACAATCTCTCCGACAACTGGGGGATGACCAACGAATACAGCGCCGAGAATCCCGCCGAGCAGGTGAATCATATTCTGAGGGGCGACAACTTCGGCTGGCCCTACTGCTATTTCTCTACTGAAGCGCAACAGCTCGTCACGGCGCCAGAATACGGCGGCGATCAAAAAAAGACGGATCGTTGCACGACGGCCAAGAAACCGGAGTACGCGTTCCCCGGTCATTGGGCGCCGAACGACATGATGTTCTACACCGGTAAGCAATTCCCGGCGTCGTTCAAAGATGGCGCGTTCATCGCCTTCCACGGCTCGTGGAATCGCGCCCCGCTTCCGCAGCAGGGCTTCCGTGTCGTCTTCCTTCCGATGAAGAACGGCAAGGCCGGCGCGCACCAGGATTTCGCGACGGATTTCTCGAATGACGGCGGCCCAGGCAAGGACGGTAAGCTGCATCGTCCCACCGGCCTCGCGCAGGGAACCGACGGCTCGCTCTACATCGCCGACGACGTCGGCGGTCTCATCTACAAAGTCAGCTACAAGGGCAAGTAATGACCGCCTCCGCGACCGCGTCGGCGCGTATCAACGAACTGTCGTCCCACGCCGGCACGGTCGTCACTGTCCGCGGCTGGGTCACGCATCTGCGATCGTCGGGGAAGATCGCCTTCATCGTGATGCGCGACGGCACGGGCATCATGCAGGGTGTGCTTGTGAAGAACGCGGTGGCTCCCGAAGTCTGGGAGCGGTTCGCCGAACTCACGCAGGAAGCGTGCATCGCCGTGACCGGCGAAGTGAAGGCCGATGCGCGCCAGCCCGGCGGATTCGAGCTCGGCATCAACGATTTGCACGTGATCGGAACGAGCCCGCTCGATTATCCGATCCAGCCGAAAGAGCACGGGATCGATTTCCTGCTCGACAACCGACACTTTTGGCTTCGCACGCCACGTCAGGTCGCGATCTTCCGCATCCGCAATGAGATCGAGCAGGGGATTCACGATTTTTATTACGAGCGTGGATTCCTCCGTGTCGACACGCCGATTCTCACCGCGGCGATCGGCGAGCGCAGCGGCTTGTTTGCCACCGAGTATTTCGAGGAAGGGAACGCCTACCTCGCGCAGACCGGTCAGCTCTACGGCGAGGCAGCAGCCGCGGCGTTTGGCAAGATTTACACGTTCGGCCCGACCTTCCGCGCGGAAAAATCCAAGACGCGCCGTCATCTGACGGAGTTCTGGATGATCGAGCCGGAAGTCGCGTTCAACGACACGCACGACAACATGCGACTGCAGGAAGATTTTGTGTCGTATCTCGTGCAGCGCGTGCTCGCGAAGTGCCCGGCCGAGCTCAAGGAGCTCGAACGCGACACGAGCAAGCTCGAGACGGTCAAGACGCCGTTCCCGCGCATCGACTACACCGACGCCGTCGCGACGCTCCAGAAGAAGGGAAGCAAAGTGCAGTGGGGCGATGACTTGGGCGCCGAAGACGAAGCGCTCCTCGTCGAGGACTACGACCGCCCGATCTTCGTGATGAACTATCCGAAGGAAGCGAAGGCGTTCTACATGAAGGAAAATCCGGACGATCCGCGCACCGTGTTGTGCGACGACATGCTCGCGCCGGAAGGCTACGGCGAGATCATCGGCGGCTCGCAGCGCGAGGACGATCTGGAGAAAATTCTCCATCGGTTGCGCGAGGAGAAACTGCCGGAAGAGGCGTACGACTGGTATCTCGCGCTGCGGAAGTACGGGACGTTCCCGCACTCCGGCTTTGGGCTCGGGCTCGAGCGGACGGTGGCGTGGATTTGCGGGTCGCAGCACATACGCGAGTGCATTGCTTTCCCTCGGATGATGCACCGACTACGACCGTAACGGCAACGGCAAGTACACGGTACACTGTAGACAGTAGACCGTCTACTCTCTACTCTCTACTCTCTACTCTCTACTCGCTTTTGCGGTTCGCGGAATACTGACTACCGTCTACTGCGTACCGTCTACTCGCTCTTGCCCTTCACTTCATCCCACAACTCATCCAGCTTCGCGAGCCCGGCGGTCTTAACATCGACCCCACGCTCCGCCGCAAGCCGCTCAACCGCTTCGAAGCGCGACTGAAACTTCCCGTTGGCCTTATCCAACGCCAACGCCGGGTGCACCCCCGCCTTTCGGCACAGATTCACCACCGAAAACAATAAATCCCCGAGCTCGTCCTCGAGCCGAGCGTGCCGCGGATCCCCGCTCGGCACGCCGTGCGTGTCGTACGTCGCACCGTTGTCCGCGATCTCCGTCTCCACCTCCGCGAGCTCTTCTCGCACCTTGTCGATCGGCCCGCGCACATCCGGCCAATCGAACCCGACACCAGCGGCGCGTTCCTGAAGCCGGTGCGCTCGGTGCAGTGACGGCAGCCCATTGGGCAGTCCGTCCGCCAGCGACCGGCGCGTCTTCGACTTCATCTGCTCCCACGGCTCGCGCGCCGTCGTCTCGCCGTAGAGCCACGGGTGCCGCACGGTCATCTTGTGGACGAGTGAGCCGGCGACGTCACGTACGTCGAACGCCCCGCGCTCCTCGGCGATGATCGCGTGGAAGAGCACCTGCAGCAGCACGTCGCCGAGTTCGCTGCGCATCGCCGCGTCGTCGCCGTCGCGGATTGCGTCATCGAGCTCGTGCGCTTCCTCGTTGAGGTAGGGGCGCAGCGAGTCGTGCGTCTGCGCGCGGTCCCACGCGTCACGGGTGCGCAAATCGCGCATGATCGCGAGGGCGTCGTCGAGGGTTTTCTTCGGTGCGTCGTCTTGCATCGGGTATCCGCGCTCCCTAACTTTTGAGTCTGGGGATGACCGTGAAATCTATCGCGAACGACACGACGCGCGCCTGGGTCGATATCGATCTCGGCGCGCTATTGCGCAATGCAGAGACGCTCGCGCGACAGGCGCGGGTGCCGCTGTTGCCGATGGTCAAAGCCGACGCCTACGGCCTTGGCGTCGTTCCGGTCGTGCGCGCCCTCGAGTCGCTCGCTGCGCGTTCTCTCTGGGGCTTCGGCGTCGCCACCGTCGACGAGGGACGCGAGTTGCGCGATGCCGGCATCACGCGTCGTATCCTCCTCTTCACGCCGATCATTGGAAATGATCTCGCGCTCGCGCGAGATCATGGCATCACGCCGACCTTCGGCGACGCCGCGTCGATCGTTCGCTGGCGAGACATCGGCGGCGAGGCCTGGCATCTCTCGATCGACACAGGCCTCAGCCGGGCCGGCGTTCGCTGGGACGAGGTCGGCGCGCTCGCCGACGCACTCCGCACCGCACCGCCTGAGGGGGCGTTCACGCACTTCTGGTCGGCCGAGGCGGATAATGGATCGCTCGAGCTTCAGGAGCAGCGCTTTCACCAGGCCGTCACCGCGTTGCCGGTGAAGCCCGCGGTGCTGCACACCGACAACAGCGCCGCTGGCGCGCGGCGCAGCCCGAGTCCGTGGCAGCTCGTGCGCACCGGTGTCTTCCTCTACGGCGTCGGCAGCGGTGCGGGCGCACGGGTTCAGCCTGAACCGGTCGCACACCTGCGTGCGAAGGTCGTCGATCTTCGCGACGTTCATCCCGGTGAAACCGTGAGCTACGGTGCCACATGGACGGCCGCTCGCGAATCGCGCATTGCGACCCTCGGCATTGGATATGCAGACGGCTACCGTCGTTCGCTCGGCAATCACGGTCGCGCCCTGCTGCACGGCACGACGGTTCCGGTCGTCGGCACCGTCACGATGGACATGACGATGCTCGATGTCACCGACGTTGCATGCGCGGTCGGCGACACCGTCACGCTGATGGGCGTTGACGGCACCGCGCGCATTACCGCCGAGGACGTCGGTGCCGCCTGCGGACTTTCGCCCTACGAAATTCTTACCGGGCTGCACTCCCGCATCACGCGGAGGTACGTATGACGACGCGACGCGCGATCATCCTCGTTCTCGACGGCGTCGGCATCGGCGCCGCGGAAGACGCAGCGTACTACGGCGACGTCGGCAGCAACACGCTCGCCAATACGGCGCGCGCCGTCGGCGGTTTCGATCTGCCGAATCTGCAACGCGCCGGACTTGGCAACATTGCACCGATCGACGGCGTCGCGCCGACGGAGCATCCGACCGCGTCGTACGGCCTCATGGAGCCGCGGTCTTCGGGCAAGGACAGCACCACCGGACACTGGGAAATCGCCGGCGTGCATCTCGAGGCGCCATTCCCGACGTTTCCTCACGGCTTTCCGCAGAGCGTGATCGACGAGTTCGCGGCGCGCACTGGCCGCGGCGTCCTCGGAAATGATGTCGGCAGCGGAACCGTGATGCTCGACAAGTACGGCGATGAGCACGAGCGCACCGGAAGCTGGATCGTCTACACGAGCGCCGACTCGGTTTTCCAAGTGGCGGCGCATGAGTCGGTGATTCCGCTCGAGGAGCTGTATGACGCCTGCGCGAAGGCGCGCGCCATGCTCCAGCCGCCGCACAATGTCTCGCGGGTGATCGCCCGGCCGTTTACGGGGACGAGTGGCGCGTGGCAGCGCACGACGAACCGTCGCGACTTCTCCGTCGAGCCGACCGGCGAGACGCTGCTCGACGCGCTGGCCGCCGCCGGCATCGCGAGGACAGGGATCGGCAAAGTCGACGATCTTTTTGCCCGCCGCGGGTTAGAAGGAGGGCACACGACCGGAAACGCCGAGGGAATTCGCCGAATTCTCGATTGGCTGGCCTCCGGAAGTGGGTTCCTGTTCGTCAACCTTGTAGATTTCGACCAGTTATTCGGCCACCGGAACGATGCTCCGGGGTTTTATGGGGCGTTGCGAGAATTCGACGACGCCCTGCCAGCTATTTCTGCCGCCCTCCGCGAGGACGATCTGCTCTTCATTACCGCCGACCACGGCAACGATCCGA
>JAYVPN010000131.1:0-5069 GCA_043757365.1 Gemmatimonadota bacterium | reverse complement strand
ACGACTACTACTGCAGGCCTCCTGGTCGGCGCCGATATCCGGCGTGCGTTGGATGCTCGCTCCGATCTGGACCTCGCTTTGATACCCGCTGAAACGATTAACGAAAACGGCCTCTTCCTCGACGACGAGAGTTTCGTCGTCGTGCGCGAGTCGCTGCCAATGCCCGTCTATCCCTCGTACAACTTCATCGACGTGCTCGAACTCGAAGGCGCGCCGGTCGAAGCCGCCACGGCGGGTGCCGCATGAGTCTCCCCGTCGTCGCAATTATCGGTCGTCCGAATGTCGGCAAGTCGTCGCTCTTCAATCGCTTCGTCGGCAACGACACGGCGATCGTTTCCGATGAGCCGGGCACGACCCGCGACCGTCACTTTACGCGCATGGAATGGAATGGCCGCGCCTTCTGGCTCGTCGATACGGGCGGACTGCGCGAAGACTCCGATCTTCCGATGGACCTCGAGATCCGCAAGCAGGTGAAGCAGGCAATCGCCGAGGCCGACATCATGCTGCTCGTCCTCGACGCGAAGGTCGGCGTCCATCCGAGCGACGCGCGCGTCGCCGAGCTGCTGCGTAACAGCGGCAAGCCGTGGATCGTCGTCGCCAACAAGGTCGACGATCCGCAGAGCACCGACTACTACGAGTTCTACAAGCTCGGCGCCGGCGAACCGTATCCCGTGTCCGCACAGAACGGCAAAAACTCTGGCGATCTGCTCGACGAGATCGTCAAACAGCTGCCGCCGCCGCGCGAAGACGAACTCGCCGACGATCTCCGCATCGCCGTCATCGGGCGCCCGAACGTCGGCAAGTCGTCGTTCATCAACAAGCTACTCGGTGAAGAGCGGCTCGTCGTCGATAACGTGGCGGGCACGACGCGCGATTCGATCGATACGCCGTTCACGTTCCACGGACGCCGCATCATCTTCGTCGACACGGCCGGTCTGCGCCGCCAGTCGAAGGTAGACGACGGCATCGAGTTCTATTCGGCGCTGCGCACACGCCGCGCGATTGATCGCTCGGACATCTGCGTGCTGATGATCGACGCGACCGAAGGGCTCCACAACCAGGATCTCAAAATCGCGAACCTCGCGTGGGAAGCGGGGCGCGGGCTGATCATGGTCGTGAACAAGTGGGACATCAGGGAAGAAAAAGACGACAAGTCGGCAGCGAAGTTTGAAAAGGAATGCGCCGAGAAAGCGCCGTTCCTGAAATTTGTGCCGTTCATCTTTACGTCGGCGCTCACCGGCCAGCGTGTGACGAAGGTGCTCGACGTGATCAAGCTCGTCGATGAAGAGCGCCACAAGCGCATCACGACATCAGTGGTGAACGACGCGCTGCAACAACTGCTCGCACGCCGTCAGCCGCCGCAGGCAGCCGGCAATGAAATCAAGCTCAACTATGCGACGCAGGTGGAAACAAATCCGCCGGCGATCGCCGTGTTCGGCAACAATCCGGACATGCTGCAAGAACATTACGTCCGCTATCTGCACAACGGCTTCCGCGAGTTTTGGGGCTTCACGGGAAATCCGTTGCGCATTCTCCTTCGTCGTAAGTCCCCCGCGAAAGAGTGATGCATCCGGCCATCGGACTGCTGGTCGCATACGTCGCGGGCTCGTTCCCGTCGGCGTATCTGGCCGGACGCTTGATGAAAGGGATCGATCTGCGGACGATCGGGTCGGGCAACCTCGGGGCGACGAATGTGCTGAGAAACCTCGGCGCGCCGGCTGCCGTCGTGGTGCTTTTGCTCGACGCGCTGAAGGGCGGGCTGCCCGTGTACTGGTTACCGCGGCTCCTCGATGTGGGTGACGCGGGGAGTGATCAGGCGCTTTGGTGGGCGCTTGCGTACGGCATCGCGGCGATCGCCGGCCATGCGAAGCCTCTCTTCCTCCTCTGGAAGGGAGGCGGGAAGGGCGTTGCGACGGCAGCGGGCGTCTTCGCCGCGCTCGTGCCGGGTGCACTCGCCAGCACGGTCGTGATGTTCGTGATCGTTGTCGCGGTGAGCGGCTACGTCTCGCTCGGTTCGCTCGTCGCTGCGATTGCGTTGCCTGTTTGGGTTTGGCTCGATCGCGGTATCACCCCCGTGTTCGATGTCAGTGTCGCGGTCGCCGTATTCATCGTCTGGTCGCACCGCGTCAACATCCACCGATTGCGCGCCGGAACCGAAAGTTCGATTCGTCGCAAGAAGGGGACCGTCGTATGAGATGCGCAGTCGTGGGCGCCGGCGCGTGGGGAACAGCGCTGGCGAATCTGCTCGCCGAGAACGGCCATCAAGCGCACATCTGGGCGTTCGAACACGATGTGGCGGATGCGATCAACGAAGGGCACGAGAACCCACGCTTTCTCCCGGGCGTGCCACTGAATCCGTCGCTGCGCGCCACGTTCGACCGCGAGGCCGCCGTCGCGGCGGCGGAACTCGTTATTTATGCAACGCCGAGTCACGTCCTGCGCGAGGTAGCATCGTCGTCGCGGCAATGGCTTGCCCCCGATGCGACGCTCGTCGTCGCGACGAAAGGAATCGAGCGGGGCCGGCTCGCGCTGATGACCGACGTCATCGGCGAAGAATTCCCGGGACATCCCGTGGTGGCGCTCTCGGGGCCGAGTTTCGCCGCCGAAGTCGCCGCGCGGCAGCCGACGGCGATCGTCGCGGCGAGCACCGATCGCGCGGCCGCCGAACGCACGCAGAAGGCCCTCAGCTCACCGACCTTTCGCGTCTACACCAACGACGATGTCGCCGGCGTTGAACTCGGAGGCGCGCTCAAGAACGTCATGGCGGTCGCCACGGGAATCTCCGACGGCCTCGATCTCGGCTTCAACGCGCGCGCCGCGTTGATCACGCGCGGCCTCGCCGAGATGATGCGCCTCGGTGCAACACTCGGGGCCAAATCGACGACGTTTGCCGGACTCGCTGGCGTCGGCGATCTGGTGCTGACATGTACGGGCGCGTTGAGCCGCAATCGGACTGTGGGACTCGAGATCGGACGCGGCGCAACGCTCAGCGAAGTGCTCGCCGGTCGCGAAACCGTTGCCGAAGGTGTCGTCACCACCGAGAGCGCAAAGGCGCTCGCCGAACGTCAGGGGGTCGAGATGCCGATCGTGAACGCGGTGCATAAAATTCTCTTCGAACGACAGCCGGCGCGCTGGGCGCTGGTCGAGCTTATGGCGCGCGATCTGCGCGGGGAGCGCGACTGATGGCATCGCGCGCCGAGGGAAAACCGGAGCCGGTTCAGGAGTTTTTTTCAATCGGCGATGTCTGCGAACTCACCGAGCTCAAACCGCACGTGTTGCGGTACTGGGAAAGCCAGTTCCGGTTTCTTAGTCCGGCCAAAAACCGTTCAGGTAATCGCGTGTATCAACGGCGCGAGATCGAGCTGATTCTGCTCGTCAAGCATTTGCTGTACCGCGAGAAGTACACGATCGAGGGCGCGAAGCAGAAGCTCGATGATTACCGCAAGAGCGGCGGCATCAAGCCAGCGGCGCGCACCGGCCTCGATGCGGAGACGGTGAATCTCGTGGAGCAGGACCTGCGCGACATTCTTGCGATTCTCGAAGGAGATGTATCCTAATGCGGCTGCTGCTCAGCAATGACGATGGAATCCTCGCCCAAGGCCTCGACTGTCTCGAGCGGGCCGCGCGCCCGCTCGGCGACGTGTTTGTCGTCGCGCCGGACCGTGAACAGAGCGCGACGAGCCATTCATTGACGCTGCACCATCCGTTGCGACCGGTGCAGCTCGATGATGCCCGGTGGCAGGTCGACGGAACGCCCACGGACTGTGTGATGCTCGCGATCGAGGCGCTGATGCCGGAGCGTCCCGACTTCGTGCTCAGCGGAATCAATCATGGTCCGAACATGGGTGAGGATGTGCTGTATTCAGGTACGGTGGCGGCAGCGATGGAAGGACTCGCGCTCGGCGTGCCGTCGATCGCCGTGAGCTTTGCCGGACGCAATATGCGCAGTGACGGCGGGCCGCTCGAGGAATACGTCGAGCCGTTGAGTGCGTTACTGAAGCACATCACGTCACTCCCCGATTTCCCAGCGAACACGTTGTTCAACGTGAATTTGCCGGCGGTCCCTGCGGCGGAGGTGAAGGGAGTGAAGCTCACGAAGCTCGGCCGTCGCGTCTTCAACGACTCGATCACCAAGATGAAGGATCCATGGGGGCGTCCGATCTACTGGATCGGCGGTGGCTCGGTCACGTGGAGCGCCGGCGAAGGGACGGACTTCGACGCAGTGAAGGACGGATACATCTCGGTCACGCCGCTGCATCTCGACGTGACGTTCCAGGCCCGTCTTGACGATGCGGAGCGCTGGTGGAAAGCCCCGTAAGCGCCACCGGCCGCCAGTTCGGCGGTGCGCGGCGGCGACTCATCGCGGAGCTGCAGGAGAAGGGGATCAATGATCTCGCCGTCCTGCGCGCCTTCGATCTGACGCCGCGCCATCTGTTCGTGCCGACGGGCGTCCAGCATCGCGCCTACGAAGATTCGTCGCTGCCGATCGGTAACGCGCAGACCATCAGTCAGCCGTCGGTGCACGCGCGATACTTACAGACACTCTCCCTCACGGGTACGGAGCGAGTGCTGGAGATCGGCACGGGGAGCGGTTGCCAGACGGTGCTTCTCTCGCACCTCGCGGCGCAGGTGTTCAGCGTCGAGCGCATCGGGCCGCTGCTCGACCGTGCGCGCGAGGCGATTGCAAAATGCGCCGCGAAAAATATCTCATTGCATCTCGGCGATGGCACGCATGGCTGGGCGGCGTACGCGCCGTACGATGCGATCCTCGTGAGCGCGGCGAGCCCTGACGTCCCGCAGCCGCTCCTCGATCAGCTCGCCGAGGGCGGGCGGCTGCTCGTTCCTGTGGGTGGCCGGGAGGAACAGAACTTGGTGATGATGACGCGCACCGGAACGTCGTTCGCGCGGACGGAACTCGCGCCGGTGCGCTTCGTGCCGCTCGTCGGCGATCATGGGTGGGCGGAGTAGGCCGTGCATCAGATGCGGGAACTTGCGCGTGAAGCGCTCGCCGAGCGGCTCAGGGCCGCAATCCGAAATGTCCCGGATTTTCCGAAGCCGGGGATCGTCTT
>JAYVPN010000130.1:0-19296 GCA_043757365.1 Gemmatimonadota bacterium | reverse complement strand
GATAGCGCACGAGATCGTCGATGCGCGTGCCGCCGGGGACATCGGTGAACCGATGGTGATGGATCCACTGCGCGTAGGGACCTTTGAGCTGCTCGTCGACGAAGACGTTCGGTTCATCCCACGAGGAGATCCGCGTGCGCCACTGCATGGGGAGGCCGTAGAGGCCGATGGTATAATCGATCAGCGCGCCCGGTTTCATCTCGATCGGGAGCGGACTTTTGATCGAGAAGCTCAGCTCGGGCGGGGTGAGTTTGCCGAGGTTTTCAGCCTTCGAGAAAAATGGGAAGACTTCGGCGCGAGTCAGTGGAACAGTGATCGCGGTGAGTAGGGTGTGTTCGGGCATTTTTTTAGTGGGAGACGGAGAACGTGCGAGTTCAGTGCGAGTTTCAGTGCGAGTTCAGTGGGCGTGCGAGTTCAGTGGGCGTTCAGTGGGAGCGCTAGTGCGAGCGGCGAGTAGTAGTCTGAGCGCGAGTGGCGCTCTCGCACTCAACTACTACTCGCCGCTCGCACTAGCGCTCCCACTATTCTCGCACTGACTCCCACTGTCTCGCACTCAAACCTGCAGCCTTACTTACCCTTCGGCGGCATGATCACGCTGTCTATGACATGAATCACGCCGTTCGATGCAACAATGTCCGTCTTGACGACATTCGCGTTGTCGATCATGACCTTTCCGCCCATCACCATTACCTTCGCGGACGCGCCATTGACCGTCTTCGCTTCCTTGATCTTCACGACGTCGGCCGCCATCACCTTGCCGGCAACGACATGGTACGTCAGAACCGCCGTCAATGCCTTCTTGTCCTTGAGCAGCGCGTCGAGATCGGCCTTCGGGATCTTCGCGAACGCTTCATCGGTCGGGGCGAACACCGTGAACGGGCCCTTGCCCTTCAGCGTCTCGATGAGGCCGGCGGCCTGGAGCGCCGTCGCGAGCGTCTTGAACGAGCCCGCAGCAATCGCCGTCTCGACGATATCCTTCGTCGGGGCCGGCTTGTCCATCGAACCCTGCGCCTGCGAAACCATCGGAGCCACGGCGAACACGGTCGCGGCGAAAAGCGTCTGCAGCTTCATTGCTGAATGCCTCGAGGAAGTGGTGTGAAACAGTGGCTGTCTAGCCAGTGTCCAGATATAATCACTCAATCAAAGCTGTTTGTCAAGCAATTGCCTTACTAATATCTTGACATAATATGGACGCATTAGGTATGTTCATCTTATGTCAGACACCCAGACGCCCACCGCCGCGCTCCACCCGATGCGCATCGTCGTGCAACGAACCGGTCTCACGCCGGATCTCCTGCGCGCTTGGGAAAAGCGATACGGTGTCCTGGACCCGACGCGCTCGGCCGGCGGGCAGCGCTACTATACCGATGCCGACGTCGATCATCTCATCCTCCTCACCCGCGCCATCGAGGGGGGACGACAGATTGGCCAGATCGCTCGGCTCCAGATCGCCGAACTTCAGGCGATGGTCGAGCAAGACGAAATCGCCGCCCGCTCGACGCCGCTCCGCACGAGCACGGTCGCAACGGAGAATGGCGATTCCGTTCTGGCCGCAGCCCTCGCAGCGGTCGATCGTTTTGATGGCCCGACGCTCGAGTCCACGCTCCGCGGCGCCGCCGTGCGGCTGAGCATCGATGAAATGCTCGACGGCGTCATCGGCCCCCTGCTTTTCACGATTGGCGCGCTCTGGCACCAAGGACTGCTGCGACCGGCGAACGAACATCTCGCCACGTCGATCATCCGCCGCACGCTGAGCTGGATGACCGATCAGGCGTCGCTCAGTGCCGGCGCACCGGCGATCGTCATCGCAACGCCAGCCGGACAATCGCACGAAATGGGCGCGATGCTCGCCTCGGCCGCCGCCGCGTCGAACGGCTGGCGCGTGATTTACCTAGGCTGCGATCTCCCGGCGATCGAAATCGCCAACGCGGTGCAGCGCACGCGAGCAACGACGGTCGCGCTCAGTATCGTCTACCCGACCGACGATGACCGACTCGCGGGCGAACTGCGCGAACTCCGGGCCGCCCTGCCGCCGAGCGTCGCGATCGTCGTCGGTGGAAGTGGATCGGACGGTTACAGCCCCGCGCTGCGTGAAATCGGCGCTGAAGTGCTGATGTCGCTCGGTGCGCTTCGGAACTGGCTGCGAACGACACCAGGCGCGCGTTAAAACAGTTTAACAACGCCTCGGATGCACGCGGATCTTTTTGAGGGGACCCCTGAAAAAATCCGCGTAGATCCGAGGCGTTCTTAAACCTGGCCGAGCGAGAATACTAAAGGGTTCCCGCGAAGCCGTTTACATCTTCAGCCGACCATCGAGCTCCTCGATGGTCCTGGTGCTCGCCGGCCGCTTCTTCTGTAGCTCGCGCGCCACCACCTCGGCACGCGACAACGCCCGCAGCACGTTCTCCCCAGCGAGTTTCTTGAGATTCGTATCGCTCCAGCCGCGGAGAATCAGCGCGGCGAAAACTTTCGGATAGTCGGCCTGCGACTGCAGACCATCGGGCAACTCATCATCGACGCCGTCGAAGTCGGAGCCGATACCGACGTGATCGTGACCGGCGACGGTCGCGATATAGTCGATATGGTTCGCGACGTCGGCGATCGTCGCGTGCGGGGCGGGATGCGACTTGTTCCACGCGTCCACGGCCGCCGTTTTCGCGGCGCTGTCGAGACCTGCGCGACCACGGATCTCGGCCACCGCGGCAGCGCGTTGCGTCGAGTGCGCAAAGATCGCCGGCGAATCGAAGCCCGGGACGAACGTCACCATCACGACGCCGCCGTTCTTCGGGAGGCGCTTCAAGATCGAGTCCGGCACGTTGCGCTTGTGATCAACAAGGGCGCGGGCCGACGAATGCGAAAAGATCACCGGCGCTTCGGTCACGTCGAGCGCGTTGCTCATCACCGCCGGCGAGACGTGCGAGAGATCGACGAGCATCCCGAGCCGGTTCATCTCGCGTACGACTTCCTTGCCGAACGGCGTGAGACCGTTGTGTACCGGCTTATCGAGGGCCGCGTCGGCCCAGTCGAGCGTGACGTTGTGCGTCAGCGTCATGTAGCGCGCGCCGAGCGCATAGTAGGCGCGGAGAGCGCCGAGCGAGTTTTCGATCGCGTGGCCGCCTTCCATGCCGAGCATCGTGCCGACCTTCCCCGACTTACTCGCAGCGCGCAAATCGGCGACGGTGTTCGCGAGCGTGAACGCTTCGGGATACTTCGCGACGACCTGACGGGCGATGTCGATCTCTTCGAGCTGGATCCGCGCGAAGCCCGAATCCTTCACCTCACCCGGAACGTACACCGACCAGAATTGCGCGCCGAGCTTGCCGGCTTTCATCCGGGCGAGGTCGGTCTGGTGCGGCGTGGTTTTACGGAGGTCGTAGGCGTTGACGTCACGCGGCGCAGTCTTGCTCTCGCGGATCGCCCACGGGAGATCGTTGTGGCCGTCGACGAGCATCGTCTTCGAGAGGAGGTCGTTCGCATGGGCGAGCGCCGCGGCGGCGGACATGTTCTTGAGCGTAGCGGGCGCCTTGGGCGCCTGCGCCTCGAGCGTGACGGCGCACGCAAAGTGCGCGGCGAGGAGCGTCCCGACGAGCGGGAGATAGCGGAGGGGTCTCATACACTCCATTATAGTCATTCCAATCTGGTCCCGCGCCACGCCCGGCTCCTCCTGGTTCCGCGTGGCCCCGACATTCCCCCGTTCCTGACTCTGATGACCAACCGATTCCTCCCGGTCGCCGCCTTGCTCCTCGCGGCGAGCGCGCTCGGCGCGCAGCAGACCACACCGACCACCGAGATCGCCCGCATTCTCGTGAAACCGGCCAGCCGGACGATGACGGCGGGCGATACGCTCCGCCTCACCGCCGAGGCGTACGACGCACAGGGACGGCTGATTCCCGGCGTCACGTTTCGGTATCGTCTCGGCCCCGCGGCACGTTTTGAAGGGCGCGTCGACTCGCTCGGCCTCGTCACGAGCGGCTCGACCGCGACGCTTCCGATCACCGTGACCGCGACCCTCGCGTCAGCGCGTCCGATGTTCGAATCGATCGAGATCAAAGCCCTGCCCGGCCCCGCGGTTCGAGTGGACGTCGCACCGGCGACCGCCAAACTCGTCGTCGGCCAGCGCCTTCGCCTTCGCGGCCGCGCCTATTCGGCCGGCAACGACGTGCGCGCCGACCGGATGTCGTGGCGCAGCTCGAATGCGAAAATCGCGACGGTGACCGACGCCGGTCTCGTGACCGCCGTTGGCGCGGGCCGTGCGACGATCGTCAGCGCGACCGGGAAAATCGAAGGCCAGGTGAACGTTGACGTGATTGGCGGTACGATCGCCTCGCTCAAACTCACACCAGGCAATACTGACGCCCGCACCGGTGATGTGCTGCGCTTTACCGTCTCCGCGAAAGACGCCGCGGGCAAAGCGCTCACCGGCCTCACTCCGTCGTGGAGCTTCTCGCCCGGTCAAGGCGTGATCGACGACGACGGCGCGTTCGTCGGCTATGAAGCCGGTGAGTACACGATCACGGCGTCGTTCGGCGCGCAGAGTGCCGAAGCGACCGTGACGCTCGCACCGCGCGATGTGCGGCGGCCGCTCGCGCTCGTCGGGCGGCTCGCCCGTTCGCGCTTCAGCACGGAAGAAGTCTGGATGCATCCGAACGGCAAGAATCTCTATCTCGGCTCGGGCTCTGGCGGCGACGTGCTTTATGCGGTCGACGTGAGTGATCCGACGAAGCCGACGGTCACCGACTCGGTGATCACCAACACGCGCCGCGTCAACGACGTGATGACGTGGCCGAACGGCAAGTTTCTCGTCTTCACGCGCGAGGGGGCGAGCGATCGTAAGAACGGTATCGTCATCTGCTCGCTCGACGATCCGGCGCATCCGAAGGTGATCGCCGAGTTCACGGATGGTGTGACGGGCGGCGTGCACTCGATTTTTGTGCATGAGGACAAAAAATACGGGATGTTCATTTTCCTCACGAACGACGGCACCGGTGCGCTGCACGTGCTCGACGTGAACGATCCGTATCATCCCAAGGAAGTCGCTCGTTGGAAGACCGAAGGGCGCCCCGATGCCGGCCGCTCGCTACATGACATCGATCTCAAGGACGGCCTGCTCTACGCGAGCTATTGGAATGACGGACTGATCGTGCTGGACATCGGCGACGGCATCAAGGGTGGCACGCCGATGGCGCCGAAGCTCGTGTCGCAGTTCAAGTACGATCTCAACGCGATGTACAAGCAAGTTGAAGTGGACGGCGGCCCCGGCTTCATTCGCGGAACGCACACGGCGTGGCGCGACAAGAATTACGTGTATATCGCCGACGAAGTTTTCCCTGCTGGCCAGCCGGCGGGTGTCACGGACGGAACGTTCGGCCGAGCGTATGGGCGGCTGCAGGTCGTTGACGTCACTGATATCGAACGTCCGAAGTCGGTCGCGTTCTACGAGCCCGAGTACGGCGGCGTGCACAATGTGTGGGTCGCCGGCGACACACTTTACATGGGCGCTTACAACGCCGGCTTCCGCGCCTTCGATATTTCAGGAGAGCTGCGTGGCGACCTTCGCGCGCAGCAGCGCGAGATCGGCAGCTTCAACACCGCCGACGGCGAAGGGCACGTGAAGGGCGCGGCGATGACGTGGGGCGTGGTCGTGAAGAACGGTCTCGCGTACGTGAACGATGATAACAACGGCTTGTGGATCATCCGGATCGAACCGAAGCCCAAGGTCGTACCATAGGTACTGCAGGTGCTGGGCAAAGAGCCGGAAACAAAGTCTCGCTCAACGATGGTTAGTCGGCAGCACTCATATTTGAGGATCTCAATGCGCGTTTCAGCATCGTTCATCGCACTGCTACTAGCTCCAGCCGCACTCTCGGCGCAGGTCGCGCGTATCACCGTAACCCCGGCGAATCCGCAGGTCATCTCCGGTGACTCGCTCCAACTCAAGGCCGTCGCCCTCGACGCGGCCGGCAAGCCGGTGCCGAACGTCACGATACGTTTTCAGCAGACGGCCGCGCAGTTCGAAGGCGTGACGACGCCCGACGGCTTGGTGAAGGCCGGCGGTACGAGCGTCCTGCCGATCGCCGTGACGGCGATCGTCGCGGGACAGAAGCCGTTCATCACGAACATCGAAGTGACTGTCCTTCCGGGTGCCGCGGCGTCGATCGCGCTCGCACCGAAAATCTCAAAGCTCGTCGCTGGGCAGTCGTTCCGCGTCGGCGCGCAGGTGCTCTCGGGCACGGGCGATCCGCGTGGCGATAAGGTGACGTGGGCTTCATCTGCTCCGACGGTCGCGAGGGTCGGCACCGACGGCACGATCACCGGCGTCGGCGCAGGCAAAGCGACGATCTCGGCGGTTGTTGGAAGCGTTAAGGCGACAGTGCCCGTTGAAGTCGTCGCGCAGACGATCACGAGCCTCACTATCTCACCGTCGCAGCCGAATGTGCGCACGGGCGATGTCGTGAAGTTTCGCCTCACGGCGAAGGACGCGGCGGGCAAAGAGATCAAGGGACTGACGCCGAGCTGGTTCTTCTCGCCCGGTCAGGGCGCGATCGATGAGAACGGTGCTTTTGTTGGCTACGATGCCGGCACGTACTCGGTGACCGCGCAACTCGGCAACCAGAATGCACAGACGTCGGTGACGCTCTCGGCGCGCGACGTGCGCCGTCCGGCGAAGATCGTCGGCCAGCTCGTTCGCACTACCTTCCCGACTTCCGAAGTCTGGGTGCATCCGAACGGCAAGGTCGCCTACCTCGGCACGCACTTGGGCGGTGATCGCGTCTACGTGCTCGACGTCGCCGACAGCAGCAAGCCGACGATCGTCGACAGCGTGATCGTCAATGCGCGTGTGATCAACGACGTGATGACGAGCGAAGACGGCAAGGTGATGGTCATCACTCGCGAAGGCGCGGACAATCGCAAGAACGGCATCGTCATCCTGACACTGGACGATCCGCTGCACCCGAAGGTCGTGAGCGAGTTCACCGACGGCGTCACCGCAGGTGTGCACTCGTCGTACATCTACACACAGCCGAAGTACGGCCGTCACATCTATATAACCAACGACGGCACCGGCCAGCTTCATATTATTGACATCAACGATCCGACGAAGCCGAAGCTCGTCGCGACATGGGCGCCGCCGCGCGTCGCGGGCCGCTCGCTGCACGACATTGACGTGCGCGATGGCATGCTCTACGGCGCGTGGTGGAACGACGGACTGATCGTGCTCGACATCGGCAGCGGCATCAAGGGCGGTTCGCCCAGCAATCCGCAGTTCGTGACGCAATACAAGTACGATCTCAACGCGATGTACAAGCAGGTCGGTGATGTGGACGGCCCGGGCTTCGTGCGCGGAACGCACACGGCGTGGCGCCACAAGAACTGGATCTTCATCGCCGACGAAGTGTTTGCGAATTCCGATGAAGCGAAGCTCTTCAAGAAGGAACCGGCCCGTGCGTACGGTCGTCTGCAGGTGCTCGACGCGACCGATATTTTCCATCTCAAGTCGGTCGCCTTCTACGAGCCCGAGTACGGCGGCGTGCACAATGTGTGGGTTGCCGGCGACACGCTCTATATGGGCGCCTACAATGCGGGCTTCCGCGCCTTTGATATCTCGGGTGATCTCCGCGGCAACCTCAGCGCGCAGCAGCGCGAGATTGCGAACGTCAACCCGACGAGCATGCAGGGCTTCATTCCGAACTCGACGATGACGTGGGGCGTTGTCGTGAAGAACGGCATCGCGTATGTGAACGACTTCAACACCGGGCTCTTTCTCGTGAAGATCGAACCGAAGCCGGGCGTGGTGCCGTGAGCTATAGCTTTCTTTCGGCGTTGGGCACAGCACTGCTCGCCGCGATCCCTGCGCTCAATGCACAGGGATCCGCGGTGGCCGCTGGCCCGACGCGCGACTACTTCGTGCTCGTCGGTGCGGAATCGATCGACAAAGTCTCGCTCATTCGCTTTGGTGCCGACGGCGCCAAGGTCATTCGCGACCGCTACGTCGGCGTGAACCCCACCGAGGTCGCGGGGCCGCATGGGATCGCGGTCTCGCCCGACAAAAAGAGCTACTACGTCACGACGGCGCACGGCATGCCGTACGGCCGTCTCCTTAAATACGACACGGAGACGGACGCCGCCAAGGGCTTCGTCCAGCTCGGCAACTTCCCCGCCACCGTGCAGGTCTCGCCCGACGGATTTTACGTATGGGCGGTGAACTTCAATCTCCACGGCGAGATGGTGCCGAGTGATGTCTCGGTGGTGGCCGCCGACGAGATGATCGAGATCGCGCGCATTCCAACCTGCACGATGCCGCACGGCTCGCGCCTCTCACCCGACGGCACCAAGCACTACTCCGTGTGCATGATGGATGAGGAGCTGGTGGAGATCGACACACATACATTGAAAGTGTCGCGCCACTTTTTTCTGACTGCGGGCAAGGAAATGGGAATGGAAGGTGCGCCGATGCTGCGCGCCGCGCCGGGACAGGCGATGGCGCCGATGGCGCCGATGGCGGGCATGTCTGGTATGTCCGGAATGTCGCACGGTATGGAACCACCGAAGCCCGGCGACATCGGCTGCTCCCCGACCTGGGCCCAGCCCTCCCCCGACGGCACCAAGGTCTGGGTGGCCTGCAACAAGTCGAGCGAAGTCGTCGAAGTCGATGTCAAGAGCTGGACGCTCTCGCGCCGCATCCCCACAGGCAACGGCGTCTACAACCTCGCCGTCACCCACGACGGCAACACGATCATCACCACCAACAAACGCGACGCCTCGGCGTCCCTCATCGACGTGAAATCCGGCGAGGAGCGCGCGCGAATCACCACGACCCGCAAAATCGCCAGCGGTGTGACGGTTTCCGACGACGACAGGTATGCCTTCGTGTCGATCGAAGGGACCGGCTCGCAGCCAGGCACAGTCGATGTCATCGATCTCCGCACGGGAACCAAGGTCGCCTCCGTGGACGTCGGCCAGCAGGCCGGTGGCATTGATTTTTGGAAATCGGAGCCTCCGCGCCCGCGCTGAATCAGGCCAGAGCGATCCTGCGGCCGATTGTGGTGTATCTGCTTGAAGGACCCACGGGAGACGTGATGAAAATCAAAGTCAGACTCGCCGTCGCGGCGCTTATGATCACGGCCGGAGCGATGCAGAACAGAGCGGCGGCGCAGCAACCGGTCGTCGTCATCCCACCACTCGTCGGCCACATCGTCTCGCCGGGTGGCCTGCCAATCGACGGCGCCGAGGTGAAGGTCAAGGATGTCGGCAAGCCGACGCGATCCGATGCCCAAGGCGCCTTCACGATCGCCGACGTGCCGAAAGGCCAGTTCACCGTCTCGGTGCGGAAGGTGGGCTATCTCCCTGCTACATACATCGTCGATTGGCCCGAGGAGAAGGACTCGCTGCGGATCGAGATGCTTCCCTCCCGCAACGAACTCGACACCGTCAAGGTGACGGCGCAGCTCAAAGTGCTCGGCGGTGTCGTCGTCAACGAGCGGGGCAATCCGATCGCCGGAGCGACCGTCGATCTGCTCGGCGCGCGCAACGGCACGGTGACGACCGGATCGGACGGATGGTTCACCTTCACGAATGTGAAGACCGGGCCGGTCGTGTTCCGCGTACTCGCTGACGGTTTCGAAGGGAAAACGCAGAGTGCGAGTCTCAGCGACTCACGCGGTGTCGTGGTGCATCTGAGCGCGATCGACATGACACTCTCGAAACGGAAGCAGCAGATCGCCGCTGGCAACGGCAACACGGCGAAGTACGTCTGGACCGAAACGCAGTCGCGACTTCTTCAACGCAACCTGCAGGCGACGATCGTGACAAGCGAAGACCTCGCCGGCTTCAACGACATGACGCTCGGCGAGGCGATTCAGCAGTCGCACGTCGCGGCGAAGCTCGTCCCCGATCTGCAGGCTGGCTTCGCGCAGGTCTGCGTGCTGCTCAACGGCAGCCGGATGGTGGGGATGACGTCGCTCGATGTGTACAGTGCCAATGACGTGGAGTGGGTGGAATTGTATCCGCCCGGCAGCGAAGCGTCGGGGACGGTTGGACGATATTTGCAGTTCGCCGGCTGCACAGCGCAGCGCTCGGCGACGACGACGCGGCGGGGGGTTTTTTACGCGGTGGTGTGGTTGAAGAATTGAGATAGAGAAACTGCAACAGCGGCTGCGGATTTCGCGGCCGCTGTTGTGGTAGCAGTTATCCCCGAGAAGCAATACATTCGCACAGCCCGGAAGCCGCCCGACACAAACCCTCTCCTCCGAGACTGCAATGAGCGCCCGTTCCGAAGCCCTCGCGCAACGCATTGAGAATGGCGCCCGCCAGCTCGCCGAGTTCGCGAAGTCTGTCTCCGACGCCGAATGGACGACGCCGATCCCGGGCGATGGCCGCACCGTTGGCGTGCTCGTCCATCACGTGGCGAATATGTATCCGATTGAGATCCAGCTCGCGCAAGCGCTGGGCGGCGGGAACGCGATTGAGGGGGTCACGTGGGGCGCTGTGCACGAGATCAACGCGAAGCACGCCGTGGAGAAGAAGACGGTGACGAAGGCCGAGGCGATCGAGGCGCTAATGACGGCGTCCGCGGTGGCGGCTACAACCGTACGTGCATTCAGCGACGCCCAACTCGACTCGGCGGCGGCGGTATCGCTCAACTCGGATGCGCCGCTGACGTGTCAGTTCTTCATTGAAGATCACGCGATGCGGCACAGCTATCATCACTTGGCGAAGATTCGAGCGGCGCTCGGGAAGTAACTGCAACTGCGGCCGCGGATTTCGCGGCCGCAGTTGCTCTTTGAAACTTCTAGTACCGATACTGCTCCGCCTTATACGGCCCATCGACGCTCACGCCGATGTAGTCCGCCTGATCCTTGCTGAGCTGCGTGAGCTTCACGCCGAGCTTTCCCAAGTGGAGGCGCGCAACCTTTTCATCGAGTGCCTTCGGTAGCACGTACACCTTCTTCTCGTACTTGCCGTTGTTGTGATGCAGTTCGATTTGCGCCATCACCTGGTTGGTGAACGACGCGCTCATGACGAAGCTTGGGTGGCCCGTGGCGCAACCGAGGTTGAGCAAGCGGCCTTCGGCGAGGATGAGCACACTGTGCCCGTCCGGGAAGACCCACTCGTCGTACTGCGGCTTGATGTTGATGCGCTCGATACCGGCGAACGACTTGAGCCCCGCCATGTCGATTTCGTTATCGAAGTGGCCGATGTTGCCGACGATCGCCTTGTCCTTCATCAGGGCCATGTGCTTCACCGTGATGATGTCCTTGTTGCCCGTCGCGGTGATGAAGATGTCGGCGGTGCGGACGACATCGTCGAGCGTCGTGACCTGATAGCCTTCCATCGCCGCTTGCAGGGCGCAGATCGGATCTATCTCCGTCACGACAACTCTTGCGCCCTGTCCCTTGAGTGCCTGGCAGCAGCCCTTACCGACATCGCCGTAGCCGAGGACAACTGCGACTTTGCCCGCCAGCATGACATCGGATGCGCGAAGGATGCCGTCGGTGAGCGAGTGGCGGCAGCCGTAGAGGTTGTCGAACTTCGATTTGGTGACGGAGTCGTTGACGTTGATCGCCGGGAAGAGGAGCGTTCCCGCCTTCATCATTTCATAGAGACGGTGCACGCCCGTCGTCGTCTCTTCGGAGACGCCGCGGATGTCGGCTGCGACGTTCGTCCAACGCTGCGGAGTTTCCTTGAGTGTCTTGCGCAGCAGATCGAGGATGATGCCGTACTCTTCGCTGTCGGTGACCGGGTTGTGTTCGGGCACCTTCTTCGCGGCTTCGTATTCGACGCCCTTGTGAATGAGGAGCGTCGCGTCGCCGCCGTCATCGAGGATGAGGTTCGGGCCGGAGCCGTCGGGCCAGAGGAGCGCCTGATCGGTGCACCACCAGTATTCGTCGAGTGTCTCGCCCTTCCACGCGAAGACCGGCACACCGCGCGGATTTTCGGCGGTCCCTTCCTTGCCGACGGCGACAGCAGCGGCCGCGTGATCTTGAGTGGAGAAAATGTTGCAGCTCACCCAGCGCACGTCGGCGCCGAGTTCGGTGAGGGTTTCGATGAGGACCGCGGTCTGCACCGTCATGTGGAGCGAGCCCATGATTTTCGCGCCAGCGAGCGGGAACTTACCCGCGTATTCGGTGCGGAGCGCCATGAGGCCCGGCATTTCGTATTCGGCGAGGCGGAGTTCTTTGCGCCCGAAGTCGGCGAGCGTGATGTCGGCGACTTTGAAGGGGACGAGTCCCGCTTCGCGTGCGGCGTCGAAGGGATGGAGAGCGGTTGCGGTGGTGGCCATCGGAAGAGTCTCGAGAGTTGGGTGTGAGCGTGCTGCGGAGTCGATACGATCGGTTATAAAAACAGTCTTACTTCTGGAATACAGCGGTGAAGAGCGTCGGCCCTTTGGCGAGCGGTCCGGCGGGAAGTGCGTGGACGCGTACGGAGGCGAAGCCCGTATCGCGCGCCCAATGTTCCAACTGTGCGGCGGAAAATCCTTGCCAGACGTGTCCCATCGTCTCGCGGTATTCGGAGCGATCGTGTGGGAGCATGTCTATGAGAAGGAGCTTTCCGTGTTTCTTGAGCGCTTTATGAATGCTTTGGAGCGCGAGCTCAGGATCGGCGACGTAGTGGAGCACGAGCGAGAGGATGGCGACGTCGAGCGTGGCCCCTTCTATAGGAAGGGCTTCGAGGGTGCCTTGGTGGACCTCTACATTCTCGGCTGAGCTGAGCCGAGCGCGTGCGGCGCGGAGCATGGCTGCCGATTCGTCGATGGCGACGACTTGTTTGACGAAGGGCGCCATCGCTTCGGCGAGCTGGCCGGTGCCGCAGCCGAGGTCGCCGACGGTGGAGTGGGCGTCCAGGAGCCCGAGGAGGGCGAAGAGTTCAGTGCGAGTGCCGAAGAGTTCGGCGCGGAGCTTGTCCCACTGGGCGGCGCTGGAGGCGAAGAACTGTTGCGACGTGGAGTGTCGGGCGGCGATCACTCCCCTGACCCGTTCGGCGTCGCGGGCGGCTGTTGCCATGGCGCCGACTTCGTCGCGGACCGAGAGCCAGAGTTTGCGGGCGGCCGCGTCGAGCTCACGGGTGGACATGCGGTAGCGGTTGCTTGTGCCGTCTTCTCTGGAGACCACCCAGCCCGCGTCGGAGAGCGCGCGCAGATGCCGGCTCACCGTTGATTGCGGGAGCTGGAGGGCGGCTCGGAGTTCGCTGACAGTGAGCTCGTGGCGCTCCAGGATGAGGAGCAGCCGCGCGCGGATCGGGTCGGCGAGGGCCGTGAGGCGGTCGAAGATTGGGTTTTGTTTCATCCGTGTATCCGGATGAAAGGTTATACGCTCAGCAGTGAGAGTCAAGGGCCCGAAGCACGCCATTTCGTGAGGGCTGCGACTCGATCGACAGAACGCGCGGAGCCCGCCCACGTGCACGTCGAGCGCGATGCCTATCTCGCGAATCTATGACTGAATCCGGTCAGTCTAGACGACGGCGGCGGCTTTCCGCGTTCCGATCTGGCGCGTATTATTCTGTCGGCGCGAGAGCACGAGGCCGCACTACTCAGGAGCTGGCATGACTACTCCGCCGATTGAGCACCGATCCACGGTTGCCCGTAGGGTTCGCCTCTCAGCCGATAGCCTAAAGGTGGATCTCACAAACGGGCGCACCATCTCCGTTCCGGTCGAGTGGTATCCTCGCCTTGCCAGCGGAACCGAAGCGGAGTTCAACAATTGGCGGCTCATCGCAAGTGGCGAGGGTATTCACTGGCCCGACCTCGATGAAGACATCAGCGTCAATCACCTGCTCAGCGGCGTACGATCCGGCGAAAGCCGGCGGTGATTGCACGGAGGCCTCCGGATGTGATTACACTGTAATCACACCCGGAGGCCTCCATGAAAGCCCGACTCGTCCGCATCGGCAACTCCCGCGGACTGCGAATCGCCAAGCCCCTCATCGACCAACTCGGCTTCGAAGACGAAGTCGAAATGCGCACCGAAGGCGGCGCCTTGATCATTCGCGCGGCGCGCCAGGCGCGCGCCGGCTGGGCCACTGCCGCTGCCACGCTCGCCGCGCGCGGCGAAGGCGCGCTCGACACCAACGCCAACACCCGCTTCGATAACGAGGAATGGGAATGGCGGTAGCCCGCGCGCCGCAGCGCGGCGACGTCTATCTCGTTCAGCTCAATCCGACGCGTGGTCGTGAAATCCGTACAACGCGTCCGTGCGTCGTGGTGTCGCCAGACGAGCTAAACGCGCATCTCGCCACGTTCATCGTCGCCCCGATCACCACCGGCGGGCATCCCTACCCCTTCCGCGTCGCCTGCCGGTTCGCCGCGAAAGAGGGGTTCGTTGTATTGGACCAGATCCGCACCGTCGATCGCGAACGGTTGACGAAGCGGCTCGGGGCGCTCTCCGAGCCGACGCTCCGCAAGGTGCTCGGCGTGTTGCATCAGCTCGTCGCGTGGTAGTCGCGCGCGAATACCGCTCACAGTTCACGGTACATTTTCGGGGAGGCACAGTGTCGTCGCGAACACATTGGGAGACAGTCTACGGTACGAAAGCGCCCAATGCGGTGAGCTGGTTTCAGCCGCATGCGAAGCTTTCACTGAAGCTGATAAATGCCACGGGCGTCCCGACGTCGGCCGCGATTATCGACGTCGGCGGCGGCACCTCAACACTTGTCGACGATCTCCTCGATCTGGGCTACGTAAACCTGACAGTGCTCGACCTCTCCGCCGCCGCGCTCGCCGCCGCGCAGTCGCGGCTCGGCGCCCGCGCTGTGGCGGTGCACTGGTCGGTGGCGGATATCACGACCGTCGCACTCGACGCGGCAAGCGTTGACGTCTGGCACGACCGCGCGGTCTTTCATTTTCTTACGACCGCGGAACAGCGGGCCGCGTACTTGCGCACTCTGCTGCACGCGGTGAAGCCTGGTGGGCATGTGATTGTCGCGACCTTCGCCGAGGACGGTCCGGAGAAATGCAGCGGGCTGCCGGTGATGCGGTACAGTGCCAGCGCGCTGCACGCCGAGTTCGGCGCGGCGTTCACTCTGGTCACGCAGGAACGTGAGTCCCACATGACACCCTTCGGTGCGGTTCAGCAGTTCACCTACTGTTACTGTCGGGCTCCTGAACCCACCGAGCTGGATAGCGCCGTCGTCACCGACGCCGACGCCGCGGCCGCCCGGCCCTTCCCGAGGCGTGCCGAGGAGCCTCCGAAGGTGTAAGTTTGGCGGCAAGGCTCCCCCCTCGAAAAGCTCAAATCGGCCCTCGCCGACCGCTACCGCATCGAGCGCGAACTCGGCGCGGGCGGGATGGCCACGGTCTACCTCGCCTCGGACCTCAAACACGATCGCAATGTCGCGATCAAGGTCCTCAAGCCCGAGCTTGCCGCCGTGCTCGGCGCCGAGCGGTTCGTGGTCGAGATCAAAACCACCGCGGCGCTCCAGCATCCGCATATTCTACCGCTGTTTGATAGCGGCACCGCTGACGGCTTCCTTTACTACGTCATGCCCTACATCGAGGGCGAGACGATTCGCGAAAAGCTCAATCGCGAAACGCAGTTCGGCGTCGATGAAGCCGTGCGCATTGCGCGCGAAATTGCCGACGCGCTCGACTACGCGCACCGCAACGGCGTGATCCACCGCGACATCAAGCCGGAGAATATTCTCTTCCACGACGGCCGCGCGATCGTCATGGACTTCGGCATCGCGCTCGCGGTGAGCGCCGCCGCTGGCGGGCGCATGACCGAGACTGGCCTCAGCCTCGGCACTCCTCATTATATGAGCCCCGAGCAGGCGACGGCCGAGAAAGAGATCACCGGCCGCAGCGATGTGTATTCGTTGGCGAGCGTTTTGTACGAGATGCTCGCCGGACAACCGCCGCACATCGGCGGCGCGGCGCAGCAGGTGATCATGAAGATCATCACCGAGCGGGCGCAGCCGGTGACGGACCTCCGCAAGTCGGTGCCCGAAGATGTCTCCGCCGCAATCGCGCAGGCACTCGAGAAGCTCCCCGCGGACCGCTTCGCGACGGCGGCCGAATTCTCCGCGGCGCTCGCGGGCGGTAGTGGCGCAGTGCGGCAACGGCCGATCTCCGCGGCCGCGCGTACGCGTGATACGCGGTGGCGCCACATCGCGATGATCGCCGGCGGCGTCGCTGTCGCGGGCATGGCGCTCTCCGCGTGGGCGATGCTCGGACGCCGTGACGATGATGGCACCGGCAAGCGCGTCGAGTTCGCATTCCGCTCGAATATTGCGGCGAGCGACCGCGCCGTCATTGCGATCTCGCCCGACGGCCGACGGATCGTGCAGGCGGTGAAAGACTCCAACGGCGTGAGCCGCCTGCTGACGCGCGAGCTCGGATCGACCGCCGTCGCGCCGATCCCGTCCTCCGAAGGAGCGACCGAAGTCGCCTTCTCCCCCGACGGCAACTGGCTCGCGGTCCTCATCGAGAATACGGTGCGCAAAATGCCGACGGCCGGTGGTCCGTCGACCGAGCTCGTGAGCGGCGCCACCGGCGGACCCGAGTGGGGCCCGGACGGCTCGATTCTCTACACAAAGATCGGCGCGGACTTTGGCGGCTCCCGCCAAACGGCAGTGCACCGCAGCGACTCAGTTCGCTCGACACGGCCCGCCGTGAGTTCGAGCACTGGTACCCACAGGCTCTCCCGGGCGGCAAGGCCGCGATCTTCAACAACT
This sequence comes from Gemmatimonadota bacterium, assembly GCA_043757365.1. Classification (GTDB taxonomy): domain Bacteria; phylum Gemmatimonadota; class Gemmatimonadetes; order Gemmatimonadales; family Gemmatimonadaceae; genus Fen-1231. The sequence goes on along the minus strand of JAYVPN010000130.1, from coordinate 2,631 downwards.
TCTCCACGCCGCTCTCGCGGTCGCGCATCGAGGCAGTCGAATATTCGACCGGCAAACGGACGATTCTCATCGAGGGCGCCTTCATCGCGCGCTTCTCGTCGAGCGGTCACCTGTTGTTCATACGCGAGGGGGCGCTCTTCGCGGTTCGATTCAACCCTTCCACGCTCCGTGTGACCGGCACGCCGGTGCCGGTCGTCGAGGACGTCGCCAGCAACATGACCGATGGCACGGCAGGCTACGCGGTTTCGAAGAATGGAACGCTCGTCTATCTCCGGGCATCGGAGTGGCTCGTCCCGCGCCGCGTGCTCTGGACCGATCGCGCCGGGAACGAGCAGCCGTTGCTCGCCGAGTCCGGACAGTGGGCCGAACCGCGCCTCTCGCCGGATGGTAAATGGGTCGCGCTCACGAGGCTCGACCCGCGCTGGCAGATCTCGCTCTTCGACGTACAGCGACGGGTGCTGACGCAACTGACCCGCAGCGAGGGCGTGTCGTTCAACGCGAACTGGATGCCGGACAGCCGGTCGATCATCCACAGCGTCGAGACGCCGGTGTACGATCTGCTGCGTCTGCCGATCGACGGCACGGCGGCGGAAACGTTACTCGTGACCAAGCGCGACAAGATGGCGTCGTCGGTCTCGCCGGATGGTCGCACCGTCGCATATCAGGAGACGGAGAACATCGACCGTCTGATGCTCGCACCGACCCCGCGCGGCGCGGCCCCTGTGCCGGTCGACCCGCGGCCGACGTCGCAGCGCAACGCAGCGTTCTCCCCAGACGGACGCTGGGTGCTGTTCGAGGAGGTCGGGGCGAATCTGCGCGCCGAGCCCTCGACGGCAACGGCGGACGACGCCAGGTCTCGAACGACGGTGGCGATCAGCCGCTCTGGACGCGCGGCGGACGCGAGATCATTTACCGCAAGGGTGACGCGATGCTCTCGGCGACGTTCACTCCGGCGACCGGCGAGGTCGGCGCGCCGGTGGTCCTGTTCCAGAAACGCGACGCCGGGCGGCTTGGTGGATTCCGCACGCGGGGCTACGACGTGACGCCTGACGGGTCGCGGTTCCTCGTAGTGACGCCGGTCGAGCGTCTTGGCGCGGCGCCGATGGTGGTGGTGATGAACTGGTTTCAGGATTTGAACAAGCGGGTGCCGAAGTGAGCGCGGCCACCGTCGCCCTCGGATCTGCTCCGCCGGTATATTTGCGTTTAGTATTACTAAACGCTATTCTACTGACATGAAAGATCGCCTGCCGTGGATGCACCTCATTCGCACCGCCTGGGACACCCGGTCCATCTGCTGGCTTCAGGGTGTGCGTCGGTCCGGAAAGACAGTGCTCGCGCGCGCGCTCCCCAATACGGTGTACTTCGATTGTGAATTGCCCAGCGTCCGTCGGGAGTTGCGAGATCCGGAGGCATTTCTCGCCGAGTACGCCGGGCAGCGACTCGTGCTCGATGAGATTCACCGACTCGACGATCCGGCAGAACTGCTCAAGATCGCCGCCGACCACCACGCGGATATCCGCATTCTGGCCACCGGATCGTCGAGCCTGAGCGCCCGCGCCAAGTTTCGCGACACGCTGGCCGGTCGAAAGCATGAGGTGTGGCTGACCCCGATGACGCACGCCGATACCGAGAGCTTCGAACAACGCAACCTGCCACATCGGCTGGCGCACGGCGGATTGCCGCCGTTCTTTCTCGCGAAGTCGCCACCGGAGCGCGACTTTCAGGAATGGCTCGATGCCTATTGGGCCAAAGATGTGCAAGAACTCTTTCGTCTCGAGAAACGCGCGTCGTTTGCGCGTCTCTTCGAGATGCTTCTCATCGATAGCGGTGGCATATTCGAAGCGTCACGGTTTGCGCGCGCCTGCGAAGTGAGCAGACAAACCGTCATGAACTATCTGCAGGTACTGGAAACCACCTTCGTCATGCACGTGGTGCGCCCCTTCGCGTCCAATAGCGCAGCCGAAATCGTGGCCGCTCCGCGCGTCTACGGATTCGATACCGGATTCGTGGCGTACCACCGCGGATGGTCGCCGCTGCGACGAGACGACTACGGACCGCTGTGGGAACACGTCGTACTCAATGAGATCCATGCGGCGCGCCAGCGTCGCGACGTGCAGTACTGGCGGACGAAATCTGGGCACGAGGTGGACTTCGTCATCGCGACAAAGCGCGCGTCCCCCATGGCTATCGAATGCAAATGGTCACAGGATGCGTTCGAACCGGCGGCGATGCTGGCGTTTCGGCAGCACTACCCGCACGGAGAGAATGTCTTGGTGGCGGCTGACGTGCAGCGGGCGAGTACGAGACGATTTAAAGGGTTGGAAGTGCGCGTGGTGGGATTGAAACACGTCGCGGAGTTGGTCGCGTAAAGCGCAGACATGGCCGAGCGCGCCGTGAGCGCGCTGGCCATCCCGATCCCTACATCATAGACTCATCCGCATGACCAACACCGCCTTGCCCGGAGCCGAGCTGATCGAGCAGGGGCTCCGCGACCTCGCTGGAGGCGCCGAGACCGGAGGAGTCGCCGCTGGTCTCGCTCAGCGCTCCGAGACTTCGCGCACTCGGGATCACCGTGCCTTCCACGTTCCCCGATGCCGAGCTGCGCCTCTACCATCTGCTGGCGACCCAATA
>JAYVPN010000129.1:0-5203 GCA_043757365.1 Gemmatimonadota bacterium | reverse complement strand
GCCCCACGACGCACTTGTTGAGGACGATCGCCCCAATGCCAATCAAGCAATCGTCCTGAACGAGCGCGCCATGTACCACGGCTCGGTGTCCGATCGTCACGCGCTTTCCGATCGTGCACGGAATCCCGGGATCGCAGTGCAGGACCGCGCCGTCCTGGATGTTCGTGTCATCGCCGACCTCGATGTGATCGGAATCGGCACGGATCACGGCCGTGGGCCAAACCGAGACGCGCTCGCCGAGTGAGACGTGGCCGCTCACGCACGCCAGCTCGTGAATGAAGGCAGTTTTTGAGATCGACATACACCCGTAGTCAATGCAGTTCACGTAGACGGTCTACCGCATACCGACTACCGTCTACTGCCGTTGTCGTTCGCGGTAAACGGTCTACCGCCGTTCAAAATGCCAAGCCAACCGTGAAGTAAGCCGCCACATTCGACGTCCCAAAATACGACCGCCCAGCAATCGGTGTCGCCGCCCCAAACCGAAACAAAAACGGCACGTCATACTGCAGCGCCGCGTTCATCTGTAGCTCCGCCCCCGCACTCGCCATCGTCTGCCGCAGCGTGCCCGTCACCGGACAGACCGCCGACGTGCTCGCGTACGTCCCGGGACACCACGCACTCGCTGCATCCGTAAACACGGCCGCACTCACGCGCTGCAAAAAGAGCGGCAAAAACTTGTAGCCGGCACTTGGTAACGCGATCGGAAGCCGGTACTCGGCGCTTCCGGCAATGGCCTGCGATCCGTGCTGCGCACCGCCAGGAAAGCCGCGCACGAAAAACGTCCGGTGGCCGTCGCCAAGTACGACACCGGGGGCGATCTGCAGCGTACTGCCGCTCACGCCGCCAGCGGTGAAGTCACTCGCCGTCTTGCTGTCGGCCCAGCCGTACGCGCCGCGCACCGCCAACACATGATGCGCGAAACCGGGGAGGTCGAGCGATTTGAACGCGCTCGCCACGCCGATCACACTCGTGCTCCGCGTCGCCTCAACGGCGTCGCTGCGCCACCGCTGGCGGACGGTCGCGCTCAACTGCACACCGTCCTCGGGCGAAATCGCCAGCGTCGGCTGACGGGCATTGCTGAACCCGGCGCTCGCGATCAGCGCGGGATAGGTGTACGTCTTGCGCAGCGTCGTGTCGATTTTCGAGATCAAATCCGACGGATCGGTGCGGAAGTCGCGCCACTCCTGCTCGACACCGAGCGTCAAATACGTATTGCTCCGCACCCGCGGCCGCCGGAACGTGATGGCGACATCGCCAATCATCTTCCGCCGCGCGAGCGTGCCGACGCGCACTTTCTTCGCGTCGAATAGACCAAAATGATCCCACTGCTCCGTGCCGGTCACGCCGAACAGGGGATTGCCGAGTCCAGCGTACTGATATGAAAAGTTGAGATTGGGCTCGCTGCGTTTCGGCTCGAGTGTTCCCTGCACCGCGTACGCGTGGCGTCCGATCACATCGCTCGAGCTCGTGAGAAAACCGTACGTCGTGCGTCCTTCGTCGCTCTGCTCGAGCGCGGGGAGCCAGTAGCGCGGCACGAGACCGCGCCACGACGAGTACGCACTGACGGGTGCGTCGATACTCGCAACCGGACGGCGGTTCGAAAGTGCAAGAACGCTCGATGAATCGGCGTTCACACCGCTGGGCGTCTCGATCGTCGCAATGCGAAAACCATCGCCGCGCAGATGCAGCGTGGCGATCCTCGTGCCATCAGGACTTACTTCGCTTTCCGTCAGACTCGTCGCGCTCTCGGCGATCTTCACCAGCGCGCCGCTCGCGACATTCGCTCTGTAAATCGCCGGACGCCCGCTGCGATCACTCGTGAAATAGACGGCGTCGTCATTCGGCGACCAGCTCGGCGCCTGCGTCACGCCGCGCGCGCGACCGAGAACTTTTTGCACGTGGCCGAGCGTGTCGAGAATCACCACCTCACTCGTCGCGCCGTATACCGAACGCACCGCGGCGATACGCGCGCCGCGCCGCGACCAGCGGGGATCACTCCACGTCGTATCAGGACTGAACGTCGTGATCGCGGCGTACTGCACGCCGCGATCACCGTCGCCCACGGCGTCGCCGCTCCGGGTGACAATACGCGCGAGCCCAGTCGTACCAGGCTGCAATTCGACCGCGACGATATCAAAGCAGTCGGCGCTCGCGCAGACGCCGTCGGCCATCCGCGCGCTCGGCTGCAGCAATCGACGATCGGGGAGCACGGTGGTCGTCCGGCCGTCGCGCGCGAAATACAACCGCGAGCGCACGGTGTATGGGTCGACAAAATCCTCCTCGGCCCAGACGCGCGCGCCGTTTGCGAGCTGCGTCGTCGCGTCGAGTGAGCTCCGACGTTCGAGCGCGCGGATCTCACCAGTGCGCACGTCCATCTCGCTCAGCCCCGGGATCGCACGGCCATCATTCCGCGCGAAGATCAGGTGATCGTCATCCACCCAACGAAGTTTTTCGGCGTACCAGCCGCGCGTCGCGATGTCGCGCGGCTGCGCCGCAGTGCCCCGGAAGGAGAGCGCATCGGCCCGAATCGAATCGCTCCAATGCGTGAACGCCGAATCAAAACCAATGCCAAAACCGGCTTTCGCATTCGCGTTGAGCAGATATGGGATCGTGCGCGCCGCGCTCGTCTCGATAAACGTTCGCATCGTCGCCGGCCCCTGCGTGCGGGCGATGTAGTCGACGAGCAGCGACCCGTAGACGTACACCGTCTCGCCGAGTGGGTATTCGGGGACGGAGCCCGAGAGCGCGTTGATCGCCGTTGTCATCTGGTCGAGCGCCTTTGCTCGAGCGATCGCGCTGTGCTCGGTGCCGTTGACGCGTCCGGCACCGGTCAGGCGCGACTCGTAATACACGGCGATTCCTTCGTCGAGCCAATTGGGCGTGTACAGGTTCGGAAAGAGAAACGGATTCCGGCCGAACACATATTGCCCGAGCGCCCACCATCCCCGCGTCCGGTCGAGATGGAAGATGTGCGTCAACTCGTGCGTCACGACGAGATCGATCCAGTCATCGATGTACTTGAGCGCGATCGCATCGACCGGCGGGCGCGCGTAGAGGGTGATGCGATTCGTCGGGAAGACGGTCGCGTAGCCGTTCGAGTAGTCGACGTTGTCGCCGAGGACGATATCGATCGGGCCGCGCGGCGCAACGAGCTCGGCGCTGAGTCCGGCGTACGCACGCTCGGCGCTGCCGGCGGTGCGCTTCGCGAGCGAGTCGAGGCCGGTGGAGAAGTGAACCTGGAAGTGCGTCGTTGTCAGCGTGCGCCAGTGCGCATCGGGTGAGACCTGCGCGGCCAGGGGCGCCGCAGTCAGCGTCAGCAGCGCGACCGCGCGGAGCGTCAGCAGTGCGCGCTTCACCGTGCCGCCGCCATCGAGCGGAAATATTCTTCGAGCCCTTCGACGATGCCCATTGCGTAGCGTTTTTGGAATTCGACGGTGCGCAACGCGTTCTCCTGTTCCGGAATCATGGCGAACATTCCCTCGCAGAGGATCGCCGGCATCCACGTCGAGCGGACGACGGCGAGGTTATCGTAGTTGATCCCCAGATCGCGCAGTCCGAGCTGCCGTGTGAGTCCCATCTGCACGGCGCGGGCGAGCGGCTCGCTCTGGTCACGGAAAAAGTACGTCCCCGTGCCGTTGGCGCGGAACGGGTTGGTGCCGTCGCCGAAGGCGTTGAGGTGGATGCTCACGAAGACATCGGCACCGCCGCGCCGCGCCATCACTGGGCGATCGCCGAGTGGTACCGCGCCGCGCGTCGTGCGCGTCATGAAAACGGTCGCGCCGCGCGCTTCGAGGAGCGGTTTGAGCTGCTCGGCGATCATCAGCGTCGCGTCGCCTTCGTAAAGCCCAGTGGGGCCGGTCGTGCCGTCAGGTGGATGCCCCGGATCGACGGCAATGATGCGTCCGGCGAGGGGACGCATCGCATCAATCGACAGCGCGTGCCGCACGTGCAGCACGACGGCGTTGCGCTCCCACGTCACGCCGTAGCCGACCGGCGGATGGCGCAGGTGCACCGTGTAGCGCGCGCGATCGGTCGTGACTTGCTCCCACGTCACATTGCGCACCGTCGGATCACCGGTCGCGAGATTGATGATATCGGTGTTGGCGGTGGTGCCGTAGAGGGTGAGCGTGATCGCGTCGCGCGTTTCGCTCACGTCGTACGGCGGGCGTTCACCGGTGATCGGTATGCGCACGTCACTCGTTGCGGTGTTGTTGGCGACGCGCACATTGAGCGTTGAGCGGCGCGGAGCGATGGTCCCTTCGGGGAGGAGCCGCACCGAACCGGCGCCGACCCACGCTTCGAGCTGCGCGTCGAGTCGCACACGGTACATCTCCGCTTTCTCTTTCGTGCCGCGCTCGGCGGTCACCTCGACCGTCGTACCGGGAAAGAGGAACCATTTGTAGGTGCCGGTCGGCGTCGGACGGAGAATCACGACGCGATCGGTGTCGCTGCTGATGCCGTTGTCGAGCGAGAGGAGCTCGGCGCGGCGCGTTGGTGAGAACTCGGTCGTTTGCACGGCCGGAATCACCGGGCCGGCATTTGGTTTGGGAGGCGCGACGGGCACGGGGCCGCGGATGTTCACCGTCGCCGATGCTTTCTCGACGCCATTCAACGCGATGAGTTCGTACGCCAGCTTCTCGCCGCGGGGTACCGGAATGAAGCCAAGGAAGGCACCGTTCGGGGCGACCGGGACGTCGTACCCGTTGATCGTGAGCGTCGCCTTGCCGCTGCCGACGGAGCCGAAGATGAAATTTGAATCGCGCACCTGGATTTCCTGATTCGGGCGCGGGTAGACGACTGCGATGCTGAGCGGGCCGTCGAGTGGAGCGATTGGAGGAAGGGCAACGGCGGCCGCGGATTTCGCGGATTGCGGCGTGGGGGCAACCGTCGATGGCGACCCCGGACGGGCCGCGGACGGGCTGGGGGGAGCCGCCACGGGGGCGGTCGCGCAGGCGGCAACGGCGAGTAGCGCGGCGGTCTGCACGGTCGCGTGGTACGGGAGTCGGCGCATACCCGACAACCTTATTAGCGGGCTTGGCTGGCCGCTACCCGAACGCCTCCCTATATTCGCCCGACGACACGACAGAACGACTGAATTCCGGATCGGAGATGACAGCGTGATTCCCTGCGGCTTCTGTGGCCGTGACAACGACGACCAGTCCCGCTTCTGCATCGACTGCGGAAAGCCGGTGGTCACCGG
>JAYVPN010000128.1:0-5279 GCA_043757365.1 Gemmatimonadota bacterium | reverse complement strand
TATGCGCCGTCCAATCGCCACCGTGCTCGCCCTCCTCGTGCTCAACACGACGCTCGTGCAGTCCGTGTTCGCGTGCGAAGCGTTGCGGCCGGCGGCGGCAATTGCACCGGCGCACGACGTCTCGATGGCGACGCATCACCATTTATCGTCGGCCGAACATCACCCGACGCCGAAATCGTCGGGCCGGTCGCAGACGTGCGGGTTCATGCTCGCCTGTGCCGCGGTCAGTGCACCGTCAGCGTTCGTTGCTGATGTGATTCTCCGTACGGTGCCAGCCGATGTGATCGAGACGCTGGCGACGCAGCCGCTGGCGCCGACCGCCGCGCCCGAGCTCCCGCCGCCGCGCTCCCTCTAAGCCGACTCGTGCGGTACGCACTCGGCGCGTCGCCTTTCCGCTTTGAGGACTTACCTTCGTGAAACGTTTTCTCTTGACGGCGCTGTTGAGCAGCGCGCCGTCGCTCTTATCCGCGCAGACCGACTACATCAATACCGATCGCGGGCGTCCCTTGCGAATCGAAGACGCCGTCAGCATCGAGCGGTACTCACTCGAGTTCCAGCTCTCCCCCTTCCGCATCGCCCGCTCCGCGTCGGGCGACTCGCGCAGTTTCGAACCATCGATGACATACGGAATCGCCGCGCTCACGCAGCTTGAGATCGGCACGCCGTTTGTCAGCGTGCGCAACGCGCGCGGCGGCTATGGAACGATGCTCGGAGGGATCGACATCGCGCTGATGCACGCCCTGAACATCGAGACCGATCGTTTGCCCTCGGTGGCGCTGAGCGCCCACGCAACGCTGCCCATCGGTGCCGCCGGTCCGCGTTCCACAACCGGAACGATTGGCGCCCTCATGACACGATCACTCTCCGGTCCGTTTCGGATCCACGCGAATGCCGATTTTGCGGTCACGTCACCATCGGCGTGGCGCGACGGAACCGACGGCGAGCGCTGGACGGCGGGTGTCGGTGTCGATCACCCCTTCGCGCTGCGCTCGACGCTCATCGGCGCCGAAGTCTTTGCCGAAGAGCCGATCCAACGCGGCGCTACCGAATGGAACGTCGGCGTCGGCGTTCGTACTCAGCTCACGCCGCGCTGGCATCTCGATGCAGGGTTCGGGCGCGCCCTCACGGGACGCAACGTCGCCACGCGGGTCAATGCCGGCCTCACCTACGCCTTCGGCCTCCAGGGCTTCGTCTCGTCGCGCGCGGTCACCTTCAGTCAACCCGCCGATCAACTGTATTATCCGGCCTCGCACAACTGGAAATTTCGCGACGGATATCCACGCGCCGACCGGCTCTTCAACGCCTTCGATTACGGGCACGCGATTCTGTACGAGCGCCTCTGGCGTGACCCGGGCGCGCCGATCACCGCGCTCGAGCGCGACGAGTTTACCTACATCGCCGACACGCTGCTCCTACACCCGCCGCGCCTCGCGCTCGCCGAGCGTGCGGTCGCGCCGCTGTACAGCCGTCTCGCCCCCGAAGCGCTCGAAATGTTCGACTGGGCGCATCTCCTGCACCGTCAGGTCTACGATATTCTCGCCGATTCCACGATCGCTGACGGTGACCGCGACGCGCAGGTGCAAACGGTGCTCGCGTACTATCTCTCCCGCCGCGATCTCGCCTTCAGCACGAAGCCGAAGTCCATGGACCTGATGCAAGGCCAGCCGTACTCGCTCGCATTCCGCAACGGCTTCCCGAAGTTCAACGGTCTCATCTGGGCCTATCACTGGCTGCAGATGGGATTGTACGAGCCGCTGCTCGCGGGGAGCACGGTCGCCGATCGCGAGCGTGGCATTGACGCCACGGTGCAGCACTTCTTCGCGATGCTCACCGAGGCGCCACGCCACGTGCCGACGGTGATGCCGATGTCTCCGGCGATCGCGCCGCGGTTCACGGCACGCTATCCGACGCTCAGTGTGATCTTCGACAATCTGCACTCGATGCATGATGTGATCAGCGACATTCTCGCCAATCCGTCGGTGCCGCGAAACGAGAAGCGGACGTTCATCCTCCGCGCGGCGTCCGCGTATCGCGACGACACGACCGAAGTCACCTCGGTCGCTGACTGGCAGGCGATGTCCGCCATGATGGGCCTCGACGAAATGGGCGGCTCCGTGCCCGGCGCGAAAGCTGCCACGACGCCGATGTCGATGACCGATCATGCCATGCATCACCCCGCGTCAGCGGCAGCGGCAGCCCCCGCCGAAAAGAATGACCGCGTATTCGAAGCCGTACAATCACGCGGCAAGGCGATGATGGGCGTCGATCAGTATGTGTCGAAACACACATTCGAAGACCTCACCGACGGCGGCCGAGTCGTCCTCGTGACCGACCCGACCGACACGGCGGGCGTGCGCACGATTCGCGATCACATGCGGATGCTCGCCGCATCGATGACGAAGGGAGATTTCTCAATGTCGGCGACGGTCCACGCGATGGAGGTGCCGGGAGCCAAAACGATGGCGGCTCGCGGCACGGCGATCGCGTACGGATACGAGGAACGTCCCGGCGGCGGCGCCGTCCGTATTACCGTGTCCACCGACCCGACAGCGCTCGCGGCGGTCCGCGAGTTCCTCCACTTCCAGCGCTCCGATCACCGCGTTCCCGATTAGTTTTCAGGAGTGAAGGAAACGCTCGTCATCCGCGGCGCCCGACAGCATAACCTGAAGGGCATCGACGTCGACATCCCGCGCCGGGCGATCACGGTCATCACCGGACCGTCCGGCTCGGGAAAGTCGTCGCTCGCGTTCGACACGATCTACGCCGAGGGGCAGCGGCGCTTCGTCGAGTCGATGTCGGCGTACGCACGCCAGTTCCTTGAGCGGATGAAAAAACCGGACGTCGACTTCATCGACGGGCTCTCGCCGGCGGTGGCGATCGAACAGAAGAATCCGACCCGCACCTCGCGCTCGACGGTCGGCACGGCAACCGAAATCTTCGACTACCTGCGCCTCCTCTGGGCGCGGGTCGGCCACACGATCTGCCCGGTCTGCGGACGCATGCTCAAACCGGACACGCCGCAATCGGCGGCCGATCAGATCGTCGCCCTCGAAGCCGGCACACGCGTGATGATCACGTTCCCGATCCGTCACTCGGCGAAAGTCACGCACGCGCAGGTGATCGAGAATCTGAAGGCGAAAGGATTCGTCCGCGTCGTCGCCGACGGGGTGTCGCTCCATCTCGACGAGCTCCCCCCAAAAACAAATCTCGCCAAGACGAAGGAGCTCTTGGTCATCGCCGACCGCCTGAGTGTATCGAACGAAAGTCTGACCCGCTTCACTGACGCCTTCGAAACCTCATTCATCGAAGGCGACGGCGACGCCATCGCCCTCGCCGAGATCAGCCACGGCGAACGGTCAACGGACAACGATACACCGTACACGCGTTTTGCTTTTACCACCCGCTTCCAGTGCCCGAACGACGGCCACGTCGCGCCGGTCCCGTCGCCGCAGCTCTTCTCGTTCAATAATCCGCGTGGCGCGTGCCCCACCTGCAACGGCTTCGGCGCAACCCTCGAATACGATGTTTCGCTGATCGTCCCGTACCCTGACCGCACACTGCGTGACGGCGCGATCGATCCGTGGACGGCTCCGCGATACGACAACAAACGCCGCGCCCTCGCCGAGTTCGCAAAGAAAGAAAAGATTTCGATGGACGCGCCGTGGCGCGACCTCGCGCCCGACCAGCACGAGAAGCTCCTCAACGGCAAAAGCAAAGGCTACCTCGGCATCGTCAAACATCTCGAATCGCTCGAGCCGAAAAAATACAAGCAGTACATCCGCGTCTTCCTGCGTAAATATCAAACGGCGCAGACGTGCCGCGTCTGCAATGGTGCGAAACTCGTCGTCGATGCCCTCAACGTGAGGGTCGCCGGCAAGACCATCGCTGACGCATCGCAGATGCCGGTCGAGATCCTCCGCGCCTGGCTCGACACAATCGCGCTGCAACTCTCGCCCTCGGAACAGGACATCGCCGCGCATATTCTGCGCGAAGCGCGCAACCGCGTCCGCTTTCTCTGCGACGTCGGGCTCACCTACCTCACGCTCGACCGCGCGACACGTACCCTCTCGGGCGGCGAAGCGCAGCGCATCGGCCTCGCGAACTCGCTGGGGTCGTCGCTCGTCGACACCACCTACGTTCTCGATGAGCCGAGCATCGGGCTGCACCCGCGCGATATGGACCGCCTACTTGGCTTACTCCGCCGTTTGCGCGACGGCGGCAACACGGTGATCGTCGTCGAGCACGATCTCGAAGCGATGAAAATGGCCGATTGGATGGTCGAGCTTGGTCCCGGTAGCGGCGAGCATGGCGGCGAACTGGTATTCAGCGGCCCGATCAAGGACGCCGCCGACAGTCCGCTCACCGGCCAGTATCTCACCGGCGCGAAGATGATTCCTCTCCCGGAAAAGCGCCGCGCCGTCGGCCCGCGCTTCATCACGCTTACCGGCGCACGCGAACACAATCTGCGCGGCGTCGACATCAAGATCCCGCTCGCCGCGCTCACCGTGGTCACCGGCGTGAGCGGCAGCGGGAAGAGCACGCTCGTGCACGACGTGCTCTTCCGTGCGCTTGAACAGAAGATCACCGGCGAGCATAGCGCCAAGCAGCATCTCGGAGAAGTCGTCGGCGCGTACGACGATCTGCGCGGCTACGAATCGCTCGAAGACGCCGTGCTGATCGATCAGGAGCCGATCGGCCGCTCGCCGCGCTCGAATCCAGTGACCTACATCAAGGCGTTCGACGAAATTCGCCGCATCTTCGCCGATGTCCCGCTCGCGCGTCAGCGAAAGTACACCGCGAGCACGTTCAGCTTCAACGTCGTCGGCGGCCGCTGTGAGAAATGCGAAGGCGCCGGCTATCTCGAAGTCGAGATGGTCTTCATGGCCGATATCTATGTCCCCTGCGAAGAGTGTCAGGGGACGCGCTTCAAGCCCGAAGTGCTCGACGTAAAATATTTCGGCAAGAGCATCGTCGATGTGCTCGAACTCACGATCGACGGCGCGATCCGTTTTTTTCCGCACGAAGAAAAGCTCGGTCAGGCGCTCTGGCAGGTGCAGCAGGTCGGGCTCGGCTATCTCCGACTCGGACAGCCGGCGACAACGCTCTCCGGCGGTGAAGCGCAGCGGTTGAAAATCGCGCGCGAGCTCACCCTCGCCGAAAAGAAGGGCGGCCGTAAACTCTACGTGATGGACGAGCCGACCACCGGCCTGCATCTCGAAGACATTCGCAAACTCGCCGTCGTGCTGGATCGACTCGTTGACGCCGGAAACACCGTCGTC
>JAYVPN010000127.1:0-20565 GCA_043757365.1 Gemmatimonadota bacterium | reverse complement strand
TAGAGAGCTATGCAGAAACTCACGTTGGCCGCCCTTGCCGTGGTAATGGCGGGGACGCCGCTTTTGGCGCAGGATGCCGCAGTCGGACGTTGTGTGACGCCGGACACCTTCGCGGTGGCCGGCAACAAGCGCGTCTCTTCAGCCACGATCCTGCTCGATGCTGGGCTCGCGCCTGGCGTCACCCTGAGCGCCCCCGTCATTCAGCGGGCGATCAAGAATATTTTCCAAAGCGGGCAGTTCGACGACGTTAGGGTGACGTGCGCGGTGACGGAAACGGTCCCCTCGCGGGCGACGATGACGGTGACCGTCGTCGAGCGCCCGATTCTCGACTTTGTCGATGTCGCCGGACCGAAGGCGCTGTCGCTCAGCGACGTGCGGGACAAGGTTGATCTCCTGATCGGCCGGCCGATCGATCCGTCGCAGGTCGCGCGCATTCTGCAGCGCCTCGATTCGCTGTATCAGGCGAGTGGCTACTACCTTGCGCGCGTCAAAGTGGACACGACGCTGAGCGGCGACAATCGCGCGAGTGTGATGTTCCGCGTCGATGAGGGACGCCGCCTCGCCGTCTCCGGCATTCTCGTGAACGGCAATACGACGGTGCCGACGAAGACGATCGCCGGCGCGATGAAAACAAAGCCGGAGCGGTTCTTCTTCTGGCAGAAGGGCGAGTTCGATCAAGAGAAGTACAGCAAGGACGTCGGCGAAAACATCCCGACGCTCTATGCGAACCGCGGCTTCATCGATTTCCAGATTCTGAAAGACACGCTTGTGATCGACCGCTCCCGCGGCAAGGCGATGGTGAGTCTGCAGGTGCAGGAAGGCCCGCAGTATCGCATCGGCGGTTTCGAAGTCACGGGCAACAAGCGGTTCTCCTCCGACGATATCAACCGCTTTTATCCGTTCAACAACAGCGCGCCGACACTCGGGCAGCGGGTCAGCAGCATCGTCCGCCGGAAAACGATCGACAAGGGGCTCTTCGATCAGGCGGCCTGGGAAGAAGCGACGCAGAAGGTGAAGACGGCGTACGCCAACGAAGGCTACATCTACTCGCAGGTCCGGCCGGTCGTCGATCGCCAGAAGAGCGACTCGATGCCGAAGGTCGCGCTGCGCTGGGATATTACCGAAGGGACGCCGGCGATCATTAATCGCATCGAAATCATCGGCAACGATTACACGGTCGAGAACTGCATCCGCGACCAACTGCTCATCATTCCCGGCGATGTCTTCAATCAGGATCGCCTGATCCGCAGCTATCAGAGCATCGGCAACCTCGGCTTCTTCGAGACGCCCGTGCCGCTGCCCGAAACGCGCCAGGCCAACGACCAGGGCGACGTCGACATCATCTTCAAGGTGAAAGAGAAGCGCACCGGCAACGTGAATTTCGGCGCGTCGATGGGACAGGGTACCGGCCTCGGTGGATTCATTGGCCTCGAGCAGCCGAATCTGTTCGGCAAGTGCAAACGCGGTTCACTGAACTGGCAATACGGCCGCTTCATCAACGACTTCAGCATGTCGTACACTGATCCGGCGATCCGCCAGTCACGATTTTCGGGCACGGTTACCGCCTACCGGTCGCAGTCGCGGTACACGATCGCCGATCTCGGCCAGACGACGCGCACGGGCGGTTCGGTCCGCGTCGCGTTCCCGTTCTTCTCGTCGCGGTTTACGCGCGTCGGCGTCTCGTACGGCGCCGAACAGGTGCGCTACGGTGGCGACGGTCTGCTCGGTACGGTGACGACGAACAACTGCGCTGGCTGCCTGCGCTCGACTGTCGGCGTCGACGTGTCGCGCGACACGCGCATTGAGATGCCGTTTCCGACAAACGGCATGCTGCAGAGCTTCAACGCGCAGTTCAATGGCGGTCCGCTTGGCGGCACGGCGTCGTTCCAGCGCTACACCACCGATTTCAAGTCGTTCACGACACTGCTGTCGCTGGGCGGCACGGCACCCGGCTCGTCGCCGATCAAAGTCGTGGCCGGCATTTCGCAGCGACTCGGCGTGGTTTTCGGAAACACCGGACCGTTCTTCTCGTCGCAGGAGTTCGCGCTCGGCGGCGTGCAATACGGTGAACCGCTGCGCGGCTATCCGGAGTTCTCGATCACGCCGCTCGGCTTCAACCCCTCGACGAGCACGAGCAATGCCGTGCGGCAGTCGTTCGGCAATGCGTTTTTCTCGGCGACCGCCGAGGTCGGGGTGCGCATCAGTTCGCAGTTTTATCTCAACACGTTCTTCGATGCCGGCAACCTCTGGCAACACCCGCGTGATATTAATCCCACGCGGTTGTATCGTGGCGCCGGTATCGGTGCTTCGGTGATCTCCCCGCTCGGGCCGCTCGGGCTCGACTGGGCGTACGGATTCGACCGTGTCGATGCATTCGGCCGGCCGGACCCGAAGTGGCAACTGCATTTCAAACTCGGTCAGTTCTTCAACTAACATTTCGGAGCTTTCATGACGTCGTTCACCCGGGCGCTCAGCGCCGCCGCCGTATTCCTGATCGCCGCCGCCGCGCCTGTGCTCGCGCAGACGGCCGCCCCGCAGAAGATCGCGTATGTCGACTCGCGCAAAGTTCTCGACCAGGCGCCGGGCAGCCCCAAGGCCGATAGCCTGTTCAAGCTTGAACTCGTCGGCTTCGAGGCCGAAGTCAAGAAGATGCAGGACAGCTTCCAGAAGAAGGTCGAGGACTTCAATAAAGTGAAGCCGACGCTCGCCGCGGCCGAAGTCGAGAAGCGCTCACAGGCGCTCGGTGCGCTGCAGCAGGAGTACTCGCAGAAGACGCAGGATCTGCAGACGCAGGCCGATCAGCGCCGCGGCGAGCTGTTGCAGCCGGTGATCGACCAGATCAAGCTCGTGCTCGAGGACATCCGCGTGGAGCAGGGACTTTCGTTCGTGTTCGACGTGTCGTCGAGCAGCGGCATTGTCGCCGCGGACAAGAATCTCGATATCTCGGATCGTGTGGTCGCCAAGCTCCGCACGATGCCGATTCCGGCACTGGGCGGTGTGAAGGCGGCCGAAGCGAAGGCTGCGACGCCGAAGAAGACCGGCGCTCCGCTGTCGGCTCCGGCGGGCGTGAAGCCGCCGACCGGCAAGCCCGAGTAACGGCAGTACCGGGCGATTCAGGTCGCGACCCCTCCGTGACCGCCGGCGCTCCTCAGTCGATGACCGCCGCGGAGATTGCAGCCGCGGTGGGCGGGACGTTGACTGGAAACGGCAGCGTCACGGTGACGGCGATCGCGCCGCTCGACCGCGCGGGGGAACACGAACTCAGCTTTCTCGCCGGCGCGAAGTATGCGTCGGCGTTTGAGCGGTCGGCGGCCGGCGTCGTGCTCGTGACACCGGATCTGGCCGACGCGCCGGGTCGGTGTTCGGCGCGCGTCGTCGTGCTGAAGCCGCACGAATCGCTGCTGTCGCTGATTCCCATGTTTTACCACGCACCGGTGCGTGTGGCCGGTATCCACCCGACCGCCGTTGTGTCGCCAACCGCGACGATCGGGCGCGACGCCCGTATCGAGGCGTATGCCGTCATCGGAGACGGGGCGGTGATCGGCGATCGCGTCTGGATCGGGTCGCACGGCGCGATCGGTGACGGCGTCACGGTCGGCAGTGATTCGCGACTCTTCCCGCACGTGACACTCTACAGTGGCGCCGTCCTCGGGGAACGTGTGGTGATTCACAGCGGGGCACGAATCGGTTCCGACGGGTTCGGTTACGTCTACGCGCACGGCGTTCACCAGAAGATTCCGCACGTCGGACGTTGTCTCATCGGTGATGATGTCGAGATCGGCGCGAACACGGCGATCGATCGCGGCAGCATCGATGACACGGTCATCGGCGCCGGAACGAAGATCGACAACCTGTGCCATATCGCGCACAACGTGCGCGTGGGGCGTCTTTGTTTGTTGATGGCGCAGATCGCGGTTGCCGGCAGCGCGCATATCGAGGACGGTGCGATCCTCTCGGGTCAGGTTGGCGTCGCGGGACATCTGACGATTGGCGCGCAAGCGCGTCTTGGCGCGCAGGCCGGCGTGATAAGCGACGTGCCTCCCGGGGAGACGTGGTCCGGCTATCCCGCACGCCCGCATCGCGAGGCGATGCGCGCGACGGCCGCCCTGTTCAAGCTCAGCGGAATGATGAAGCGCATCGAGCGGCTGCTCAAGGACGGCGACGCGTGAGTGGACGGCGGACGATTCGCGGTCGTGCGAGCGTGTACGGCATCGGGCTCCATCTCGGTCGCGCGTGCACGCTGACCTTCGCGCCCGGCGGGATCGGCGACGGCATTCGTTTTCGCCGCATCGATCTTCCCGCGAGCGCGCCGATTCCGGCGCACGTGTCGCGGGCGATTCTTTCGGAGCGCCGCACGCAGCTTGGCGACGGCGAAGCGGGACTGCATACCGTCGAGCACGTGCTTGCGGCAGTCGCCGGACTGGGCATTGATGATCTGATGATCGAGATGGACGCCGCCGAGCCGCCGATTCTCGACGGCAGCGCGATGCCGTTTCTCGAGGCGCTGCGCGCCGCCGGACTGGTGGAGCACGGCGGAACGGCCGATGAACTGTGGCTCGCGGACACGGTGCGCGTCGTCGACGGAGAATCGGTCTACATTGCAACGCCGGCGGATGCGCTCGAGTTGGACGTATCGATCGATTTTCCGCACCCGCTCATCGGCGCGCAGAGCGGCAGGTGGATCGTGACCGAGTCGTCGTTTACCGAAGAGCTGGCGTCAGCGCGCACCTTCGGCTTTGTCCGTGAAGTGGAGATGCTGCGTGCGAAGGGGTTGATTCAAGGGGCGTCTACCGCGAACGCGATCGTCCTCGACGAGACCGGCGCGGTGGATACGACACTCCGGTGGCCCGACGAGTTCGTCCGCCACAAGGCGATGGATTGCGTCGGCGATCTCGCGCTCGCTGGCGCGCGGGTCAAGGCGCGGATCGTCGCCGTGAAGCCCAGTCACCGTGGCACGGTCACACTCGTCAAGGAATTGCTGGCGCACCGCAAGCAGAAGGAGCATCGTATGATGGGCATCGAAGAGATCATGAAGATCCTGCCGCACCGCTATCCGTTCCTCCTCGTCGACAAGATCATCGAGATGGAAGATCGGAAGCGTATCGTCGGCATCAAGAACGTCACGATCAACGAACCGTTCTTTCAGGGGCACTTCCCGGGGCATCCGATCATGCCCGGCGTGCTCATCGTCGAGGCGATGGCGCAGGTCGGCGGCGTGTTGCTCCTCGGCACGGTGGAAGATCCCGATAGCATGGTCGTCTACTTCATGAGCCTCGATAACATCAAGTTCCGTAAGCCGGTGCGTCCAGGCGATCAGCTCCGGTTCGAAGTGGAGATCGTTCAATTGCGCGGGAAGGTCTGTCGCATCGCCGGCGTCGCAAAGGTCGACGGCCAGGTCGTGTGCGAAGCCGAGATGGCCGCGATGGTGCGCGACAAATGAGTGCGAAAATTCATCCGACGGCGATCGTCGACAAGAAGGCCGAACTCGCCTCCGACGTCATGATCGGTCCGTGGGCGATCGTCGGCCCGAAGTGCACGATCGGCGCCGGCAGCGTGCTGCATGCGCGCGCGACGCTCGAGGAAAACGTCAAGCTCGGCGAACGGGTGACGGTCGGCGTCGGCTCGATTCTTGGCGGGCGACCGCAAGACCTCAAGTTCACAGGTGAAGAGACGTGGTGCGAGATCGGCGATGACACGACGATCCGCGAGTACGTCACAATCAATCGCGGCACGTCGCAGTCGTTTCGCACGACTGTCGGTTCACACTGCTTCCTGATGTCGTATGCACACATGGGGCACGACTGTCACGTCGGCAATCACGTCATCATGTCGAACAATGCGACGCTCGCCGGCCACGTGACCGTCGGCGACTACGCGATTCTTTCCGGCCTGGTGGCGGTGCATCAGTTCGCCAAGATCGGACGGCATGCGTTTATCGGCGGCATGTCGCGCGTCAATAAGGACGTTCCGCCGTTCGTGAAGGCGGTGGGGAATCCGCTCAAGCTCTACGGACTCAACTCCGTCGGCCTGCAGCGGCGCGGCTTCGAAGCCGACGTGCTCGCCGAACTGAAGAAGGGCTACCGCCTGTTCTTCAACTCGACGCTCAACGTCAGTCAGGCGCTCGAGCAGGCCCGGGCTGAGCTTAAACAGTTCCAAGAGGTCACGGAATTGATCGATTTCGTCGAAGCGAGCGGCCGCGGAGTGACGGTATGAAGGCGCCGCTCCGGATCGGTGTCATCGGCACCGGCAGTCTCGGTTATCATCACGCCCGCATTCTGCGCGACGTACGGACCGTGGACTTCAGGGGATTTTTCGAGGCGAATGCGGATCGCGCCGGCACGGTCTCGCGTGAACTCAGCATTCGCGCGTATCCGACGCTCGAGGCGCTCCTCGCCGACGTTGATGCTGTTTCCATCGTCGTGCCGACGGTCGCGCATCACGCCGTCGCGATGCAGGCGCTCGCGGCCGGCAAGCATTTGTTGATCGAGAAACCGATTGCGGCGACGATCGAAGAGGCCGACGAGCTGCTCGCCCTCGCGAAGCAGAAAGGCGTGATGGTGCAGATCGGTCATATCGAGCGCTTCAATCGTGCGATCCGCGCCGCGTTGCCGTACGTCGAGGAGCCGCTGTTTATCGATAGCGACCGTCTCGCGCCGTTCAATCCGCGCGGCTCCGATGTCGCGGTCGTACTCGATCTCATGATCCACGACATCGACCTGCTGCTGACGCTGACCGGGGCGAAGGTGACGCACGTGTCGGCCGTCGGCATCCCGGTGTTGACACCGTCGATCGATATCGCGAACGCGCGGTTGACCTTCGCGAACGGGGCAGT
This sequence comes from Gemmatimonadota bacterium, assembly GCA_043757365.1. Lineage (GTDB taxonomy): Bacteria > Gemmatimonadota > Gemmatimonadetes > Gemmatimonadales > Gemmatimonadaceae > Fen-1231. The sequence goes on along the minus strand of JAYVPN010000127.1, from coordinate 13,733 downwards.
GGCGACGATTACGGCGAGCCGCGTTTCCAAGGACCGTATGCGGAAGCTCCGCATCTTTCAACGGAACGGCTATCTCTCGCTCGATCTCGCCGCCGGGACGGGCGAAATGTACCGTCTGCGTTCCGATGTCGATCTCCCGACGCTCGTGCGGACCGCGCAGCCGATCGATGCGTTCGTCGAACGTGTGGCGATCGACGCGCCGGAGGGCGAGCCGCTACGGCTCGAGCTCGAGAGCTTTGTCGCCGCAATCACCGGCAAGGCACCGGTCGCCGTGACCGGAGAGAACGGGCGCGACGCGCTGGACGTCGCCCTCAACATCGTGAAGGACATCGAGCGGTCACTGCCGTCCGTCGGCGGCGCGTTGCGCGCCGGACTGGGGAAAGTTGCGGACCCGTCTGCGGACCCGTCCGCCGACTCGAGTGCGTGAAGTCCTGATTCTCGCCGGTGAGGCGTCGGGCGATTTGCATGGCGCCGCGCTCGCGGAACAGTTGCATCGTCTGCGTCCCGACCTCGCGTTGGCCGGCACCGGCGGCGCCCGGATGCGCGCGGCCGGCGTGACGATGCTCGAAGAGCATGAGGGGGTCGTGGGATTCGTCGAAGTCATCCGGCACATCCCCTCGCACTATCGACTCCTCAAACGGATGACGGCGCGACTGCAGTCGGGCGCCGTTTCGCTGTTGATACTCATCGACTATCCGGGCTTCAACATGCGGGTTGCGTCTGCGGCGCGCGCCGCGGGCGTACCGGTGCTGTACTACATCACGCCGCAGGTTTGGGCATGGAAAGCCGGCCGCATGAAGACGATGGCGCGTGACATCACGAAGGCCGCGGTGATTCTCCCATTCGAAGAAAAACTGCTGCGCGAGAACGGCATCGACGCAACATTCGTCGGACATCCGCTGCTCGATCGGGCGGTCGGCATTGCCGACAAGCGCGAAGCACGACGCCGCATCGGCCTTCCCGAAGACGGTGAAGTGCTCGCGCTCTTCCCGGGAAGCCGCGCCCAGGAGATTCTGCGTCATCTCGATGATTTCCTCGCGGTGGCACGCGAGCTCGAGCGGAGACGCCCGGGATTGCGCGTCGTCGTGAGCGTCGCGCCGACCGTGCAACTCGACGCCGCGCGCATTCCGTACCCGATGGTGCGGTCCGCGTCGTTCGACGTCCTGCGCGCCGCCGACGTCGCGCTCTGCAAGAGCGGCACGACGACGCTCGAAGCCGCGGTCGCGGGAACGCCATGCGCCATCGTGTATCGCACGAGTGCGATCAGCTACGCCATCGCAAAATGGTTCGTCAAGATTCCGAACATCGGGCTGCTCAACATCGTGGCCGGACGTCGCGTGGCCCCGGAGTTCGTGCAGGATGAATTCCTGCCCGTCCCCGTGGCCGACGCGCTGACGCCGCTGTTCGACCCGAACTCCGTCGAGCGCATCGCGATGATCGCCGGGCTCGACGACGTACGGCACCGGCTCGGCGATGCCGGCGCATCGTTGCGCGTTGCGCAGATGGCCTCGGCGATGGTGCCGTGAGCGGTCAGCCCCCGGTCGACGCGAAGGGTTCGTGGCGTGACGCCGCGAAGCTGTCGGCGATCGTCACATTCGGATTGCTTGCCGTGCGGTTGTTGGCGAGTACCTGGCGCGTGCGCACGAGAAATGACGAGGGGTGGAAGAGGCTGCGCGCGGCGCGAAAGCCGTACGTCTTGGCGCTGTGGCACGGTTCCTTGCTGCCGCTGACCTACCGTCATCGCAATCAACAGATCACCGTCGTCGTCAGTGAGCACCGCGATGGAGAGATCATCGCGCGGATCATTGTCGCGCTCGGCAATCGCACCGTGCGTGGCTCGACGACGCGCGGCGGCGGCCGGGCGCTCCTCGCGATGATCCGCGAACTCGAGCGCGGTTTCGTCGTTGCGATCACGCCCGACGGCCCACGCGGCCCGGCGCTTTCGTTTCAGGCCGGCGCGGTTGTCGCGGCGCATCGGGCCGGCGTGCCGGTCGTGGGGATTCTACTGCACGTCGACCGCGCGTGGCGCCTGAAGAGCTGGGACGGTTTCGTCATTCCGAAGCCATTCGCGCGCCTGACGATCGCGTACACGGACCCGACGATGGTCGGCGGCACCTCATCGCGGGAGGCCGCCGAGGACACCGCGCGCTTTCAGGAATTGATGCGCGCCGCACAGGAGATGGCCGATGCGCCGTGACGAGGCCATCAGCTTTATCTGGGAGAGCGACAGCATCGGCGCACGACTCTTGCGCGCGCTGCTCTGGCCACTGGGCTGGCTCTATGGCGCGATTGTTGAGCTTCGCAATGCGGCATTCGATCGCGGACTCTTGCGGTCGCACGATCTCGCATTGCCGACGATTTCGGTCGGAAACCTCAGCGTCGGCGGCACAGGGAAAACTCCGGTCGCAGCATGGCTCGTGGGACGGTTGAAGGCGGCCGGCGCTCGGCCGGCAATCGTGCTGCGCGGGTACGGAGGCGACGAGCCGTTGGTGCATGCACGACTGAACCCCGGCGTTCCGGTGATCGTCAATGCCGACCGCGTCGCCGGTGTCGCCGCGGCGAAGGAGGCCGGAGCGAACGTGGTTGTGCTCGACGACGCGTTCCAGCACCGCCAGGCGCGGCGTGATATGGACGCCGTGCTCCTCTCGGCTGACCGATTCGGCCCCGTTCGACCGTTGCCGGCCGGTCCCTGGCGCGAACCGCTCACCGCGCTCGGCCGCGCATCGCTCATTGCGGTAACGCGCAAGAGCGCGTCACCGCTGCGCGCGCGCGAACTGCTCTCGCACGCCATGCGGTTCTCGCCGAAGGCGGCGGGCGCGATTCTTCACCTGACGCCCGACGCGTTGGTGCAATGGAGTTCTGGAATAGCCGAGCCGGTGAGCGCCTTGTTTGGCGCGCCGATACTCGCGGTGTCCGCGATCGGGGATCCACGCGCGTTCGCTGGGCAACTTCGGGCTGCCGGGGCGCAGGTGGAGGCCGTTTCGTATCCTGATCACCATCACTTTTCGGTGGCCGAGGCGGAGTTGTTGGCGGCTCGAGCGCAGGGGAAGCGGCGCGTTGTTTGCACACTGAAGGACGCCGTCAAGCTGGCCGTGGTCTGGCCTCGCCAAGCGGCGCCGATATGGTATCTTTCACAGCGTATTACCGTCGAAGCCGGCGGCGAGTCGTGGGATCGGCTCGTGGCCGCGTTTGCCTCAAAAGCGATGTCTGTCCGACCTAACGGAACTACCACGCCGGCCGAGTCCGGCCCAACGACCGACCGCAATGTCCCCTGACCAGTATCTCCCGACGAACAGCATCATGCGACCGGACAAGGATCGCTTCCTTTCGGAAGAGAATCCGTTCGAGGCGATGATGTCCCGGTTCGACAAAGCGGCGGAACTGCTCGACCTCGAGCCCGGCATCTACAAGGTGCTCCGTCACGCTGAGAAGCAGATCATCACGTCGATTCCGGTGATGCTCGACAACGGTGAAGTGGAGGTGTTCACGGGTATCCGTGTCCTCTACAACACATCGCGTGGGCCGGCCAAGGGCGGCATTCGCTTCGATCTGAACGTCACACTGGATGAAGTCACGGCGCTCGCCGCGTGGATGACGTGGAAGTGCGCCGTCGTGAACATTCCGTTCGGCGGTGCCAAGGGTGGCGTGATTTGCGATCCGCTCAAAATGAGTGTTGGCGAACTCGAGCGACTGACGCGCCGCTACACCGCCTCGATCATCTCGACGCTTGGCCCGGACTCGGACGTGCCAGCGCCCGACGTGAACACGAACGAGCGCGTGATGGCGTGGATCATGGACACGTACTCGATGCGCGCCGGGCATACCGTAACGGCGGTCGTCACCGGCAAGCCGGTGGAGATGGGCGGATCGCTCGGCCGCCGTGAGGCGACCGGTCGCGGATGCCAGATCGTGACGAAAGAGGCGCTCACGCACCTCGGCATGGACATCAAGGGCGCCACGGTGGCGGTGCAGGGCTTCGGCAACGTCGGTTCGATCGGCGCGCAACTGCTGCAGAAGGAAGGATGCAAGATCATCGCGATCAGTGACCGCACGGGTGGTTCCTACAACAGGAACGGTATCGACGTCGACGACGCGATCGCGTATGTGAAGAAAAACAAGACGCTTGAGGGTTACACCAAGGGCGAGAAGATCACGAACGACGAGCTGCTGACGCTCGAGGTCGACGTGCTACTTCCGGCGGCGCTCGAGAACGTCATTACGACGAAGAACGCGCACAATATCAAGGCGAAGATGATCTGCGAAGGCGCGAACGGTCCGACGACTGCCGCGGCCGACGCGATTCTCGACGAGAAGGGAATTTTCGTCATTCCCGACATTCTCGCGAACGCCGGCGGCGTGACCGTCTCATACTTCGAGTGGGTACAGGATCGCGGTGGTTATTTCTGGACCGAGAAGGTCGTGAACGAGCGTCTCACCGACATCATGGTGAACTCGTTCCAGGCCGTGCTTGAGCTGTCGAAGCAGCACAAGGTGAACATGCGCACGGCGGCGTACATGCTGTCGATCAGCCGCGTGGCGACGGTGCATCGTCTCCGCGGCATCTACGCCTGATCGCCGTCACCCGTGCGTGTGATCGTCGCCGCGGTCGGCAAACCGCGCCATCAGGCGCTCGCGGCAGCGATTGGTGAGTACGAACAACGGGCGGCGCACTACTGGCCGCTCGAGGTGCACGAGGTCCGTGAGGAGCCGGCCCGATCGGTTTCGGCGGACCTCGTGCGTGAGCGGGAAGGAATGCGGCTCGCGAAAGTTCTGCCCGTCGGTGCGCACATCGTCGCGTGCGATCCGAACGGTACGGGTCAGTCGTCGGAAGTGTTCAGCGCGTGGCTCCAGGGTGAGCGCGAACGTGGCACCGACGTTGCGTTCGTCATCGGCGGCGCGTTCGGACTTGGTGCCGAGCTGCTGCGCTCGGCTCGAACGACGCTGCTCTTGGCGCCGTGGACACTGCCGCACGAACTCGCGCGTTTGGTACTCGTCGAACAGTTGTATCGCGCCGGCACCATCGTCCGTCGCGAGCCCTACCACAAGTGAGCGCTATGTCCGCCCGATGTCTTCCGGAGCACGCTGAGTGAGCAACCCGCGGATTCTCGCCGAACCGGTTGGCGGCGGCGCACTGACACGAGCGGCGCTCGAGGGGACGGCGCCCGCGGGGTGGTTTCTTCCGCGTCCACGTGGGGTGGATGAATGGCGTAGTCATGCGGAAGCGGTGCGCAGTGCATTCCCCGGGGCGCGATGGCTGGAGTCGCTCCGTCCCGCGCTCTCGCCGACCGGACGAGCGCTTGAGCGGCTCGAACGCGTCGCCGCCGGCCACGGGATCGTTGTCACGACGGGCCAACAGCCTGGCTTGTTCGGCGGGCCGGGGTACACGTGGCTGAAGGCGATTTCGGCGCTCACGCTCGCCGATCGATTGGAGAAGGATCTCGGCATTCCCGTCGCGCCCGTCTTCTGGGCGGCGACGGACGATGCCGATTTCGAAGAAGCGAGCTTCACGTCGATCAATATGGGCGGTGAGACAAAGCGCATTGCGATGGAGCGCCACGGTCCCGAAGGACTCGTGATGTCGCAAATGCCGCTCGGTGACGTCTCGTCGCAGCTCGATGCGCTGATCGCGTCCGCCGGATCCGCGCCGCAGGGCGATATCCTCGTCTCGCTCCGCGCCGCATATCACAAAGACGCGACGATTGGCGGCGCGTACGTCCAGTTCCTGCGTTCCGTGCTCGAGCCGCTCGGGATCGCCGTCCTCGACGCGTGGCATCCGGCCGTGCGCAGTGCGGCGCGCCCGACGTTCGTGGACGCGCTGAATCGCGCGTCGGTGATCGACGAAGCGGTCGCTCTGCGCATCGTCTCGATCGAACGCGCCGGTTTCCGCGCACAGGTCGCGCGCGTGCCGCGCCTCTCGATGGTCTTTCGCAGCACCGACGGCGTGAAGGAGCGGGTTCCGCTCTCGCAGGCCGGCGACGCAGCGCAGCGCGACGATCTCGTACTCTCGCCGAACGTGCTGCTTCGCCCGGTGATGGAGCGCCGTCTGCTCCCGACCGTCGCGTATATCGGCGGTCCAGGCGAGATCGCTTACTTCGCGCAAGTGGGGGCGGTGGCCGAGGCGCTCGGTACGCCGATTCCGCTGGTCGTGCCGCGCTGGTCGGCGACCGTGATCGAGCCGGCGATCGATCGGATGCTAGGACGACTCGGCATGGTCTATGACGACGTCCGGGCGCCTCATGCGGCCGAGCGCCGGATCGGTGAGCGCGCGATGCCGGCCGGGATTCGCGAAGCGCTCGATGCGCTGAAGTCGTCGATCGAAGAGAAGATGAGCGCACTCGCCGCCACCCAGCACGGGCGCACGCTCGTCCCGAACGAAGTGCTCGAAGGCGCGCGGGCGCAGTTGCGTCATCGCATCGAACGGCTCGAGCGCCGTCTCCGCGCCGCGGCAACGGCTGGCGAAGCGGTTGCGGTCGCTGATCTGAATGCCATTCGCGCCTCGCTCGTCCCGCACGGCGACCGTCAGGAGCGGCGGTTAAACTACGTGCCGTTCTTCGCGCGTCACGGCGAGTCACTGATTGCGCAGTTGAAGGCGGGGGCGGCATTGCACGCTGGCTCGCTGATCGGCAACAAGTGAGACCAGTGGTGCCGCCGGCGCAGCCGCGGCGCTCAATGAGCGGTGCCGCGCTGGTGGCGGCGGGGATTTTTCTCAGCCGCATCATGGGGCTCGTGCGTGGGCGTGTATTCACGTACTACCTCGGCGCCGGGCCGGCGGCAGACGCGTTCGCCGCCGCGTTGCGCATTCCGAACTTCCTGCAGAATCTGTTCGGCGAAGGCGTGCTGTCGGCGTCATTTATTCCGGTGTACGCCAAGCTCGTCGCCACCCGTGATGAGGAGGAGGCGGGGAGGGTGGCTGGGGCGGTCGGCGCGCTGTTGGCACTGACGTCCACGATCGTTGTGTTGCTGGGTGTCATGGCAAGTCCAGCGGTGGTCACGGCAGTCGCCGGTGGATTCCACGATGCGGAGCGCCGTGACCTCACGATCCGTCTCGTTCGGGTGATGTTCCCCGGCGTCGGTCTGCTCGTGATGTCGGCGTGGTGTCTCGGAATACTCAACTCGCATCGCAAGTTCTTTCTCTCGTACGTCTCGCCGGTAGCGTGGAACGCCGTGATGATCGCCGCACTGATCGCATTCGGTGGCCGGCGGAACGAAACGGATCTCGTGATGATTGTGGCGTGGGCGTCGGTGGCGGGGAGCGGTTTGCAACTCCTCGTTCAGCTCCCGACCGTGCTGGCGCTCGACAAGAAACTGCGGCTCTCGGTCGACGTGAAGCGTCCAACCGTGAAAACGGTACTCACGAACTTCGTTCCGGTGTTCATCGGCCGCGGCGTCGTGCAACTCAGCGCGTACGTGGACACGTACATCGCGTCGTTCATCGTCACCGGCGCCGTGGCGATCCTTGGCTACGCGCAGGTGTTGTCGATGCTGCCGATTTCGCTGTTCGGCATGGCGATCTCCGCCGCCGAGCTTCCGGCGATGAGTGCGGTGAGCGGTCCGGCGACGGCGATGGCGTCCGAGATTCGCGAGCGGCTCGATCGTGCGCTTCGGCGGATCGCTTTCCTGATAATTCCCTCGGCGATGGCGTTCATCGCCTTCGGCGATATTCTCGCGGCGGGCGTCTATCAGAGCGGCAAGTTCACACGCGCCGATTCGGTCTGGATGTGGGGAGTCCTCGCCGGCTCGGCGGTTGGACTCCTCGCCAGTACGATGGGGCGCCTGTACAGTTCGGCGTGGTATGCGTTGCGTGATACCAAGACGCCACTGCGGTTCGCGCTCATTCGCGTCGCGTTGACGCTCGTCCTCGGCTATTTCGCGGCTCTGCCGTTGCCGCGCGTACTCGGCATCGATCCGCGCTGGGGCGTCGCCGGTCTGACCGCCACGGCCGGTCTCGCTGGATGGGTCGAGTTCGTGCTGCTGCGAAAGTCACTGAACGCGCGTATCGGCGTCACCGGACTGCCACTCCAGTTCGTCGGCTTGCTCTGGGTGTCGGCGCTCGCCGCCGTCGCGCCGACGTTGCTGCTGCGGTTCGTCTACGGCACGACGCATCCGCTTGCGCTCGCCTTCACCGCGATCCCTCTGTACGGCCTGACCTATTTCGGCGTCGCGGCGTTCTGCGGCGTCGACGAGAGCGCGGTGATCGGTGATCGCATCTGGGCGATCATCCGCCAGTGGCTTGTGAAACTCTTCGGCGAATGACGATGCCGGTTCCGGAGACGATTGCGGCGAAACTCACGCATCTGCCTGAGACGCCCGGCGTGTACCTGTGGAAGAATGCCGAAGGCGACGTAATCTACGTCGGCAAGGCGAAGAGCCTCCGGTCGCGCGTGCGGAGCTATTACTCGAGCGCCGTCACACGCGGCACGAAAACGTTCATGCTGATGCAACAGGCCGTCGATCTCGAAACAATCGTCGTGCCGACCGAGCAGAATGCGCTGGTGCTCGAGTTCAATCTCATCAAAGAACACCGGCCGCGTTACAATATTGTGCTCCGCGATGACAAGTCGTATCCGTACGTGAAGGTCACGGTGCAGGAACCGTATCCGCGCGTCTTCGTGACGCGCCTGTTGCACGACGACGGCGCCCGCTATTTCGGCCCGTACACCGACGTCGGTGCGATGCGCCGCGCGCTCAATGTGGTGAAGCGCATCTTCACGGTGCGTTCGTGCACCTGGAACATGCCGGAGCAGATGCCGGAGCGCGCCTGTCTCGACTACTACATCAAGCGGTGCAAAGGACCGTGCATCGGCGAGCAGTCGCTCGCCGACTATCGCGCGATGATCGATGAAGTCGTGCTTTTCTTCGACGGACGCACCGAGGAGGTCGTGCGCCGCGTCAAGGAGCGGATGGCGATCGCCTCGCAGGAGATGCAGTACGAACGCGCCGCCGAGTTGCGCGATGCGTTGGTGCATCTCCAGAAGATGGAGGAGCCCTCGGTCATCCTCGAGGTCGAGGGCGGCGAGCGCGACGTCGTCGGCTACGCTCGCGACGGCGAGGACGCCTGCGTCGCGATTCTCCGTATTCGCGGCGGCAAGTTGCTCGGGCGCGACTACCGCTTTCTCGAGCACATCGACGAGGAGACCGACGCGAACGTGCTCGGCGCCTACCTCGTCGCGAGCTATCTGAACGCCAGCGAACGCGGCGACGAACTCCTGATTCCATTCGACTTCGACGATCGTCCGCTCTTCGAGGCCGCGGTGCAGGGCACGCGTGTGCTGCTACCGCAGCGGGGACCGAAACGCGAGCTGATCGATCTCGCCGAGCAGAACGCGCGGCACCTGCTGGAAGAGTTCAAGCTCGCCGGCCTCGAAGAAGACGAGCGCGCCGCCGATCCTGTGTACGAACTCGGACGCGAGCTCGGGCTGCAGAAGATCCCGCGGTCGCTCGTCTGCTTCGATAATTCGACATCGCAGGGCAAGGACAATGTCGGCTCGATTGTCTGGTTCGAGAATGGTCGCCCCAAGCGAAGCGAGTACCGGACGATGCGCGTTAAGACGGTGGACGAGGCGCACGGACCCGACGACTTCGCCTCGATGCGCGAGGTCGTGCATCGATATTTCCGCCGTCGTCTCGATGAGTCTAAGCCGCTCCCCGATCTCGTCGTCGTCGACGGTGGGAAAGGACAGCTTAGTTCCGCGGCCGAGGCGCTCGCGGCGTTGGGGCTGCACAAGTTGCCGCTTGTGTCGCTCGCGAAGCGCGACGAAGAGATTTTCATGCTCGGCAAGTCCGAGTCTCTACGGCTCACCCGGCGGTCGCCGGCGCTGCGGCTGCTCCAACAAGCGCGCGACGAAGCGCATCGCACGGCCGTCGGCTACAATCGCAAACGGCGCACCATCCGCACCGTCACGTCGGAATTATTAAAGATTCCCGGAGTCGGTCCGACGAAGCGCCGCGCGCTGCTCACCGCGTTCGGGAGCATTCACGGCGTTCGCGCGGCGACAACGGAACAGATCGCCGAGCTGCCGGGATGGTCGCTCAAAGCGGCGCAGAAACTTCAGGAATCACTTCGGCAGTCCGATCCCACGGCACCGGCCGCACCGGCCGCACCGGCCGCACCCGCTGCGATCGAAACGATTTTCTCACCATCTAAGCCAACCGAAACATGACCGCCTCATCCTGGACTCTTCATTGCTCGGTGTGCGACTACAGCGCCCCCGGCGATCGCCTCGCATCGCTCTGCCCGAACTGCAGCCAGCCGTTGATGGTGAAGGTCGCTCCGGTCGCGCGCGATACGATCGGCGACGACGCGAGCATGTGGCGTTACCACGCCGCGATGCCAATCCGTGACGGCGAAGTGCGCGTCTCGCTCGGCGAAGGGATGACACCGCTCACCGAACTGCCGCACATCGCCAAAGAAGTCGGCGTGCGCCGCCTCTGGGTGAAGGACGAAGGAATCAATCCGACCGCGAGCTTCAAGGCGCGAGGTCTCTGCATGGCCGTGACGCGCGCCAAGTCCCTCGGCCTTCCGGGGCTCTGCGTGCCGACCGCCGGCAACGCCGGCATCGCACTCGCTGCCTACGCCGCCGCCGCCGGAATGCCGGCGCGAATCTACGCGCCCCGTACGACGCCGCCGCCGATTCTCGGATCGATCCGCGCCTTCGGCATCGAGCTCGAGCTCGTGGACGGCCACATCGGTGACGCGGGAAAAGCGACGATGGCATTCGCCAAGGAAAGCGGCTTCTTCAACGTCGCAACCGTCCGCGAGCCCTATCGTGTGGAAGGGATGAAGACGATGGGCTTCGAAGTCGCCGAACAGCTCGGATGGCGGTTGCCTGATGCGATCGTCTATCCGACCGGCGGCGGCGAAGGAACGATCGGCATCTGGAAGGCAATCAACGAAATGATCGAATGGGGCTGGCTGCCGGCCGACACCGCAAAACCGAAGATGGTGATTGCGCAGGCGTCGGGTTGCCAGCCACTCGTGCGCGCGTTCGCTGAAGGGAAGGATCATGCCACGCCGTGGGAGAATCCGTCCACGCACGCAAGTGGACTGCGCGTTCCCGGGCCGCTCGGAGATCGCCTGACGCTCCGGACGCTTCGCGAGAGCAACGGCGGCGCATTCGCGGCCGACGAAGATGAGATGCGCGCCGCAACGCTCCACCTTGCCTCGAAGAGCGGTATCGATGCCGCGCCTGAGGGCGGATGTGGTTTGGTCGTCGCCAAGAAGATGGTCGCCGCGGGATTGGTACGCGCCGACGCCGAAATTGTGATCTTCAACACCGGATCTGGCGCCTCGTACCGCTGGTAGACTGGTAGAAACGATTATCTTGAGCGTATGAAAATCGCGATTCTCGATCCGTTCTCCGGCATCGCTGGCGACATGACGCTCGGCGCTCTGCTCGACGTTGGTCTCGAGCCTGAATGGTTGCGCGCCTTGCCCGGCGTTCTCGGTCTCGAGAACATCGGCGTGCGCATCGAACGGGTGAAGCGCGGCGAGATTGCCGGATGGAAAGTCGATTTTGACATTCCGCCGCAGCCACACGGACGGCATCTCAAGCATCTCAAGGCGATCGTCGATGCCTCCTCGGCGCCGGACTCCGTCAAGGAGAAGGCAACCGCGGCGTTCGCGGCGGTCGCGACGATCGAAGCCGAGATCCACGGCACGACGATCGAGAAGGTGCACCTGCACGAAGTCGGCGCCGTCGACGCGATCCTCGACATCATTGGATCCATCTGGGGAATGCACCTTCTCGGCATCGAGAAGGTGTACAACACGACGCTCTCGCTCGGCGACGGCTTCGTCGATGCGGCGCACGGACGGCTCGCCGTTCCGGCGCCGGCCACGCTGCGCCTGCTTGAGGGTATTTCGGTCAGACCCGGTCCGCCAGACAGCGGCGAACTCACGACTCCCACGGGCGCCGCGCTCGTCCGCGTCCTGTCGAGCGGTGCGCCGCCGGACGAGTACACGCCATTGAAGAGCGGCTACGGCGCCGGCACCAAAGACCCGAAGGGGCGAGCAAACGCGTTGCGTATTCTCATCGCCGAGGTCGCCGATGTCGCCAGTGCGGCGCCTGACGCCGAGACGCTGACGATGCTGGCCGCCGATATCGACGACATGACAGGCGAGTACATCGCCGCGGCGTCCGACGCGCTGCGCGAGGCCGGCGCGCTCGATGTGACCCTTCTGCAGACCGTGATGAAGAAGGGACGTCCCGGCGTGCGAATCGAAGTCCTCTGCCGTCCCGCGGAAGCGGGGCGCCTCGAGACTCTCCTCCTGCGTGAAAGCACGACCATCGGGGTCCGCCGTTCGTCGGTTCTGCGCCGAGCCCTGCCGCGCGAGATGCGCGAGGTCGAGGTCTTCGGCCATCAGGTGCAGATGAAGACGGTTTCGCTTCCCGGCGGCGGTGAGCGCGCAAAGGCGGAATACGAGGACATCCGTCGCGTTGCAGCGGCCACCGGCCGCTCGACGGCCGAAGTGCTCGAGGCAATCACCAAAATCTCCTAGCGGGAAACGATTCTGGTGCCAAGGTCAAGGGCCAGAAGTCGTGTAATATCATTGATTTCGGCCCCTTAACCTGACAAATTGCATTATGGTCAAGGTTGCCCGAATTCATCCCGGAAGTATCGCCGAGGAAATGGGACTCCTCGTCGGCACTGAGCTCCTCTCGGTGAACGGTCGGGTTCTCGAAGATTTCCTCGATTGGGAGTTCCTCACCGCCGAGGACGAGCTCGAGATCGAAGCGAAGCTCCCCGACGGGGAGCTCGTCGTTTTCGAGGTCGAGCGTCCAGAGAACGAGCCGATGGGGCTCGAGCTCGAACCGCCGACGGTGCGCCGCTGTGCGAACCGCTGCGAGTTCTGCTTCGTCGAAGGGCTGCCGAAGGGGCTGCGTCGTCCGCTGTACATTCGCGACGACGATTACCGGCTCTCGTTCGCCTACGGCAATTTCGCGACGCTTTCGAACGTCAAAGAGAAAGATATCGCGCGCATTCTCGAGTATCGCCTCTCGCCGCTCTACGTGTCGGTGCACGCGACGCCGTGGGAAGCGCGCAAGAAGCTCCTCAATAATCCGCGCGTCCCGAATATTCTCGAGCAGCTCGGTCGGCTCGCCGAGGGCGGGATCCAGTTCCACGGCCAGATGGTCGTGGTCCCGGGGCTGAACGACGGGGACGTGCTCGAGCAGTCGCTCGCCGATCTCTACGCGATGGGTGAGGCGTGTCTTTCTGTGGCGCTCGTGCCGGTTGGGCTCACGCAGTTCTCGCATCTCTATACCGGCGAGTCGATGAGCCCGGAGAATTCGCGCCGTATTCTCGATGCCTGCGACCGCTGGGGCGCGAAGGCGCTTGCCGAGCGTGGTGAACGCTGGGTTTCCGGTTCGGATGAGCTCTATCTGCTCGCCGGCATCGAACTGCCGGGGCCGAAGTTCTACGGCGACTACGCGCAGATCGAAAATGGCGTCGGCGCGGTCACCGCGCTGCGCGAACGTGTTGCGGACGGCCTCGCTCGGCTCCCGCGGCTGGATGGAAAGAAGATCGGCGTCGTGACCGGCACCTCGATGGCGCCGATGATGCCCGAACTTCTGGATCAACTGCGCGCCGCGACTGGTGCGGAGTTCGATCTGATCGTGATGGAGAACTCGCTGTTTGGACCTACGACTACTACTGCAGGCCTCCTGGTCGGCGCCGATATCCGGCGTGCGTTGGATGCTCGCTCCGATCTGGACCTCGCTTTGATACCCGCT
>JAYVPN010000126.1:0-5419 GCA_043757365.1 Gemmatimonadota bacterium | reverse complement strand
CACAGTCGTCGATAACGAGCGTTTCCAGATTACGATTGTTCACCCCGATCGCGCCTGTCTCAACGGCTACAGCTCGCTCCAACTCCCACTCGTCGCGCACCTCCAGCAGCAGTTCCAACCCAATCTCGCGCGCCTCCAGCGCGAGCCGCGAGAAATGCTCTGGAGCGAGCGCACGCGCAATGAGCAGAACCGCGGCCGCGCCGGCAGTCCACGCCTCGAGCAGCTGGACGCGATCGACAATGAAGTCCTTTCGGAGTAGCGGCACATTCACCGCCGATCGCACCGTGCGCAAATCGTCGAGCGAGCCGCCAAAGCGAGTGCGCTCGGTGAGCACCGAGATCGCCGCCGCGCCGCCTGCCACATAGTCAACCGCGCGGGTGACGATGTCCATTCCGGCGTTGATCACACCCTTGCTCGGACTCTGGCGCTTGAGTTCGGCGATGATGCGAACGTCGGTGCCGGTAAGTGCGGCGAGAAATGAGGGCGCGGGCGGCGTCGTCGCGGCCTCGACCTCCAGCGCGCGCACGGTGCCCTGTGCCGCCTCGGCGAGCTTCGTCGCCAGCGCGGTCAGCTCACCGAGGGGCCCCTCGGGCGGTGTCCAGTTCCGCGAATTCGCTTGCGCTTCGGTCAATGTTCGGATACCGTTACTTCGGGTGTTGTTCGGTAGTCAATCTTCGCACGCCCCGCCGAGTTGTGCTCGCGAAACGGAATTCCAGCTACGCTCTCTCACGAAAGGGCCGTCGACATGCCGCTCACCAAGCGCCAGCGCCAGATCCTCGATTACCTCAACGGCTACTCCGCCGAACACGGTTATGCGCCGAGCTTTGAGGAGATCGCCGAGCAGTTCAATTATAACTCGCTGGCGACCGTTCATGAGCATCTGAGCAACCTCGAGCGGAAGGGCTATATCAAGCGCAGTTACAATGAGAGCCGTGCGATCGAAATCCTTCCCTCCGATGTCACGCCGCGATCGATCGAACTGCCGCTCCTTGGCGCCGTCGCCGCCGGTTTTCCGATTGAAGAGGCAACGGTCCAAGAAACGGTTGCCGTGCCGCAGGACTTCGTACGCCGCAGCGGGAATCACTACGTCCTGCGCGTCCGCGGTCAGTCGATGATCGAGGATCAGATCGCCGACGGTGATATCGTCGTCGTTCACGACCGACAGAGTGCCGAGAACGGGGAGATGGTCATCGCCATGATCGATGAGTCGGCGACCGTGAAACGCTATTACCGCGAGCGCGACGGCCGCATCCGCCTCCAGCCATCGAACGAGAGCATGGCGCCGATCTACGTACAGGAAAATCAAATGCGCATACAGGGAATCGTCGTCGGCGTTCTGCGCCGCTACTAACCCGTCGTTCGTTCAGCCAATCGGGGCCGCGCGCCGGAGCTTTTCGAGAGCTTCGCGCCCGGCCCCGCTGCGCAACGCCTCGCGCGCCACTCCGATGGCGCTCGCGTAATGTCCGGCCAACCCGGCGACGTAAATCGCCCCCGCGGCATTCATCACCACCGCCGTTTCGGCGCCGGTCGGTCCCTTCCCTCGCAGCACGAGTTCAACGAGCGTCGCGTTCTCCGCCGGCGACCCGCCGGCGAGTTCGGCCGGCATCGCGCGTGTCAGTCCGATGTCTGCAGGATCGAGCTCCCAACGGCTCGCGAGCCCGTCACGGAGTTCAATGATGGTTGTCGTGCCAAGCGGCGAAAGCTCGTCGATGCCTGGTGCGCCGTGGACGACGAGCGAGTGCTTCGTACCGAGCGTTTGCAGCGCGCCGGCGATCAGCTCGACGCGCGACGGATCGGCGACACCGATCACTTGGCGGCCGGCGCGGGCCGGGTTCGCCAGCGGACCAACCAAGTTCATCACTGTCGGAATCGCGATATCGCGGCGCACCGCGCCGACGTGGCGCATCGCCGGATGCATCGTCGGCGCGTACATGAAGACGATGCCGGCCGTATCGAGGACGTCCCGCATCTTTCCCACGGGCAAATCAATCGCAATACCGAGTGCCTCGATGACATCCGCACTGCCGGACTTCGACGTGAACGACCGGTTTCCGTGCTTCGCGACGCGCACACCGGCGCCGGCCGCGAGCAGCGCGGCGGCGGTCGAAATATTAAACGTCGTGACAGTGCCGCCACCGGTCCCGCACGTGTCGACGAGCATCGACGGATTCTCGGCCTCGAGGACGAGCATCGCGCGGCGCAGCGCGCTCGCCGCGCCGGCCACTTCAGCAGACGTTTCGCCTTTGACGCGTAGTCCCATGAGCAGCGCAGCGATCTGCCCGGCCGTTCCGTCGCCTCGCATCACCACATCGAACGCGTCGGACGCCTGTTCGGTGGTCAACGATCCGGCATGCGCGAGGGTCTTGAGCGCTGCCGAGAGGGCGTTCGGCTCAGCGCTCACCAATCGCTCCCATCAATCGTTCCGGTAGAGACGCTTCGCGCGCGACGAGCGAAATGACGAGACCGAGCAAGCGCACGCGCTCGACGTCTTCCTCGACGAACAGTCCGCGCTGCGCGCGATTCGTGAGATTGACGACGCCGACGAGTTCGTCGTGCAAAACGAGCGGGAAACTGATAAATGAGCCGGTGGTGAGGTACTCATCGCCGAGCAGCGGTTGCGACGCCGCGTCCCCGGCGTCGACGACGAGCATCGGTTCTCTCGACTTCGCGACGGCGCCGGCGACTCCTTCGCCAAGCGTGATGCGCGAGCCGAGCGTGATGTGCGGCGCGAGCCCGCGTCCGGCGGCGAGATAGAGGCGCGTGGCCTCCTCCGGGACGGTCAGAAAGAGCGAACAGCGCAGCGAGTGCATGTCATCCCCGACGAGCGACAGCAATCCGTCAGCGAGCCGTCGCGGCTCCTCGCTGGCCGCCGCTAGCGTAAGGACGCGATCGATCAAATAGAGCGTTCGCGTGCGCTGACGCAGCGCCTCGCTACGTCGATGCAACTCGACGTGCGCCGACTCCAGCTGTCCGACCGCCGCCATCAGCTGATGCTCGAGTGCGGCGAGTCGTCGCGAGCTTCGCCGTTGTTCCTCTGCCAGCTTTGCTTCGGCCCGTTCGCGTTCGAGTTCTTCGGCGGCCGAGAACTCTCCGCTCCGGTGCGCCGTGTCGCGCGCTTCGCTGAGCTGCGTTTCGAGCTGGGCAAGCCGCGCCACGTAGTCGCCGTGAATGCGCTGCGTGACTTCTTCGAGGGTGGTCACCGCCTCGAGTCGGGCATCGCGCTCGGCGAATCGCAGATACGCGAGCTCGAACAGTGCCGCCATCGGGGCGAGGCGCTCGGAGACGCGCGTGCCGAACGTCCGCTTCGGTTCGACGACGGCGACGACCGACGAAAGTTGCCCGTCAACGCGCAGGCCGAGCAGCGCGAGGTAGCACCCCTCAGCGCCGATCGGGAGCCCGAGCATGCGGGCAAACTCCGGCGATTCGTCGGCCAGATCCGCAAAGATGCCCCCCGTGAGCACCGTCTGGTGGACGCGTTTCGGGAGTTGCTCGATCGACGTGTCGAGCGGAAGGCGGACCAGTGTACTCGCCTCGACCATGGCGCGCTCGCGCAGGAGGCCGCTGCGGGCATCGAGCCGGAACAGCGCGAGATGGGCGTCGCGATCGGTCTCCGCGAGTGCCTCGGCGAGGGCGACGAAGGCCGCGTCGAGGTCGATCGCGGCACTGAGCGCGTGCGCGAGCGAGGCGAAGGTGCGTGGAGGCATTTCAGGGGGGGGGGAGACGGCGCGCCCGCGAGGGGCGACAGAAAACGAAGGTTGGAGCGTAGGTAGAGCAAAGTCAATCGGTTCCGCGTTGATGATTCCTTGAAAGAATGCGCGGCGGCGGCTACGTTTCTGACGATGGCAGAGCGAGTCCTGCAACTCGTGTTGCACTACGACGGCACCGACTTCGCGGGCTGGCAGGTGCAGCGCGCGGAGCGAACCGTGCAAGGCGTCATCGAAGCGGCGTTGGCCCGCCTGAATGAGCACCCGGTGCGCATCGCGGGCGCCGGTCGAACCGATGCAGGGGTGCATGCGCGCGGGCAGGTGGCCAGCGTCCACCTTCCCTCGCATTGGACGGCGGAAAAGTTGCAGCGGGTGCTGACTGAGCAGCTACCCGACGACGTGTGGGTCGAGCAGGTGCACGAGATGACGCCCGGATTTCACGCGCGGTACAGCGCGACCGGTCGGCGCTACAGTTACGCGGTGGGGCTCGACGAGATGGCGCACTCCCCCTTCAGACGGCGGTGGGAATACGCGCTGCCTCGGAACGATCGGGCCCTCGACCGCGAAGCGCTGGACTGGTGTGCGGAGCGGATTGTGGGGATGCATCGGTTTCTCGGCTTCGCCGTGCGCGGAACAGCGCCGGCGACGGACGATCACCGATGTGACATACGACGGTGCAAGTGGCGGGAGACAGCCGGCGGAATCGCGCTGGACATCGAAGCGAACCGATTTCTGCATCATATGGTTCGATTTCTGGTCGGCACGATGCTCGACGTGGCTGACGGACGGCGCGCGCGCGCGGAGTTCACGCAACTCCTCGAAGCGACGACGAACGACGAGGTCTCACCACCGGCGCCGCCGCAGGGGCTCTGTCTCGAGCACGTCACCTATCCGCACGACCTGTACCTCACGCCGACAACCGCGTAATCGCCGATGCGCATTTTCCTCGCTACGACCTCGCTCAGCGAAATCCGCTGGGCCTCCGATGCCGCTCTCATCAATGGCGTCGTTGCAACGCCGACGGTCATCCAGACCGAACTCCCGAACGCCGACGCGCGAGACGTCATCGCCGATATCGCCAAAGCAACCTCGCTGCCGATCTGTGCGAGTGTGCCGGCCATCGGCTCGGCGGAGATTTACAAAGGCGCCAAGGAGCTCGGTAAAGTCGCCGAGCATCTGATCATCGCCGTCCCGTTCATCGAGGACGCCGCGCCGGCGATTCGCCGCCTCGCGGCCGACGGTGTGACGGTGGCCGCAACATTGGTTTACTCGGCCGCGCAGGGCATTCTCGCGGCGAAAGCCGGCGCATCGATGGTCACGATCGCGATCGACGCGCTCGAATCGGTGGGACAGGATGCCACGGCGGTCGTTCGAGAACTCCGGGCGACGTTCGACCATAACGCCACCGAGTGCGACATCGCCGCAGCCGGGCCGGCCTCGAGCGCGAGCTTCTCCGCGTGCGCCGCGGCCGGCGCCGACATCGCCATCCTCACGCCGGCGGCACTCCACTCGTTGTTGCAGCATCCGTTGACCGATCGCGGTCTCGACCGCTTCCTTGGCGACATCAGCCGCCGCCCCAAACCCCGCCGCACCCGATGAGAATACGATCGGCGTTCGTCGCGGCCACCGTCGCAGCCATCGCCGCCCTGATGGCGTGCGGAGGCACTGCGCCATCGGCGTCGCAGGCCCAGGCCGCGCAGGCGGACCCCTCGCCG
>JAYVPN010000125.1:0-5422 GCA_043757365.1 Gemmatimonadota bacterium | reverse complement strand
ACGTCGGCCGCATTGCGCCGGAGAAAGGGATCGACGTCGCGATCGACGGTATGCGAATGGTGCTCGAGCGACACGCCGCCGCCGGAAGCGCGAAGGTCCGATTTGCGCTCGTCGGCGACGGGCCCGCGGAGGACCGCTGTCGGGCGGCGGCGCCGGCGGGGACTGTTTTCACCGGTCGTCTCAGTGGACGCGAGCTCTCCGAGATTTATGCGTCGGCGGATGTTTTCGTCTTTCCGTCGATCACGGAGACGTTCGGCAATGTCGTGCTCGAAGCGATGGCGAGCGGACTGGCGCTGGTCGCGCCGGACTGGGGCGCGACGACCGAGCTCGCGACCACGGAGACGGCGCTACAGTTCAAAGCCGGCGATGCGGCGTCGCTCGCCGCGTGCGTCGAGCGGCTGATTGCCGAGCCGACGCTGCGCCAGAGTCTTGTGCGCGCCGCGATTGCGGCGGCGGCTGCGAAGAGCTGGGATTCGATCTTCGACCGACTGATGGACGACTACCGAGCAGCGCTGGCCGAGTAGCCGAGGGGGGGCGGCGCTAGGCCGCACCGGCAGGCGCTATTTCATGGCATAGGCGTACACTTCGCGGGAGAGATCGGCGATCAGCGTCTGCGCCGTTTTCTCGAGCGAAATTTTTCGCGTCAGCACCACGAGCACGTACGGCTTGCGTCCATTCGGATAGACGACGGCCGCGTCGTGCAACGTGCCGGTGATCCAGCCGGTCTTGTGCGCGACCGGCGTTCCAGCCGGCAATCCGGCGGGGATCTCGGCGTTGAATTCCTGCCTCGTGAGCACTGTTTTCATCGCGGCACAGCTCCGCGGTGACGCGGCGACATTCTGCTCGATGGCGGCCATGAGCACGCCGAGGTCGCGTGCGGTGGTCGTGTTGTTCAGCCCCTTGTCGAAGGCCTTTTGGTCTTCGACACCGCGACGGACGTTTATGTTCTTCGCGCCGAGCGCGTGGGCCGTGGCGTTCACCTTCCGCGCGTCGAGCAGGCCGATGAGCGTGTTCGTCGCGAGATTACTCGAGCGCGTGATCATCCGCTCGTTGAGCTCGCGGAGCGGCACCGGAGTACCGACTTTGGTGTAAAGCTGATTGTCCGAGTCGTCGGTACGCGTCAGTGTGTACGTCGAGCTGTCGACGATCGACGCGAACGAATTGGTCAGCGTCATTGTCTGGTCGAGTTTGAGCGCTTTGGCATCGACCCGGCGGAAGAGCTCGATCATCACCGGGACCTTCATCGTGCTGGCGGCGTGAAACGAAACGTCGGGTTGCAGTGTCAAAGAATCGGGGCCGCCGAGGTCGCGATAGTACACGGCGACGTCGGCACCGGCGGTCGCGGCGATGATGCGCTGCAGTTTGTCGTGCAGCGCGTCGAGCGAAGCGGCGGGTTTGGCGGCAATTCGGTCGCCGGTCTGAATAGACTGACCGGCGCAGGCGGCGAGAAAGACAAGGGCTGGCAGGAGTCGGCGCATGCGTCGAATATACGAGACTGGGATCACACGTGACGAGGGCCGGCGCGGGGCTGAGGCTGGCGGACTTATCAAGGGGCGCGATGCGGCGAGCGGGTGTACTGGTGACGGCACTGAGACGTACCATGGCGATGGCGGCCGTTGCGGCGTCGGTCGCGTCGGTCGCGTCGGTCGCGTCGTGCTCGGTGCTCGTGCCGGTGCCGCGAAGCGGGCCCGTTGTGAACCGTCCGGTGGCCGAGCAGCCCGTTCAGGTTCCGCGCACCGTTGCGGATTCGTTGCGGATCGCACCGGCTGGCGGTATGGCGCCGAAGCCCCGACCGGTCGCGAAGGACTCGGTGGTCGATGTAACGCCGGCCGAAGTCATCACGGAAGCGACGCGGGTTTTCGGACCGCTGCCATCCAACGCGGCGGTCGACAGCGTCGCCGCCGGCCCCGCCGGCCCCGGCGGCCCCCGCGGCCCGGTGTGGGATATGGATGTACGCTCGTATGAAGGACGCGAGCGGGTCGAGCGCTACGTGCGGATATTCTCCAGCTCGGCCAAGGCGCCGTTCGCGAAGAGTTTGCAGCGGCAGTCGTACTACGCGCCCCTGATCAGCGCGAAGTTGCGGGCCGGCGGGCTTCCGGAAGATCTCACGTATCTCGCGCTCATCGAGAGTTGGTACGATCCGCACGCCTACTCGTCGGCGGCCGCGGTTGGGATGTGGCAATTCATGACGCGCACGGCGCGCGGGGTAGGATTGCGCGTCGATTGGTGGATCGACGAGCGCCGCGATCCGGTGCGTTCCACGGAAGGCGCCGTGCGAATGCTGCGCGGGTTGCGTGCCCAGTTCGGCGGGTCGCTCTATCTCGCGGCGGCCGCGTACAACGGTGGCGACGGGCGCGTGTCGCGCGGCCTGGCGTTGCATCGCAGCGACATGGCCGGCGTCGAGGGAGAAGATCGGTTCTTCGCGCTCTCCGAGTACAACTATCTGCGACCGCAGACCCGCGACTACGTGCCCAAACTGATTGCCGCGGCGCTCGTTGGAAAAGAGCCGGCGCGATATGGAGTGACGTTCGATCCGGTCGCGCCGTTCACGTACGACTCCGTGCGCGTCGGTGGATCGGTGCCGGTCGCTGCGGTTGCCACCGTGACCGGCGCTACGATTTCACAGATGCGCGAGCTCAATCCGCACCTGCTGCGGGGGATGACGCCGCCCGGCGAGTCACGGTGGGTGCGCGTGCCGGTCGGCACAGCGGCGAACTTCGAGGAGAAGTTCGCCGCGCTCGAGCCGGACGAGCGCGCGGCATTCTCGTCCGTCCAATCAAAGAAGGGCCAGTCGATGTCGTCGATCGCCAAGAAGCACGGACTGTCGGCGAAGCAGCTCGGGTGGTACAATCCGAAGGTCACGCGTTTGAGGAGCGGGAATCTTGCCGCCGGTCAGCGGATCCTCGTCCCGACGAAGCAGGCGGTGTCGGCCGCGTTCGACGTGCCCGACCCGTCGATCGAGAAGTATTCGAAGCGCGGCAAGTCGTCGGCGAAGAAAGCGTCGGCAAAGAAAAAAGCGCCGGCAAAGCTGCCGGCGCATCGCAAGAAACCCAGCGCGAAGCGCTAGTCGCTTTCGCTACTTTTCCGCGCGGTAGGTGCCGCTTTTGCCGCCCGTCTTCTCGAGCAAGCGCACGCCGTGGATGCGCATCGCCTTGTCGACGCTTTTCGCCATATCGTACACGGTGAGGAGCGCGACCGAGACGGCGGTCAGCGCTTCCATTTCCACGCCGGTCGGACCGACGGTGCGGACCGTCGACGTCGCGCGAATGGTCTTCGTACCGACGATGACGCGGAACTCGACCTGCACGTCCGTGAGCGCGAGCGGATGGCACAACGGAATCAGCTCGGCCGTGCGCTTCGCCGCCTGAATGCCGGCGATGCGCGCGACGGCGAGCACGTCGCCCTTCGTGATCGCGTTCGCCCGCACGGCCTTCAGCGCGGTCGCGCTCATCGTGATGCAGCCTTCGGCGACCGCACAACGCTCGGTTGGCGTTTTGCCGCCGACGTTCACCATGCTCGCGGCACCGCGCGCGTTCACATGTGAGAGCTTCGCCTTTTTTGCTGGCGTCATACACCGGCCTCTGCCAAGCCGCGCAACAGTTGTGCGGTCACGAGCTGCGGAATCGCATTCCCCTCGGCGGCGCGCTTAGCCTCTTCCACGAGCCGTACCGCCTTCGCCGACGCGGTGGCTTTGTCGGCATTGCCGTCAGCGACGGCAAGCTCGACTTGCTCGTGGAACAGCACCGTGAGCGCGTCTAGCACATCCGTGAAGGCACCGCGCGCCTTCGAGCTTCCTTGCGTGAACGCGGCGCGGAGCGCGCGTTCGCGTCCGCCGCTCGCCGCGGCGAGGAGCGCCTGGGCGCGTTCGATCACCGCCGTACGATCCGCAGCGCCGATCAGCGAGCCCGGTGCGCCGCCGGCGAGACGCACGAGTGCTTCCATCGCCCCTTTGCCGGCAGCATCAGCTGCCGGTGGCTGGGCGAGCCAGCTCCGCACCTCGGCGTCGATGAGCGGCGCGACGCGAAAGGCGACGACGCGCGACCGGATCGTCGGCAGGAGCGCGCCGGGCTCGCTCGTCGTGAGAATGAGCGTCGTGTCGGCCGGCGGCTCCTCGAGCAGTTTCAGAAATGCGTTCGCCGCTTCAGGACTCGACAGCTGCGGCACCATGCGCTCGGCGTCGCCGACCACGAATACTTTGCGCTTCGCCATCGCCGGTGTTGATACCGTCTGCTTCACGAGTACGCGCGTGATGTAGACGTAAATGCCGCACGATCCATCGGGGTGCGCGTAAAGCCCGTGTGCGCCGACGCGCTCGGCGACGGCGGCGCGGCATTCCTCGTCGACCGTTTCCAGCGCCGGATCGGAGCCGAGCTTCATGTTCGGCAAGGGAAAGTACCACCGCAGATCCGGATGTACGCCGTCGAGCGTATACCGACAGTGCTGGCACTCGCCGCAGGGAAGTATCGGTCCGGTGCCGCTGCAGAGCAGGCGCTGGCCAAGCCAGAGGGCAAGACGTTGCTTTCCCACGCCGGACGGCCCCTGGAGCAGAATGCTCGCGGGGAGCGTACCGCGGACAATCTGGTCCTCGAATCGCGCGCGGAGCGCGTCGTGGCCGATGAGGGGAAGGAGCGACATAGGCCGATAAAGATACGACATCGGAGGGGCGGGGAACCACTTCACGAGGCCGGGAATAGGTTCATTTATGCCACGACACCATTGGATTGTACGCCTCACCCACTGGGTGAACGCCGTCGCCGTGACGATCATGGTCGGCAGCGGGCTCCGGATCTTCAATGCGCATCCGTCGTTCGCGCGGCCGGGCAACACCTTCTGCTGCTATCCGTTCGAAGGCAAGGACATTCCGTCCGTCTTGACGTTTGGCGGATGGCTCGGCGGCGCGCGGCACTGGCACTTCGCGATGATGTGGGTGCTCGTCGTGAACGGGCTCGTCTATCTGGCTTTCGTATATCTGCACGGTGAGTGGCGCGATCTCGCGCCGCGTCGCGGCGATCTGCGCGACACGTGGGAAATGATCAAGTACTACATGTTCGTTCGCAAAGACCATCCAATGCAGGGCAAGCACAACGCGCTGCAAAAGGCGACGTACTTTGCGCTGCCGTGGATCGGCGCGGTTGCCGTTATCAGCGGCATCGCCATCTGGAAGCCCGTGACGCTTTCGCCGCTCACGAATTTGATCGGTGGCTACCAGTGGGCACGGTACTGGCATTTCATGGCGATGACGGCGCTCGTCGTGCTCTCGGTGGGGCACGTCTTCATGGTCTTCGCCGTGGATCCGTATGCGCTGCGCGCGATGACGACCGGCGGCCACAGCGACCGCTTCTCCCCCGAAGCGCGCAATGCGCGTCCGTTTCTCAATCTGTGGCCGCGCAAGGCCGCCCCCGCCAAACCGACCGGAGAGCTG
>JAYVPN010000124.1:0-5498 GCA_043757365.1 Gemmatimonadota bacterium | reverse complement strand
TGGCGTCCAGGTCAAAGGAACCTCCGAAGCTCCGCGAGTTTTTCCTCGTCGAGCCTCAGCGATTTCGCGCGTTCTGATTCAGCCATGTTCGGGATTGGAGGATGCGACGCGAGCCGTCCTCCGCCTCTCGGAGAAACGGCTCGTTCGCTTCCGAAAGATAGCCGCGCGTCGCGCCGCATTCCAGTGTGCGGGCGGCCGGCGAACGGCCTAGAACATCTTCTTCCCGCCGGCGAGGATCTCGTTCAGCGCGTCCTGAAAATGTGTCGTCGAATCGGCGAACTCCTTGCCGATTTGGTCGACGTATTCCTCGTAACTCTTCTTGATCTCCTCGCGGAAGAGCGTCTTGAGCGTGCCGTTCTTTAGCCCCTCTTCTCGCTTCTGCGGCAGATACGCCACCATATCCGAGACGAGAGCCCGGGCGAGGCGCTTGCCCTTCTGGTTCGGATCATTGTTAAGGAACGGGTTGATCACGCGGCGCGGTGTTCCATCGGCCGGCACGGCTGGCACGCTGCCCGACGGGCGCGACGGCACAACAACCACCGCGGGCGGCGCCGCCGGAGGGGCCGCCGGAGATCGGAAACCCGGGACGACGGGCGCCTGGAACGGCGGCATCGTGCGCGGCTGCGTCATCCGGGGCGCCGGAACCACCGACGGGGCGAATGGCGGCGGCGTTGGTGTTGCCGCAGCGGGCGGCACCGCCGTCGACGACAGCGCCGGCGTCGACGGCGGCGCAAACGTCGGACGGATAGGCGGACTGAACGGTGCACGAGGCGGCGTTATCGACGGACCTGTCGTCGGGCGTGCCGGCGTCGCTCCCCCGATCGCTGCGAACGGGCGCGGAGTGCTGCCGGGATCCTGACCGGGCATCGGCGGGGACAGCGTCGGAATCGTCGGCCGCGAGACCGGCGTGACCGGCGTGACCGGCGTGACCGGCGGCGGCGGTACGGCGGAAGGCGCCGCTAGCGCAGACTCGGCGACCGGCTCATCGAACGCCGGTTCGGGCGCGGCTTCGGCGTCGGACTCGAACGCCGTCGCAGCCTCACTCTCGTACGTTGGCGGCTCGTCGGCCGGCGGGGTTACCGCCGAAATCACCATCGTCGTTGCCTCGGCCGCCACCGCAGTCGCCGCCACGGACGCGCGGCCAAGCGACTCGACAAAATCCGGCGCCGTCACTGAGATGACACCACCACAGACCGAGCATCTCGCGCGGACGCCGCCGAGCGGAACCTTCGCCGGGTCGACACGGAAGACCGAGCGGCAATCAGGACACGTTACGTTCACTGCTCCTCCGAAACCGTCGTCGCGTCGGCGGGTGCGCCGAGTCCGCGTTCTTCGTGCATCGCATCGCCGCGACGGTCGATCGTGAAGACCGACCCTTCGAGCGTCTTCGCATAACTCTTCATTTCCGTCGCCAGCTCACTGACCTGCGCGGCGTTCGTGAACTTGCGCCGCTCGTTCGTGACGACGCCGATCGACACCGTCATCAGCGGCACCTTGTGCAGCTGACCGCGCCGGTCTTTCCCGAAATAATAACCGGCGCGCCGGTCCTGCTCCGAATACTGGAACGGCACCAATGCATCGAATGTCGACACGATCTCGCTGCAGGTCTCCGCGACCAGCTCGACCGGCATGTTGAAAATGAAGTCGTCGCCGCCAATGTGCCCGACGAATCCCTCTTCACCGCACGTCCCTTTCACGACGTCGTGGAGGATCTTCGAGAGAATGCGGATGACGCGGTCACCGTCGTAGTAGCTGTACCGGTCGTTGAATTCCTTGAAGTGATCGAGGTCGGCGTAGCAGACAGCAAAAAACTCGCCGCGCTCGAGCCGCACGCCGATGTCACCTTCGATTTCCATCGCGCCAGGAAGGCGCGTTGACGGATGTACGAACGTGTCGCGGTCGGAGCGCCGCAGCAGCGCATCGAGCCGTAGCGGCACGTCAATCGGATTCTGGCCGTCCCGCAACACTTCATCGGAGCCGGCGTCGAACGCGGCGGCAAAGCCGATGTCTTCATCGCGTGTGCACATCGCCACCGGTACGATGCCGGTGAACGAATCCGATTTCAACCGCTGACATCCCTTGAGCGCCGCGACCGGGTGGACACGCGCGTCGATGATCACGACGCGCGGACGGCTCCGCAGCGCCGCCGCCATCAGGGCGTCGGCGGAATCGACGACGGTCACCGGAAAATGGCGCGCGTCGAGCCACGCCCGCACGAGCTCGGGCAGCGGCCTTCCGTCAGGTGAAAATACGAACGCGTTAGACTGCGCCACTCGCTCCGTCGGACAAGAGGTATTCCCGCAAGATACGGCCACCCTCAAGAGGTGTCAAAGAGATAGACGGCAATGACTTGGCCGAACCGGTCATCTCGTCACTGGACGCCCGAATGGGGCCCACGGCAACGTGGCCGACAGCGAGGTCGGTTGGGCCCCCGGGACGACCGCTCCAGCCCCACCACGGAGCCGGATGGTCACGAACGCGTCGACCGCCGATAGCAGGTGGTTCGCGATCAGGAACCCGAGCTGCATGTTCGCGTCCCGGTACGCCTGGTTGGTGTTCAAAATAGTCCGCCGATACAGATCCTGCTCGAGCTGAGCATTGCGCCAGGACCATCGGTACTCCGGCGTGACGGCGCGGGCGATGTAAAAGCCGATCGCGTTGCGGTATTCCTGCGAGTTCTTGTCCGGCGTGACCGCTGGATCGCGCCAATAAGTCGCGCGCGCGAGTCGCCACATATCCCCATTGAACGTGCTCTCATCAGACTCCGGCGTGAACTCATCGCCCGGGAATCTGTTGAAGACACCGCTCTCGAGATAATGCTCCATGCTTTCATAATAGGACCACGGACCGACCGGTCGACTCCCGGGAAAGAGGGCGCGCGACACGTCGCGGGCCTGGGCCCGGTATTGATCGCGCCCGCGCACGGCCTCGTTGCGCTGGCTGAAGTACCCGACCACGGCGAATGCCTCGACCGCCAAGTAGGCGATGAACCGGTTCTGCCCGAGCAGCGCCTGTCCCGTTCCGGGGACGATCGCCGAGCTCAGCGGTACCCACCACGAGGAATCGCGACGGGGAATCGCCAGCCGTCCGATGCGAATCTTCGACGGCGTGCGCACCGAATCATCGGGGGCCGAGCCGGGCACCGCGAGCACCGCGAGCACCGTGAGCACGCCGGGTGCGTCGGCGACGCGCTGCGCCAGAAGCGATGACGTGCCGCCGTGTGCGAGCGCGAGTGCAGACCCAATGGCGAGCTGCAGGCGCCGTATCATCAGAAAAGGAACCGCAGGGTGAGATACGTCGGCGTGTTCCCCGCGTCGGTCGACGAATCGCCGAAGCCACGCGCGAAATCCATCGCAATACCGCCGCGCCTGATGCCAAGACCGATCGACGCGCCGCTCGCATCTCCGCTCCCGGTGACGTAGCCGCCGCGCAGATAAATCTGTCGGCGATAGCCGAACTCGCCACCGACGTGCAGCGACGGTTGGCCGAGCGACGCGTTGTCGACGAACTCCGCGGTCACGCGGAGATCACCGTCCGGCACCTGCTTCGCGAAATTCGGAATCACGTACTGCACCCCCACGACCACCCGGCTCGGCAGTGGATCCGCTTGCGGATTGTCATTCACCTGAAGCCGCGGACCGAAATTCCGGAGCGTCGCGCCGATCGTCAGATTCTTCGCGCGATCGACGACCGCCTGAATGCCGAAGTCGACCGCAGTCGTCGAGGCATTGAAGGTCGCGATGTTGCCGCACTGCCCCGAGCAGTCGAGCCGCTGCTGCACGAATTTATAGGTAAGCCCCATGCTCACGCGCGCGCCGAACGTCGCCGCGTACGATGCCGCGAGCACGATCGAACGCGGATTGAGACGACCGACTTCGCCGGTCGAGAAATCGGTCGCGATCTGCTCGCCGTAGTCGTAGATGTACGCGCCGCCCGAGAGCACGCCGAGAACCCCCGTCGGGCGGACGAGGGTGACCGCGTAGCCGTTGGCGACGACCGACTTCGACGCGTTGATGCTGAACTCCGGCATTGAGAGGCGCGCGAGAGAGGCCGGATTCCACCAGAATCCTTCGCTGCCGATATTCGACGCGACGACCGCCTGCCCCATCCCGACGGCACGGGCGCCGATGGGCACGAGCAGGAACAGGGCCCCCTCTTTTGAGAGCCCGCCCTGCGCCAGCGCCGACGGCGCGCCCGCGTGCAACAGCGCGGAGCTCAGCGCGACAGTCAGCGCCAGCGTTGCCAGGGTTCGGCGGAGCACGTTAGAGCGGTTTGGCCTCGTCGACGAGCATCACGGGGATGTCGTCGCGCACCGGGTAGCGCAGCTTGCACGCCGGGCAGTCGAGCGCCGATTCTGTTTCATGGTATGCCAGGGCCCCTTTGCACTTCGGGCAGACGAGAATGGCGAGCAGCTGTGGAGCGAGCGTCATTTCTGGAGATCCTCGGGCACGCGATAGCCCAGTCGGCGAAGGGCCGCGGAATCGCGGCGCCAGTTGGCGAGCACTTTGACCCAGAGATCCAGGTATACCGGGAGCCCGATCAGCCGTTCGATCTTGAGGCGGGCGTCGCGTCCGATCGTTTTGATGCGGGCGCCGTTGTGTCCGATCAAGATCCGTTTTTGGCTGTCGCGCTCGACGTGCAGCACCGCACGAATGTACACCGGCGTTCGCGTTTCGCGGTACTCCTCGATTTCGCAAGCGATGCTATACGGGACTTCGTCATCGAGCTGCTCGAGTGCCGTCTCGCGCACCATCTCAGCGGCGAAGAACCGCATTTGTTGAGTGCTGAGGTCTTCGGCGTCGTAGTAGAACGGATGGATCGGGAGGAGCGCGCGGATGCGCGTCAGCAGGTCCGGGATGCCGTCGCCGGTGCGCGCGGAGATCTGGACGGCGTCGGGATATTCGGTGGCGAAGAGCTGGCGCCGTCCTTCGGAGAGTTCATCCGATTTATTGAGGACGGTGAGGACGGCGACGCGGGGCGATTTACCCGGCGGGAAATTGGCCGCTTCGCCGAGCGATTCGATTTTGCCTTCGGTGGCGTCGAGGATGTGGACGATGACGTCGGCGTCGTGGATCGCTTCGAGGGCGGTGGCGCGCATGGCGCTTTGGAGCTCGTACTTGGGTGCGAGCAGCCCCGGCGTGTCGTGGAGGACGATCTGGGTGGTGTCGTCGGAGATGATACCGACGACCCGATCGCGGGTGGACTGCGGCTTGGGACTCGTGATGGCGAGGTGCTGTCCGACGAGGCGATTGAGCAGCGTCGATTTTCCGGCGTTGGGCCTACCGGCGACGGTGACGATGCCTGCTTTGGTGGGCGTGTTGCTCTCGGTACTCATAGAAGGGAGACGATCATGAGAGGAGTATAGTCGCGGGCAGACGCGGCGAGGGTCGGACGGAAGTGGTAGAAAAGACGAAACCCCAGCCCTGTGAAGGGCTGGGGTTTCGAAGGGGTGCCGGCGACGGCCTACTCTCCCGCGATCTCTCGATCGGAGTACCATC
>JAYVPN010000123.1:0-5516 GCA_043757365.1 Gemmatimonadota bacterium | reverse complement strand
ACGAGTGCGACATCACGTACGGCACGAACAACGAATTCGGCTTCGACTATCTGCGCGACAACATGGTCGTCTCGCTCGACCAGCGCGTGCAGCGCAAGCACGTCTACGCGATCGTCGACGAAGTGGACTCGGTGCTGATCGACGAAGCGCGCACTCCGCTCATCATCTCGGGGCCGGTCGGCAACGAAACCGACGCCGACTACGCCCTGCACAACGGCAACGTCGAGCGCCTTGTCCGCAAACAAACGGAACTCGCGAACGATCTCGTCGCGCGTGCGGAAAAGGCGTTTGAAGCCGGAGACACCGACGCGGCGGCGCTCGCCTTCTACAAGTCGCAGCTCGGCGCGCCGAAGAACAAGCGGCTGCTCAAGGCGCTGAACGAGCAGGGCGTGAAGATGCTCGTCCAGAAGATGGAGCTCGAGCATATCGCCGATCGCAAACAGTCGGTGAGCAAGCAGCTGTTCGCTGATATGGAAGACGACCTGCTCTACGTGCTCGATGAAAAGGGACACACGGTCCATCTCACGGATCGTGGCGTCGATTTCATGGCGCCGTCGGAGCACGATTCGTTCACGCTGCCGGACATCGCCGGCGAGATCGGACGCATCGAGAAGGATCACGAGATCTCCGCCGAGGAGCGCCTGGCGCGCCGTCAGGCGATCGAGCGCGAGTACGCGCTGAAGAGCGAGAAGCTCAATATCGTGCACCAGCTCCTCAAGGCGCACGCGCTGTACGAGAAGGACGTCAACTACGTCGTGCAGGACGCGCAGGTGCTGATCGTCGACGAGTTCACGGGCCGCACGATGCCGGGGCGCCGTTGGAGCGAGGGGCTCCATCAGGCCGTCGAGGCGAAGGAGCGCGTCGTCGTCAAGGGCGAGACGCAGACGCTCGCGACGATCACGATTCAAAATTATTTCCGGATGTTCGAGAAGCTGGCCGGTATGACCGGCACGGCCGAGACGGAAGAGAACGAGTTCTTCCAGATCTACAAACTCGAAGTGTCGGTCATTCCGACGAACCGCGACGCGATCCGCGACGACCGACAGGATCTCGTCTACAAGACGCGTCGCGAGAAGTACAACGCGATCGTCGAGGAGACGCGCCGTCTGCATGGCCTGAGCTTCCCGGTGCTCGTCGGCACGACGAGCGTTGAAGCGTCGGAAACGCTCGCCCGTCTGTTCCAGCGCGCTGGCATTCCGCACAATGTGCTGAACGCCAAGTACCATCAGCGCGAAGCCGAAATCGTGTCGCTCGCCGGTCAGCCTGGCGCGGTCACGATCGCCACCAACATGGCCGGCCGCGGCACCGACATCAAACTCGGTGATGGCGTGCGCGAGTCGAAGCCGAGCAAAACGAAGGACGCCGACAACAAGGACATCGACGTCACGGAGTGCGGCGGTCTTCACATCATTGGTTCCGAGCGTCACGAGTCACGTCGTATCGATCGCCAGTTGCGCGGCCGTTCCGGCCGTCAGGGCGATCCCGGCGCAACGCAGTTCTTCCTGTCGCTCGAAGACGATCTCATGCGGCTGTTCGGCTCGGACCGTATCGCCAAGCTGATGGACCGCATGGGCGCCGTCGAAGGCGAGATGCTGACGCATCCGCTCATCACGCGCTCGATCGAACAGGCCCAGAAGCGCGTCGAGCTCCAGAACTTCCAAAGCCGCAAGCGCCTCCTCGAGTACGATGACGTGATGAACCAGCAGCGTGAGGTCATCTACTCGCTGCGCTCGTTCGCGCTCGACGGCGGCGAAGAGCTGAAGGGCGAAGCGATCAAGATGGTCGAGCTGGCGGTCGCGAAGCGCATCGAGGTCGGCCTCGAAGACATCGCCGATCCGCTCGAATGGGATGTCGAGTTGCTGCGTCAGGATCTCCTGATGCGCTATCTGCTCACCGTGCCGGCCTTCGAGGAGGACGGCACCCGCGCCGCGACGATCGAGGATGCCAAGCAGGACGGCGTGACCGCGGGGCAGGCGGCGTTCAACGCGAAGTTCGATTCGCTCGGTGATTTCGCGAGCCAGGTCCTGGCCCTCGTGATGCTCAACGTGCTCGACGAAAAGTGGAAGGATCACCTCTACGATCTCGACCAGCTCCGCAACGCGATCCACTATCGCTCGTGGGGGCAGAAGGATCCGCTCCTCGAGTACAAATCGGAAGCGTACACGATGTTCGTCGATCTCATGGCCGACGTGCATCACACCTTCAGCGAACGGTTCCTGCGCGTCCAGCTCGACTTCGGCGGCGAAGGCCATGCGGCGCCTCCGCAGCGCGAGCTCGTGGCACCGATGCGGCGGTTCAACGCCCTCGGCGTGCACGAGGACACCCGAACGTCGGACGCGATCTCGGCGTCGTCGACGGCGATCGCGATGGACGTCGGCCCAGATGAATCCCCGGGAACGAGCGCCGTCCGCACCGAGCCGACCATCCTCGGAGCCGGTCGCGGGGTGCGCTCGCTCTCCGGCGGACAGGCCGGTCAAACGGACTGGTCGAGCGTCGGGCGGAACGACCCGTGTCCGTGCGGCAGCGGTAAGAAGTTCAAGAAGTGCCACGGGGGCACTGTCTAAGAGATTGTGACGCTGTGTAAGACTCAGAGTTACGGCCGAATCAGATCTCCGCGAGCAGCTTCAAGCGGCTCTTGGCAGCACGTACCGTGCGCAGTGCGTGGGGTGCGGTAGTCATCTGGCGACCCGGGCCAAGACCGCATAGTCGAACGAAAATCGTCCGCCACGAAATGGCGCGATGACGCTCGACTCGCAATCGGTGCCAAGAATGCGGAATGTCCACTTGCCTCTTCGAACTGGAGCCGAGCAGATTATGTCCATGCCCGCGCACGCGCCGACTCATCGCTGGACAGAAGAGGATTTCTACCTCGCACGGGACGCCGCGCCCGCCGGTGAGCGTTGGGAACTCGTCGACGGCGATGTCCTCGTGACCCCCGGCCCGCATTGGAGCCACCAAGATCTGGTTGGCGAGCTCTTTGTGCGCCTTCGTGAATATCTGCGAAGCACGAACGTCGGGAAAGTGTATCTGTCACCACTGGACGTAAAGCTCGAACCCGGCTTGATCCTGCAACCCGACCTGCTCGCGGTTCCGGCTGGGCACCTTCGTAGCGCGAACGATGTCGTCAGCAAGCTGCTGCTTGCCGTCGAAGTCGTCTCCCCATCATCATCCCGCTTTGACCGCGTCACCAAGCGTCCACGCTACCAGCGCAATCGCGTGCAGGAGTACTGGATCATTGATCCGGGATCACAGACGATCGAGCGGTGGCAGCCCGACGACGAGCGTCCCGCTATTCTTGCCGAGTCGCTCAGTTGGCATCCGGCAGGCGCGGCGCAGCCCTTCGAGCTCGATATTCCAGCCTACTTCCGCGACGCAGCCGCCCAAAGCCCAGCCGATTGTTGAGGTCGTTCTGGATCGGAATCACCGCGGCCATGCTTCCATCGTTGAGGAATGCGGCGGCGAGGTATTCTCCGCCAGCATCCGGTCCGTTGCCGCGCCAGCTCCACGGCCGATCGTTGTATCGCGCGCGCAGCGCCGGACTCGCGTGACTGACGGACATAATCCCGTCTCCCGTCGACGGACGCTTGCGGAACTTTCCAGTTCCGACAATACTCATTAGGATAGCAACACCCTATTCCCGAGGCCGCGATGCGCTTCGCCCGTGCTCTCACGCTGACCCTGTTCGTCGCACTGCCGCTCGGCGCGCAGCTACCGACCGTCGTGAATCAGCCGACGGCCGAACCGCTCTCGGCACGGTTGACCTACACCGGTGGCGGATTGGTGAGTTTCGAGTCCAACCGGCCGGCTTTCGTCGCGCTGTTCGACGTGACGCGCGATGGACTTCGCCAGCTCTATCCGGAGAGCCGCTACCAAGCGGAGCTCGCCACATCGTTTCGATATCTCACCAACCCGGTCTCTCGCGGGTTCGGCGGCTTTCGTTCGCCACTGTTCTGGAATTCGATGTACGGTTGGTCGGGCTACGGTTTCGGTGGCTATCGCACCTCGCCGCAGTGGCACACGCTGCTGCTCGTCGCGTCATCGGCGCCGCTGAAGATGGGCTACGCGATGTCCAACGAAATCAGGGTCTCCAACGCGCTCTACCGTCAGGGACTCGGCTTCCGGATGGACACCGACGCGGGCTTCGCCGCGATCATCCAGCAGATCTCGCCGAGCGGAAGTGACGCCGAGATCACGATGGATTGGCTCGATGTGCCGCCGTCGATGTATCCGGGCTACGGTATGTACTCCACCGGCGCCCTCTGCTACCCAGCATTCGGTTTTCTCACCGGATTCAACGCGACGTATATCGACTCGACGTACTGCGGCTTCCAGCGCTATCTGAATTATGGCCAGCCGATCGCGGCCAATGGTCCGTTCACGAAGGTCAAGCCGGTGACGCCGATCGATACCGCGGCGACCGCGGGCGGCACCGAGAAGACGAACGGTACGAAGGCCGGGGCCGGGAAACAGAGTGGTGAGGAGATCCGCCGCATCGTGCAGCAGTTGCGTGACGCCGAGGGCGGCAATGTGTCCGCGATGTACAAGATGGGCGGCGCTACGACGGCAACGCGCGGCGGGTATCGCGACAACGGAACGGGGAGCGGCGTCGACGGTGCCGGTCGTGCGCGCGGGAATGGCAGCGGCGGATTCTTTGCGCCGTCGGGCCCGCGGGTCGCTGAAACCGGACCGGCGTCGACGATCTTTCACGAGCGGACGCAGTCGACGCGCGGCGGATTCTCCGCGCCGTCGCCGCCCGCTCCGGCTCCGGTCGTCGCACCGACGCCGTCGCGTCCGCAGGTCGATCCGCCGCAGAAGCCGCACAACTAACGCTCCAGTCGGCAATCGAACGGTCACGGAGGGGGCAGGCGCACCAGCAATACTGGGCGCGTGCCCCCTCTGACTTTAGCCCATGCCACACCGGTGCTGCGTGAACTGCCGCGCGCCGAGCGTCCCCGCGAGCGGCTGAAGACACTTGGCGCGCAGGCGCTGAGTTCGAGCGAGCTGCTCGCCATTCTGATCGGTACCGGCACGTCGGGGCGGTCGGCGCTCGCGGTCGCGCACGACGCGCTCGCCCGCACCGACGGCTCCTTGCGTCGACTCTCGGCCCAGCCAGTCGCCGCGCTCACGGCGGTGCCGGGGCTCGGCAATGTTCGGGCGGTCGTCATTCACGCCGCGCTCGAACTTGGCCGCCGGCTCGCTGCGGAATCGCGGGACGAGGGGGCGCCGCTGCGGTCGCCGCGCGATGTCTGGGCGGCGTTTGCGCCGCGGCTCGAGGATCTGCCAGTCGAGGAGTTTCACGTCGCGGTGCTCGATGCGCAGCACCGACTCGAGCGGGATATCACGATCACCCGGGGGATACTGAACTCGTCGCTCGTGCACCCGCGCGAGGTTTTTCGCGAGGCGATCGCCGAGCGGGCGGCGGCGATCATTCTGATCCATAACCATCCGAGCGGGGATCCAACGCCGTCGGCCGACGACCGCGCGATTACCACGCAGCTGGTGGCCGCGGGCCGGCT
>JAYVPN010000122.1:0-5521 GCA_043757365.1 Gemmatimonadota bacterium | reverse complement strand
ACGGCGTCGAGATGGATGCGATCAACGTGCGCAACGGCGGCATCAGCGACCTCGCGATGACACCGCTCTGGTTGCTCGAAGACGTGCAGGTCGAGCGTACCGCGAGCGAACTACGCGTGCACATGCGCAGCTGGCGCGTCGATCGCACTTCGGCTTCGACGCGCGCCGACATCATGACCGGTAGTGAAAATCTCAATCTCTACCGCGGTTGGTACGGCAAACGATTCGACAACGGCGGCGTGCTTCAGCTCGGGGGACAGCAGTACAGCACCGTCTCGCCGGGCGGCATGGACGGCGACGCCCTCGGCGGTTTCGCGCGCGTTGGCTGGGCCCGCGGCAACTGGAGCGTCGATGGCACGTTCATCCGCCAGGGCGCCAATCGTAACTCTGGTGCGCGCTTCCTCGCGGCGACGCCGCAGAAAGACGTGATGCCGCCGTTCCAAGGCAGCGAAGGGCTCACCTACCTGCGCTTCGCCTGGCGCGATCCACAGATCGACGGCCCGTGGGTGCAGATCATCGCGGCGGCGATCAGTCAGGGCGAATCGTCGAGCTCGAGCGCGTCAACCGGTCTTGCCGCCACGACCACGACGACCGCAAAGTCCGACTCCGTTGATACCCTCGCCTTCCGCTCGCAGTACACCGTTGCGGCCGGCATCACGCGCTGGGGCGTGCGACTGAGCACCACGAATCGCCTCCGCTCGGTTCGCGGCAAAGCGATTTTCGCTCCGGGAGCGCGCGCCGAGTACGACTGGCGGAAGTTCAATTTCTCGGCCTATGCCGAGCAGGGAGTCGATTCGACGCTGCGGACCGACGCGAACGTCCGCGTCGCGCCCTTCTCGTGGTTCAATGTCGGCGGCGCGGTGAGCCGGACGGCCCCGAAAACCCTCGCGAGCGGCCTCACATTTAACAGCACCCGTCTCGAAGGCGCGGTGCACTGGCGCGATCGCTGGATCTCGGGCGGTCTCGTCACCGAAGGCGCCCGCACCCTTGCCGCGCCGATCGAGCTCGATACGGTTCTGAAGGCGGTCACCACTCCGGCTGCGACCGGGGCGATCTTCTCGCTTCGCGGGCCGATCGGACGCGGCTGGCAGCTGGATATGGACCTCATCCGTTGGTCCACCGCCGGCCCGTACCGCCCGCAAATGCAGACACGGACGCGGCTCTTTTTCGAGTCGGGTTTCCTCGGGCGATTTCCGCGCAATAACTTCCACCTCCTCGTCTCCGGGACGCACGAGTACCGGACCGCGACCTATGTCCCGCTGGGTGCCAATTCCATCGGACAGACCACCCCGGGCGCCAGTGTCCTCTCGACACTGCTCGAGATCCGGATCGCTACCGCCGTCATCAGTTGGCAGTACCGGAATGCGTTCGGGACGATCTATGAGACCTATCCGGGCTACGTCATGCCGCGGCTGACCAACATTTACGGCCTCCGGTGGGAGTTCTGGAACTAGCTCGGCCGCGCTTTACAAACCCCTTGTAATCACGTAACTTACACGGCTCGATATGATCAGATCGATGACCGGTTTCGGTTCCGCAGAAGGTCCACTCGGCAGCGCTCGCGTGAGCGTTGAACTGCGTACCGTCAATCATCGGTTTTTCAGCCCGAGCATCAAGCTGCCTTCGGCCCTCTCGAAATGGGAAGCCGATGTCCGCGAGGCGTTACGCAAGAGCATCGCGCGGGGACATGTCACCGTCTCCGTGCGAATCGAACGGGAAGCGGCTGACGCCGCGATTGTCGATGAAACGAAGTTCGCCCAATACGCGACGGCGCTGATTTCACTGCGCGACCGGCACGGATTGGGCGGTGAAATCGACGTGGCAACGGTGCTACGCATGCCTGATGTCATGCGCACGACTGGCGCCGAGGAACAGCAACTCGGCACCATCGAGGAGCTGATGACGGTGGTCGCAGCGGCCGCAGCAGAGCTCTCGCAAATGCGCGGAGCCGAAGGCGGCCGATTGAAGGATGTGTTGCTGGAACGGATCGGAGTGATCGAGCAGGCGGTGGCACGGGTGGCCGAACGGGCGCCCGAGCGGATCATCGCCCAGCGCGACCGGCTTCGTGAGAATGTGAAAGCGCTGGCCGAGGGGATCGCCGTGAACGAGGAGCGCCTCGCTCAGGAAATCGCGATCCTCGCCGACCGGCTCGACGTGGGCGAGGAACTCGATCGTTTTCGTTCGCACATCGCGGCCTTTCGCGAGGCGCTCTCGAACTCGAACGGCGAGGCAGTTGGCAAGCGGCTCGGTTTCCTTCTGCAGGAACTCCTGCGTGAAGCGAACACCACCGGCAGTAAAGCGAATGACGCCGCCATCCAGCGCGACGTTATGCTCGTGAAGGAAGAACTCGAGCGCATCCGCGAACAGGTGGAGAATCTCGAGTGAGGCGCTTTCCGGTGGTGCTGTCCGCTCCGAGCGGCGCCGGCAAGACGACAGTGACGAAGAAGTTGCTCAAGCGGCGGGATGATCTCGGGTACTCGGTGTCGTGCACGACGCGGGCTCCGCGGGCCGGCGAGATGAATGGGGTGGACTACCATTTTCTCTCGGAAGATGATTTCGCGGCGCGGCGCGACCGCGGAGAGTTCGCCGAATGGGCAGTCGTGCACGGCCGAATGTACGGCACGCTGAAGTCGGCGGTCGAGAAAGTGTTCGACGGCAAGCAGCACGTGATAATGGATATCGATGTGCAGGGCGCCGAGCAGTTCGTGGCGGCGTACGCTGATGCGGTGCTCGTGTTCCTGTTGCCGCCGTCGGTCGATGTGCTCGTAGAACGGTTGAAGGCGCGGCAGACAGAAAACGAAGCGCAACTGCTGGTGCGCCTCGAAAATGCCCGAGCCGAGTTGGTGCAGGTAAACAAGTATCACTATGTCGTCGTCAACGACGATCTCAGTGAAACGGTGGCACGGGTATCGTCGATCATCGACGCTGAGGAAGTGGTCCGAGCGCGGGTGCAGGCGCTCGACCAGCAGGTCGCCGGCCTGATCGGCCGGTTGGAGCAGGAGATTCAGAGCATTTCGCCGAAGCTGTAAGCGTACCGAAGTCCCTTTCCAGGATTCGATCATGCAAGTGTTCACGCCGACCGAAGTCACGGCTCACGCGACCAACAAGTACCTCGCGATTCTCGTCGCGGCCAAGTACGCCCGCGTGCTGAACGATTTCCCGCGCGACCGCTCGAAGAGCGGCGAGAAGAAGATCACGACGCGCTCGCTCGAAGAACTGTCGAGCGGCGGCATTGAGTACCGCGTCGTTCCGCGTCGTCGCGCGGCGGAGTGACCCGAACCGTCTGACGGGAGGAGCCGGCGCGTGCGTCCATACAGCGGCCGCCGGATCCTCCTCGGCGTTACCGGGGGGATCGCGAGCTACAAAACCGCGTGGCTCGCGCGGCTCCTCGCGCAGGGCGGAGCCGAAGTCGACGTCGTGATGACGCGCGGCGCCCGTGAGTTTATCGGCAGTGTCACCTTCGAGGCGCTCACGGGGCGCCCGGTACACACGGAACTCGTTGCCGAGGGCCACGCCCTCGATCACATCAAGCTCGGTCGCGCCGCCGAACTCATCGTCGTCGCGCCCGCGACGGCTGATTTTCTCTCGCGCGCCGCCTCCGGCCGCGCCGATGATCTGCTCACCGCCTGTTTGCTCGCGGCAACGGCACCGGTTCTCCTCGTGCCGGCGATGAACGATCGCATGTGGGCCCACAAACAGACCGTCGCCAACGTCCAGCATCTGCGCAGCCTCGGCTATCTCGTCATGGATCCGAGAGTCGGCGCGCTCGCCTCGCCGCAGGAAGGGGCGGGAGCCGGACGGATGCCCGAACCGGAGATGATCTTCGCCGAGATCGGGCGTCAGCTCGAACCGCACGGGGCGCTGCGCGGAAAGCGGGTCATCGTGACCGCTGGCCCGACGCGAGAATCGCTCGATCCCGTGCGCTTCCTCTCAAACCACAGCAGCGGCAAGATGGGCGTGGCGATCGCCGAGGCCGCGTGGCGGCGTGGCGCTGAAGTCGTACTCATAGCGGGACCGCTCAGCGTTCCGGCGCCGCAGGGGATGTGTGTCACGCACGTCGAGAGCACCTCAGAGATGGGCGACGCGGTGCGAACGGAACTCGCCGATGCCGACATCCTCGTGATGGCCGGGGCGCCGGCGGATTTTCGGCCGGTCGAAGTCGCCACGTCGAAGATGAAGAAGGGGCATCGCCCCGATGCGATCGCGCTCACCGACACGGCCGACATTCTGAAATCGACGATCGACGCGCGTCGGCCCGGGACAATCGTCGTCGGCTTCGCGCTCGAGACCGACGACGTGCTCGCCCACGCGCAGGCAAAGCTCGCCGCCAAGCAGTTGGACATCATCGTCGTCAACGACGCGCGTGAAGCGGGCGCCGGGTTCGGCGTCGACACGAACCGCGTCACCATTCTCGCCCCGAATGCGTCGCCAACCGAGCTGCCGCTGATGTCAAAACTGGAAGTCGCCGACGCCATCCTCGATCGCGTGGAGCGCTTGCTCGTTGGACGCTAGAGAACGCCTCCGTCAGTATTTCGAACAGCGCCGCGAGCTCGGAGAGTCCGAATACGTGCTCGACGGGCTCTCCGTCGAAGACGCGTTACGCGCCATCGGCATGCGCGGCGATATTCCGCCGGCCCCTGCCGGAAGTTCCGCCAGAAGCTACCAGCCGCCCGTCGCCCGTCCGACATCCGATTCGCCGATTCGCAAAGCCGCCGACGCCGCCGCCGAAAGTGGCGATTGGCGCGAAGCGTTGCGCGCCATCGGCGCCGAGAAAACCGAGCCGGTGAAGGAGAAAATCGGCCGCTACGAAATGCCGAAGAACGTCCCCGATGCCTCCGAGGCGCACACGAACGCGCCGGCGGGGCTGATTGTCGGCTCGCCGATGGCCGACCTCGATCCGGGGCCGCTCGCTCACCTCGAGTCGATCGACGCCATCGCCACGGCGGTCGCCGTCTGTACGAGCTGCTCGCTCTTCAGCGGGGCGAAGAACCCGGTGCCGGGCGAAGGAAATCCGAACGCCGGCTTCGTGATCGTTGGCGAGGCCCCTGGAGCCACCGAAGACGAAACCGGGCGTCCATTCGTCGGCGCATCGGGCGAACTGCTCACCAAAATCCTCGCGGCGGTCAATTTCACGCGCGAGGATGTCTTCATTTGCAACGTCCTCAAGCACCGTCCACCGGGCAACCGGAATCCGGCGCCGGACGAGATCAAGGCCTGCTCGCCCTATCTCCTCCGCCAGCTGGAGCTCCTCCAGCCGAGGGTAATTCTTGCTTTGGGCACGTTTGCCGCCCAAACTCTCCTGCAGACGACGACGCCGATCGGTAAATTGCGGGGTCAGGTACACCGGTATTACGGAGTGCCGCTGATCGTCACTTATCACCCCGCTGCGCTTCTCCGCAATCCGACGTGGAAGCGCCCAACTTGGGAAGATGTCCAGCTCGCCCGCAGAGTATTCGATAGCGCCGCAAGCGGCGCGTGACCCGTTCCGCGATCGGCGCCCTCCCTACAGTGAGGACGCCGA
>JAYVPN010000121.1:0-5533 GCA_043757365.1 Gemmatimonadota bacterium | reverse complement strand
AACCCTCGTTTACGTTCAAGGGCACGTACTACGAGGTGGACGAACTTCTGGTCGCACCGAAGCCAATTTCTCTCCGCGGTCGGCCGCACCCGGTGATTTACGCGGGTGGCGAATCGGAAACGGCGAAGTCGCTCATCGCGGGCCAATGCGATGCGTACGTGATGCACGGCGATCCACCGGATCGCGTTGCCGCAAAAGTGGCGGATCTGCGCGTGCGTCGCGAGAAGACGGGGCAACGTCCGATGCAGTTTGGTATGGCCGCGTATGCGATCGTGCGCGATACGGAGGCCGCCGCGCACCGTGAACTCGCGCGCATTACGAACGTGCAATCAGGATCACCGGGCTTTCACAACTATCAAGACTGGATCGCGAATACGCAGCTCGAGCAAACACTTTCGTTGCAGGACTATTCGGTGTCGAATCGCGGCCTGCGCGCAGGACTTGTTGGGACACCAGAGCAGGTGGCCGATCGCATTCGGGAGTTTGAAGCCGCGGGCGTGGGACTGTTGCTTCTACAATGCAGTCCGCAGTTGGAAGAGATGGAACGCATCGCCGAACAGGTGATGCCACTGGTATCCCGCCAAGCGGCAGCTGCCTGATTAGGACAAGCGACGGGCGCGCGCTGGCACATCGCCAGTCGTGCCCGTCGCTTGACGCATGATTCTTCTCGAGACCATTCGTATCAACGTGCTGCCGACGAGCCGATGCTCATTCCGTTCAACACTGGTCGATTGAATACCTTTGGCACCAATCGAGTAAACGATATCTGGGTGACCGCAACGGCTGAGAACTCTATCCCAAAACCCCGCGCACCGTGCGGTACGCGAGGTCGAGGAAAGTGCTACCGCGGAATCCTGAACGGTTTCCAGTATGGCCATCCGTCCGGGTCAGCATCATTGTCGGGGGCGTCGGCAGCTCCCCCGCGCCCGTCCACCGGCTGCACAATGAGATAGTTCTCCGGAGGCGTCGCTCCCATGAGCCATGTGACGAAATAGTCCCAGCGGCGACGAATGAAATACGGCTCGTTCAGTCCGTGATTGCGGTTCGGCGCCCACACGAGATCAAACGTCTTGTTCGCCTTCTCCAGCTCGTCGATGAGCTGCACCGTGTTGGCCGGATGCACGTTGTCGTCCATGTCACCGTGCATCACCATCAGGTGTCCCTGAAGATTCTTCGCCATCGTCTTGTTTGCCGATGTCTCGAAGTTATCGGTCTTCCGAACCGTGTCTTTCTTCATCAGACCCTGGTATTTCTCGGCCCAGTAGATGTTGTATGAACGGTTGTCGTGGTTGCCCGCGCCGCTCACCGCAACCTTGAAGAACTCCGGATAACGCAGCATTGCGTCGGTCGAGGCAAAGCCACCGCCCGAGTGACCGAAGATTCCGACTTTATCCGTGTCGATGTACTTGTAGCGCGCGCCCAACTGCTTGATCGCCGTGATGTGATCGAGCAATCCGTTGTCGCCGAAGTTTCCGTAGTAGTTGTCGTGGAAGACCTTCGAACGAAGCGGCGTTCCCAGATGATCGAACTGAATGACGACGAAGCCCAACTCGGCGAGCGAGTGATCTTCGCCGCCATTCTTGAACGACCACGAACCGACCGAGCCAACTTGTGGCCCTGGATAGATGTGCGTGATGATCGGGTATCGCTTCGTGGAATCGACGTTAGGCGGGAGATACATCACGCCATAAAGATCCGTCACACCGTCACGCGCCTTCG
Organism: Gemmatimonadota bacterium; assembly: GCA_043757365.1. Classification (GTDB taxonomy): domain Bacteria; phylum Gemmatimonadota; class Gemmatimonadetes; order Gemmatimonadales; family Gemmatimonadaceae; genus Fen-1231. The sequence continues at coordinate 3,814 of JAYVPN010000121.1, read as the reverse complement.
TGGTGAAGACCTGAGCCGGACGCCAACCGATCGCCTTGAGTCGCGTGATGTCGGCTTCTTCGAGCTTCTTGATCACTGCACCCGTCGCTGCGGAGCGTAGCACCGTCACCGGCGGCGTCTCGATACGCGAGTACGTGTCGACGATGTACTTCCCGCTCGGGCTGAAGGAGATCGTGTGGTTCGCGTCTTCCGGCGTCACCAGCGTCAGGCCCGTGCCGTCATAGTTGGTCTTGTACAGCTTCGCGTAGTAGAGGAAGCCGTCGCGCCCGCGACCGGTGAAGTACACCTGCTTCGTTGTCTCATCGACGTAGGAGATCTGTCCGATCTGCCACGCACCCGACGTCAGTTGTCCTTTAGGTGCTGGCGCGATCGACACTCCACCGTCGCGACCGCTCGTCACGATCGACGAAACGCCTGCGCCATCAAAACGATAGAGGTGTCCCCACCCGTCACGCTCGCTCCACCAGAACGCATCCTTCAGATCCTTCGTGACGTAAAACGAACCCGGATCCTGCGGGTTGCTGATCTCGACGAACGTCTTCCCCGTGTCGCGCGCGACGATGCGCACGTCGCCGGTGATCGCGTCGACCATACCGAGATACGCGCTCTTCGACCCGCGCGTGTAATACGAGACCTTGAGCACACTCGAGTTAGGCGCCCATGCTGAGTCGCGCACCGATCCACCGATCGAGAGCTGACCGGGACGCGGCGCAACCTTCGCGACGATGTTGGACTTCGATCCCACGTCGATGATGTGGATGTATGGATACGGAACGATCGAATCGCCGGGAAGCGCGTAAGGCTGCGAGTAATGCTTTGGACGCTGCGGCGTATATGAGATGTAGTGCATGTGCTCGACCTTCCGCTCGTCCATTTGCATCACCGCGATCTTCTTCGAATCGGGTGACCAACGAAGCTGTGGAGGCACCGGTTGCGGACGTTGCAGCTGGCTCGGACGCGGCATCGTGACGCCGTACGCGTTGAAGTCCTCGCCATCTGTTGTCAGCTGCACTGAGTCTTTCTTCGTGTCGGCGTTGCGCACCCACAGGTTGCTCTTCGAGATGAACGCTTCGAGCTTCTTGTTGGGAGATTTCACGAACGGCACATCGCTCGGCAGCGTGTCGCTGACGATGCATTTGTACGTCTGGATGTTGCAGCTGAAGCGCTTTCGAACCGCGTTGAATTCAATCTCGCCTTCGTTGTCGCCATCCTTCGCGAACTTGAAGGTCTGGAACGGAAGCTTGTTGCCATCGAACGCCGTGTCCGACGCCGACGTCATCGCCTGCGCCAGCTTCACATGATCGAAGAGGAGCGTCTTCGACGTCGTCACCGGATCGACGAGGACAAACTCGGCGCCGTTCGATGTCTTGTTCCGATACCAGAATTTGTTGCCGTCTTTTAGCCACTGCGGGTTCACCTGATCGCCCGATACCAGGCGATCGGTGTTCCAGTTGAGTAGCTGCTCGGCGCGAGCGTAGTTCACTTGTTGCGCACCGATCGGGGCCGCGATCACTGCAAACGCGAGCAGCGATGCGCGCACACCGAAACGTGCGGTGAGCCTGGGGGTCGTGCTGGTGCTCATGTCTCGTCTCCGAGATGGGGAAGCGGGGGCCACGTGGAGGAGCGACCGCCAACAGAATTTGTGGATCGAGCTTGCAGACTCACTGCGGATTGACGCGAAGGAGCGCTTTTTCCGACGGATCGTGGTACTTGCACGTATACGCAAAGAGACCCGCTTGCGTGGCCGGCCAGAGATACGCCTGCGATTTCTGTAAATCGCCCGAGTCGCCCCACGGTCCGCCGGTCACCGTATGCACCGCATTGTCGACGTTGTACCAGCAGACATTCGTTCCGAACTTCACCGTGCATTGACCGTTCTCGGTGCCGTCGGGTTGGACTTGGAAGAATCCGTCGCCGACGTAGATCTCGACCAGATTCTGGTCGTAGTTGCCGAGTTGCACGCGCACCGGCACGTCAGTCGCCTTTCCTGCCTCGACCGAAAATCGAATCGGGTGCGGAAATGGCTCGGGGACGACGGCGAGTCCCGGCGCATTGAAACGGATTTGATAGTCGCCGGCCGCGACGTGCGAAAGGGCGAAGCGACCATCCGCGTCGGGCGAACACCGCTGCCCGGTTTGGCGCCCACGCGCATTCATGAGAATGATTGTCCCGAGCCTTGGCTGCGGAACGCCGGCGAGCGTTGAGACGATTCCGGTGATGCTGCCGGTCGCGGGCGGCGGCGTGACGATTCCACCGCCGTCACCGCCGCCGCCGCAGGCTCCCAAACCTGAACTCGCCAGCACAACTGCCGCACTCGTCGTCCCAAGCGTCGCGAGAAAATCGCGGCGCGTGACAGGAGTGACTGGATCGTGCGCCCTACCGTGCTTCGACATCGGAATACTCGCTATGCGAGAGGATCGTGGTGAACCCGCGTTCTGCGCCGTCACGCACGGGAAAAGAAAGCGGGGGCGGACCGGAGACCGGCCCGCCCCCGCTCACCTAGCCCGTTATGCGGAGCGTTACGAGATGTTGGGGCAAGAACCGCCCCCGTCCTTCATGTTGGAGTTATTCAGGATCTCCGTGCGCGAGAGCGGGAGTTTGGTGGCACGTGCGGCACCGAGGAACTGCGTCACGAGACCGAAGCGCGCCAAGTCCTGCATTCGGCTTCCTTCTACAAAGAGCTCCGCCTGACGCTCGTTCAGCAGCGCATCACGAGCCGCCGTCGCTGACGCCGGCGTCGTGATTGGCGGCAGGGCTACCCCAACACGCGTACGCAACGAGTTGAGGAGACTCGCTTCGGTTGCATAATCGCCCGCGCGGAACGCCACTTCGGCTTCGATAAAAACCGACTCGACCTTCGAGAGCATGCGAATCGGTGCGGCGCGATCGGCATACTTGGTGATGCCGTAATACGCGAAGCGGTTGTTCACGCCAAGCTGTCCCGCCTTACGCGTGACGGCCATGCGCGTGTCGTCCTTGGTCGGATCGAACCAGTCACGCAGGTACGCTTCACCCGTGGTGAGCGAATCGATGACGTGCACGCGCGATTGGTACATGCGGCGCAATCCACCCGAACGGTTGCGATTCTGGTTGAACTGCTGCCCGGTGGTGCTCTGCGTCGACGCCGCACCTTCGGCGAAAATCGCGTTGTACTGAAAACCGGCCGCCACTTGCTGCGCGTCGGCTTTGGCAGCGGCGAAATTCCCCGCCATCAGATTCGCGCGTGCACGTCCGGCGTACGCGACGTTCGTCCACTTGTCCTTCGCAGTCTGATCGCTGGCGATCGCCTGCGCTGCCGTTAGCCCCGCGGTGAACTTCGTGATCGCCTGCTTGAAGACGTCGATGTCTGGCGAACGCTGCGCATTGGCCGCGAGCGGCGACTCGCACCATCCAGTGGCGAGGAGCAGATCGGCAAGTGCGTCGCTCAGCAATACCTGCGCACGCAGAGGACTCGTGGCGGCCGCAGGGCCAAGCACCGATGTCACGCGCTCTTGTGCGCTCTGTGCGGCAAAACGAGCACGCAACAGCTGGTCTTGCGGATTGCTGAAGGAGCCGGCCGATGCCCAGTCATGTCGGACGCGTCCCTCGGAAATGTCTTCCCAGTCGATCCACGTCGACGTCGACTCGATCTCGTCGCTCAGCAACTCGGTCACCTGGATGAAATCGTCGAACGCCAACTGCATCACACCCTCGGCGCCATCAGCGACGTTTTTGAGAATGACGGTGTTGTTGAGGACGTCGTTGCCGAACGCCTGTGGGTTCGCCACATCGAGGGCGCCGCTGCAGGCCACCCCCAACAGTAGGAGTGCGATCG
>JAYVPN010000120.1:0-21105 GCA_043757365.1 Gemmatimonadota bacterium | reverse complement strand
GCTCGCGCACGGGGCACTACGACCGCCTTCGCGTCTCCGTTCCGTTCGTGAGCGAACTCCCAAGTGTATCGTGGACCGCGTACCAGGCCTACGAGGATCAACAGCAGCGATGGCGTACTGGAGTCAGCGGAACAACCGGCGTTCTCCTTCCGTTGACCGCTCGCTTGGCGGGAGTGACGCTCGCTCGCCGGTCGGGTTCTCCGGGGAACCTTGTCGTCTTTGGCGGAGAACTGCTGCTCAGCCGTACGACTCGCTCCGGTGCTACTCGAATCGTCCTGAGTGAGAATTACAACCAGACGCCGCTCGCTCCGGACTCGCTCACAAAGTCACTCGGAGCGCAGGCGACGCCGAGGTCCTCGGTACGGCTGGGTGGATTACTCGGATTGCGCCAGATCCGCTTTGAGAAAGCCGCAGGGTTGGACTTGGTGCATGGTGAGCAGGACGTCGCGCTCGGACGCGAAGCGGTCGTAACACTCGGTCGGGCACTTGGGACACTCGGAACCGGACCGACGGATACGTACGGTCGACTGGACGCTTTTGTCGGCGGCCGCACCGGCGATCTGTTTGCGCAAGCGACCTTGACGGCCGACGGCCGCGTGATTGATGAGTCGTATCTCGGCGAAGACAGATCCCGGTGGCGCGACGTTGAACTTGGAGCGTCCGCACAGATTGCTCGCACGGATAGCGCCTTCCTCCCATCCGCTACCGTCATCTCTGTCTCGGGGTGGACGAATCGGCACTCCGACAGGTTCTCCCAAGGTGCGCTCAGCGGACTCGGTGCGATTCGCGGTTATGCTGACGAGACGCTGCCAGTCGGAAGTCGGCTCGTCGGCACCGTCGAGTATCGACTGAACGTCCCGACGCTACATCCCGCAATTGATTTGGGAACGACACTCTTCGCGGATGTTGGCCGCGGTTGGGGAGGCGACGTCCCGTTCGGAGCGAATACCGGTTGGCGGTCATCCGTTGGAGCGGGTCTTCGGGTCGGATTTCCAGCGCGATCGGGTTCGAATTCACGGATCGAAATCGCGTGGCCGATCGAGGGTGGACGGATGCGCGCGCCGGTGGTCCGTTCGTACGTCGTTCAGCTTTCGATGCGTCGTTAAGCTCCGATATTGCGCGCGGCTACCCTCACGTCTCAGCCGCTGGCGGAGACGCAGATCCACAGGACGAGGGCGAGAAGAACCCCCGTCACCGCGTCCATGACGTAGTGGTAGCGACCGACGACCGTTGCGATGGCGATCGTGATAGCAAAGAGGAAGAACAACAATCCAAGGGTCGGGAGCGCGCCTCCAACCGAAAGCGCTACCGCAAACGATGCCGCGACGTGCCCGCTCGGGAACGTGTTGGCGCGAATTGTGAAATGCTGGACGAACGAACCTGCGAGCCTCTGGCCGTGACCGCGATCGACGCATTTATCCTCAAACGCCCATGGAGGGCGTGTCTGGACGATCGCGAGCATCCCGAATGGGATAAGTTCTGTGCCAACGACCATCGTCCAGAAGCGATCGGCGAGTGACGAGTGCCCGCTGAGTAGCAGCACGGCAAGCCCCGCGACGGGAACTAGCGGAGTGGCAAGGTAGCACCAATCGAGAAGATTCAGCAGAACAGGAGGCAGATCTGCGAAGGATCTCACCGGTGAATCGCCAAGTAGCCGACGATCCCAGTTTTGCAGCCAGGATTCAATGACAGGGGAAGTCGATACAAACAGCTGACCGCTGACGTAGTAAGCGAGCGGGATATGAAAGAGTGGTGCCCAGAGTCGTAACGTCGGGACATCGAACTTGGCGAGTAGCGCGAGAGCGCTGACCGCGAGAATGGCGGAGAGTGCGATGATCGAGCGACGACGAGGGCCGACCGGCCGAAGCCAACTGGCTACCGCAAGGAGTACGTAATAGGCAAGAATGATCCATTCGTGAGTGCGCACGGGAGAAGACTAGTATCGGCTCGTCGGTTGCGGCAACCGGGAGTGGCGCTCGCTGAGTCGGAAGGAACTCGGCGGTTGCCCAAATGGTGTCATCTTGTCATCGAGTGGGGCGCGCGCTACTGTAGTCGCGAAGGCCGACTCCGTTGCCAGTTTCAGAATTTTCCTGAAGTAGGTGCTATGAGATTCCAGTGTGGTGCTCGGCGTCTCCGCCGACTGGTTGTTGCGATTGGAATTCTGACCGCTGGACCTTTTCATTTAGCAGCGCAGGCAACCGCGTACGTACCCGTCACCGATCCGGCGTATCGTGACATCGATGCACTGATCGCCGCCGGACTGATTCGCTCGGGAATCGTCGGCACGAGACCCTACTCTCAGTTTATCATCTCGACACTCGTACTAGAGGCGAGATCGAGGTTGTCGCGCGCAAGGGTCGCGGCGGACTCGGCGCACGTTCCCGTGGCCCGAATGCTGTCGAACGCAAGGTTACTCGAAGCGATCGACCGATTGGAGAGACGGTTCGCTACAGGACGCGACCTGACCAGCCACGGCGCGCGCGTCGACATCGTATCAGCAGATAGTCCCCTGCGCCGAGCGCATTCCGCGCTCGGCGGGGGCATCGAAGCCGACATCGCCCCCCTCTTGCAGCGCAACCAAGGCAGAGTCATACCGGACGGCTCGTCGATTGCGCTCGAAGCCTGGGCCGATCGACAGGTCGGTTCGAGGTTTGCGCTGGCGATACAACCGCGCGTTGTTCTCGCGAGTCCTCGAGGCGCAGGATTCTCCGCTTCCGCCGAACTTGTCTCGGGTTACGTGCGCGGGCTCTTCGGTAACATCGCGATCGACATCGGACGGAACACGCTGACGCGTGGGACGTCGGGAGAGATGAGCCCGACGCTTTCGACGAACTCGCGTGGCTTCGACATGCTTCGCGTTTCTTCGGAGAGTCCCACGCGACTGCCCTGGGTTTTTCGAGGACTCGGTCCGGCAAAGTTCGCCGGCTCGATTTCAGCCTTAGGCGACAACCGATCGAATCCCGGTGGCGTGTTGATTGCTTGGGAAGGAAGTATTCGGCCGATCAGTACATTGGAGTTGGGCATCACACTGGTTGCGCAGCAGGGCGGAAAGGGCTCGCCCGACGCGACGCTTGGCCAGCGAGTACTCGACGCACTGTTCATCTCAAGACGCGCCCTCGGGTTGACGCATTTCCTCTGGGTTGATCCGGGCGTCAGTGACAAGTTCTTCGGCGCGGACGCACGCTGGACCATTCCCGCGCTCGGCTCGGATTTCTATCTTGAGTTCGGCACGACTGACGATGACGATCTCTTCTTCGTTCATCCGACAAAATCATTGTGGAACGAGGCGGCATGGCTTGTTGGCTATCGTCAGCATGCCTTGGCCACCGACGGACGTCTTGATCTGTGGATTGAAGCGGCTCACAATGGTGTCGATGTGTACCGTCACAATCAGTTTACGAGCGGACTGACCGAAGACCGGCGAGTTTTTGGGAGTCCTCTCGGACCGCTGGCTTCCGCCATTCGGGGCGGTGCGCAGTACGTGTTACCGCGCGGAGTCATTGCCATGAATGGTGCTTGGGAACAGTACTCCGGAGACACGTGGACGGGCACGTCCCTGAAATCAGCATACGCTCCAAGCGTTGACAATCCGGAGGAAACGCGCGCGCGCGCAACGATCGATTGGATCCAAGACCACCGAACATCCGGACTCTTTCGGACCACGTTGCGCGCTGGGGTCGAACGGGTGGTGAACTTCAATTTCACTTCGCAGTCGCGCACGAACTTTCTCGCGCAAGCGGGCATCGAGTGGGTCTGGTGACATCGAGCGTCTGCGTGCGTCTCGTCGGGCTCGCGACGGCACTCACGACGCTGCGACTTGGCGCCCAAAGTCCGGTGACTGAGCGCGATGCGCTCAATACCGCCTCAGCGATTGCGGTTGCCGACAGTTTGTTCGCCGCAAATGCGATGGAGCGATCATACACCTTGTTGGCTGAACGGCTAAGGCAGAGCCCCGGCGACTATGACTTGCGGTGGCGGGCGACGCGAGCGGCACTTGGCTTGGGGATTGCGGGCGCTTCGTCTGACGTTCGGATTGGTTGGCTTCGTCAGGCAGATATGCAGGGTCGCGAACTTGTTCGGTGCTGTCCGAATTCGCCCGAGGCGAAGGCGTGGGCCGCCGCCGCGCGCGGACGTCGCGCGCTCAGCGAAGGCGACGTGCGGTTAGTCGCAGGACTGGCGAAGGAAACGTGGACGTTGACCGGTGATGTACTCCGAGTCCAACCCGACAACGCCATTGCCAATCAGGTGCGCGGTAGGCTCCATCAGGAGGTCGCACACTTGCCGATGGTCGCGCGGCTCTTCGCCCGATTTCTGCTCGGAAGCGCTCTGCTGGAGCAGGCGGGCCGCTGGGATCTCGCGGAATTTCATCTGCGGCGAGCGATATCCGCGGATCCGGGTTTCGTGATCGCCTATCTCGATCTCGGACAGACGTACCTTCTTGAGGGAAAGCGGGCCGACGCAGTCGAAGTCTTCACCCGCGGCTCTCGCGTGGCATCGCGGTATCCGGTTGACGAACTATTCAAGGCGGAGATGCGCAATCAGCTGATGCCGAGTGAACGAAGCGAGTCGCCACCGTAGCCGCAGTGCCGCTCAGGGATCACGTTGCAGGACGGTAATCTCGTACGGACGATTCTCGTAATGATGGATGAATGTTGACCGCACCGACATGCCGGGGAAGTTTGCAAACTGTGGAAAGAGGGCGACCGACTCTGGGTAGTGATGGCCGAGCACAAGTCGCCCGCCTGGCGTAAGAGCGGTGCAGAGACTCCGTGTCGCGTGTCCGACTGAAGCACCGAGGTAGTACAGCACGTCGGTAAAGAAGATCACATCATACGGACCACCGAGCGGCTCTGATCTCATGATGTCGTGAATTCTAAATTCGACGTTGCTGTGAGCGGCGAGTCGGACCCGAGCCCGAGCGAGGGCCAGCCGCGAGACATCCACGGCGACGATCCGAACGAAGCGGGGGTCGGCCGCGAGCAATTCGGTGAATACGCCCTCCGAGCAACCGACCTCAAGGCAACAAAGTACCGGTGTCGGGTCGAGGGCACCGATGATGGCGCGGTGTCGGCTTCGTTCGTACAGATTTGACGCGTATGCCCACGGGTCGGCGCGTCGGTGTTGCCAGTCTGATATTGGTCCGTAAGCCGAGAGACCTGTTCGATTCAGCAGAGAAAGACACCAAAATGCGATGCGATGCAGATAGTCGATCGGGCGTAGTGACGGCGACATTGTGAGAGGCTATTTATCCGAAAATTAGGAGTGCGCGGATGTCGCTGAGTGTTGTCGAGTTACACGGGAGTCGTGGGCTACGTCGATTCGTCAATTCGCAATGGGAGATCCTATCGACGGAGCAGTATCCCGCTTGGATTCCGCCACTGCGCCTGAGCACAACGGCGAACCTTGACGTCGCAAAGAATCCCTTCTTTCGAAATGCTACACGCGCGCTGTTTCTTGCGGAAGAGTCCGGGCGGCAAATCGGACGACTCGCAGCGATTTATAATGGATGGGCGGCGGACGCCGGACTGGACGCCGGATTCATGGGATTTTTTGAGTCCGTCGATCGACAAGACGTTGCAGACGCGTTGCTGCGCACGGCGGAGCAGTGGTTACGAGATCGCGGATGTCGAAACGTCACCGGGCCAATGAATCCGTCGACGAACTACGAAGGCGGAGTACTCGTCGAAGGATTCGAACACCCGCAGACGTTCTTCACTCCCTGGAATCCGCCGTACTACTCAGGCCTGCTCGAGCGCGCGGGGTACGTAAAGGCGGCGGATCTATTGGGCTGGCATGTCTCAGTTCGAGACGTACCCTCCGACCTGGATGCTCGGCTTCAAGCGCTATCTGAACGCGCCAGCCGCTCGCACGGGCTGGAGTTCGGCCTCGTCGATTTCTCTCATTTCGATCGAGATATGGCCCAGTGCTGGGAGGTCTATCAACGGTGCTGGGCCGCACAGTGGGGGTTCGTACCGTTGTCGGTTGAGGAGTGGTTGTTCATCGCGAACGAGCTCAAGCCTTTGTTGACCCGAGCAGGCTGCATGCTGGTACGAGCCAGCGGCATTTTGGTGGGATTCGGGCTGTTCGTTGCCGACTACAATCGTGCGATGTCTCCGGATAGATCCGGTCGATTGCTTCCGTTCAACTGGTGGCGACTTCTGCGTGCGAAACGTCGATCGCCATGGGCTCGAATTGTCCTCGCAGGCGCTCTTCCCGAATATCGACAGTTGGGAGTTCCGCAAATGCTCCTTCACCGCGCGATCCGCAACGTTAGGGAGTTCGGCGTCGAGGACATCGAGGCGAGTTGGACGCTCGAAAACAATCTCGATCTGAACCCGTACTTCGGTCGCGTTGGAGCGACTCCGTACCGTCGCTGGCGCGTCTATCAAAGACAGTTCTAGAAGGCAAACACCTTACGAACGTGCGATCGCGCGCTCATGCGTGATCGCTCGTTGCGCATTGACGCGTCAGCGCCGCCACCGCGCCACCCACAGATTGTCGCCGATCGGTTGAGTGAAAGACGCCTCGCGAAATGCTATGAGAAGGCCCGGCGTCCAGCGTTCGCGAGTCACCCGCGTGAGCGCTCTTGGATCGAACGGCAGGATGGCTGATCCATAAGTCCCGCTCCGAACTGCTGCTTCAAATGGCTCAGCGTTCCATAAGCCGCGAGCGGCGAGCGACGTCATGATAAATGGGTGAATCGCCGACGCGCGATGGCACGCCCGTGCGAGACCGGCCGCTTCGGTCAGGACGGGACCGCTTGCTGGGAACTGGTCGCACGCCACTGATAGTATCTCGCTCACGCGTCGAGTCGCGAGAAGCGAGTATGCTGCTGCGCTCACCGCGCCGACGTCCGCGGCGACAATCTGGGCCGCGATGATATACGACCAAAGGCGACTGCGGTGTGCGGAAAAGAGTGGCGGGCCAATCAGCAGAACCGTCGCGACTTGCAGATCGAGAAAGTAGGGGTAGCCCGAGCCGACCCGCGCCGCCGAAAGCGACCACAACGCTGCGACGATCCAATACCACACCAGGGGATCGCGCGCCGCCCTGGCACGTTCACGCCACAAGAGCGCCGCCGCGACCGCAAACAACAGGGCCCACGGCAGGACATGACTGAGCAGTTGTACGCCGAGGTTTTGCAACGAGTATGTACCGACCGTGTACGTGAGCATGTGTCGCCACGGTTCAAGACCCCAGACGAGCGTGATCGCCAAACTCCCCGCGATGCCGGCGAGCACAAATACAACAGTCGTCCAGCGCGCCGTACCGCGTCGGAACCGCCAGGTCCACGCGATCGCGACGAGAGCGGGAACAACTTGCGATTGTTTCGCAAAGCAGGCGAGCGCAAGCGCGAGCCCCCCAAGCACTGCGACGCGATGCGTTTCTCGCAGCTGCAGCAGCCAGAAGCCAGCGACCGTCAGCGCGACGGCCCAGAGTTCGATGTGCAGCTGACCCGCTCCGTACACGATTCCGTACGCCGCCGCCAGAAGTCCCACCGTACCCGCGAGCGCCGCACCTCGAACATTCCGCGCGTAAGACCACGCGCAGACAACGCAACCCAACGCGATCAAGCCGACGCTGTTCACGAGGCGACCGGCGAGCAGTGGAGCAATCCCGAGGGCCGCCACGGCGCGCACGAGCGAGAGCACGAGAGGCGGGTAGTTCAGTACCCGCAGTGGCGCGCCGCTGTGTAGCGCCGGATACAGGACTCCCGTTTCCTGCCAACTCATCACATGATCGAGGAGCTCGCCAGCCGTGTAATCGGGGTCGAGCGGTAGGCGGGCAACCGCCAGCGACCACAGGCACAGCACGAGTAGACACCAGGTGAATTGGCTCCAGCCGAGCGCAGCGCGCAGGCCGGCAATCGTCGGGCCGTTCAAATCACTCGGATTGGACGACGGGGGCGTTGTCAAAGCGGATCCGGCGAGGTGTATAGCCAAGAGTTTCGGATGTGCCAGAACCTACGGCGACGGTTAGCTTCCGTAAACACCTCGTGAACGACGTTTTGAGCAAGGAATCGCAATGCTCCTACATCAAGAGTTCGTGCGGGTCGCAAAGCAGAATGGGTCGAAGCTCGCAATTGTCGACTCAACGCGCGGAATGCGCGTGACATACCGTCAGGCATTGGCGCGGGCCGTCGGTCTCGCGCGGAAACTCGAATCGCTTCCCGCCGGATATGTCGGCATCGCGCTCCCGAACTCGGACGCGGCGGTGATCGCGATTCTCGCCGTTCTGATGAGTGGCCGAGTGCCGGTGATGCTCAACTACTCGACCGGACTCGCCGTCAACTGCACGATGGCGCAGCGACACTGTGGTTTTCGCACGATTATCACTTCGCGTGCATTCTGCGAGCGCCTTGAGTGCGGACACGTCGACGGCATGCTGTACCTCGAGGATCTTCGCAAGTCCGTGACGTTGCGCGACCGATTGGCGGCCGCGGCGACAGCGGTCCGCTCCACGGCGAGTGTGTTGCGTGAGGTGCACGCGGGAAGCCCGGATGACGTTGCGGTGGTACTCTTCACCAGTGGAAGCGAGGCTGAGCCGAAGGCCGTGGGCCTGACGCACCGGAACATTCAGGCAAACATCCAGAGCCTCAACGAGGCGTTCACGCTCCGCGCGGATGACATCTTCCTCGCCAATCTTCCGTATTTCCATATTTTCGGACAGACGGCGAACATCTGGGCACCATTCCAGTTCAGTATGACGATCGTGACCGTCGCGAATCCGTTGGACTTCCGCGGCACCTGTGAGACCGTGCGTCGCGAGGGAGTATCTCTCGTCGCCGCGACCCCGGCGCTCTTTCAGGGATATCTGCGCGGATCGAACGCGGGCGATTTCGCATCCTGCCGACTTTTTATGACGGCTGCCGATCGGTGTCCTGATCGACTGCATGCGGCATTCTTCGAAAAGCACGGGAAAATCCTGCTGGAAGCCTACGGCGCGACGGAGACAAGTCCGGCCATTTCTGCGAACACACCCGAGTACAACAAGCAGGGGAGCGTCGGCAGGCCGTTGGTCGGCGTTCAGGTTCGAATTCTCGACGAGCCGACGGGCCGAGCGTGCCGAACGGGCGAGAACGGCCGGATTCTCGTTCGTGGTGATTCCGTCATGCGCGGCTACCTCAACGATCCGAAAGCGACGGACGCGGTGCTTCGCGATGGCTGGTACGACACTGGCGACCTCGGCTATCTCGACGCGGACGGTTTTCTGTGGCTCACGGGGCGGTTGCGGAGGTTCGCGAAAATCGGCGGCGAGATGGTATCGCTGGTTCGCGTCGAACAGCTCGTCGAGCAGTTGCTCCCCGAAGGGCACGAGTGCTGTGTCGTTGAGGTTCCGGACGAATCACGGGGATCGCAGCTCGTGGCGGTCGTCACGACCAACGTGCGCGAGGACGACGTACTGCTTCGGCTCGCGGAGCAGCTTCCGCGAATTGCACTACCCGCCCGCTTCCTCGTGGTAGAGTCGCTCCCGAAGTCGCCGACAGGGAAAGTCGACTTTCGCGGGCTCACTGAGTCCGTACGCCGCGCGAGCTCGTGGAACTCCTGATATTCGGAGTGCTCGTGCTCGTGGCAGCGTTTCTCGTTCGCGAGGCGTCGCGAGGCGAGGGGGCCGTGCATCGTTTCGCGCAGTCGATCTGGTGTCGCATCGGTTCGATGGATCGATTCCACAAATCAGAAATGCGGCACAATTCCTTGCGTGCAATCGTCGCCACCGCTCAGCAACCGTTTGTGGAGCGTGTCACCCGTCGATATCTGCCGGAGCTATCGGGATGGCTGGCGGCGTTCCCAACGGACAAGGGAAGCGCTCACGACTACCTCGGCCTCTACGATCAACTGCTCGCGCCCTACCGTGACCTGCCCGATGCTCGCATTCTCGAAATCGGGGTCAACAAGGGGGGAAGTCTTGCACTCTGGCGCGAGTACTTTGCTGCGAGCGCGACCATCTTCGGCGTCGACGTAAACCCTGGCGTGCAGACCTTCCCCGCGGACGCAGGCATCAAAGTCGTCATCGTCGATTCTCGGGATGCGCGTGAAGTGAACGCGGCATTCTCTGGGACAAAGTTCGACGTGATCATCGATGACGGCCTGCACACGCCCGACGCTCAGGCGCGCACGTTCGAGGCGTTTCGCCCATTGTTGAAAACCACCGGCATTTACGTGCTCGAGGACGTCTCCGAGTGTGATCCAGCGCGATTCGCGGCGTTCGGCGACGTCGCCACGCGGTTTCCCGGAGCGACCGGTCAAAGCCTCGTTGTTCTCCGACCTGTCGACAGCCATGCCGGGCCGCTTTCGCCGCTCAGGACAGCCGTAGCATGAACGTGGTGAATGGATGACGCGACGAAACGTCTTGATGTTCACCGAATATTTCCACCCGAGGCGGGGCGGAATAGAATCGCACGTGCTCACGCTCGCTCAGCAGCTACAGCAGTGCGGCATTCGCGTCACGATCGCGACAACCTATCCGGGGGATGAATACGTCGACGGCGTTCGCGTCGTTCGTCTTCCGACGCCGCTGGTACCAGGGCTACAGACGATCTTCAGCACGCATGCTGCCGCCCCATTCCTTGAGGTATTGCACGGGGAACAGTTCGATCTGATTCATTGTCACGTGAGCGTCTTTAGTCCCGCTACGGTGGCCGCCGCATACTTGGCGTTTGGCGTGGGGCTCCCGGTCGCTGTGACTTTTCATTCCATCCTTGGCGAGTACCGCTGGGCGTTCGCGATGCTGGATCGCGTGGTCGCATGGTCGCGACGCCCATTTGCGTTCTCGGTCGTCTCCGAATCGGTTTCAACCGATTTTCGGAAGCTTCTTTCCGATCGAAGGGTGAATATCGTTCCCGCCGCTTTCGATCTCGAGCAGTGGCCTGCCGCTCCTCGCGTGCGCGAACAAGGTGTCTTTCGTATTGTATCCACCATGCGCCTTGTGTCCCGCAAACGACCAGTCAGATTGATTGAGATCGTTGCTCGCGCCCGTGAGCAGATACGCGATCAGTCTGATCTTCGCGTGTACATTTTTGGTGACGGTCCGTTGCGGAGTCGTGTCGAGTCCGCGATTTGCCGATATGGGTTAGAGGGTATCGTGACGCTCTGTGGGACACGAACGCCGGAGGAGATCCGATCCGCGTACGCGACGGCGGATGCATTCGTGCTTTCCTCAGTGGAGGAGTCCTTTGGACTTGCCGCACTGGAAGCGCGATCGAGCGGATTGCCCGTGATCGTCAGACGTCAGAGTGGAGCTGCGCAGTTCATTACGGATCGGCACGACGGCGTTCTCGGCGACGATGACACGTCACTCAGCGATGCGATCGCGCGCCTTGCCTGTGATTCCGCGCTTCTCCAGCAAATGTTCGCGCACTGCGAGCGTAGTCCGCGGTCCTTCAGCGCCGCCGAGACAGTTGGCGCGCATCTCAGATTGTACGACGAGGCGGTGGAGCGATGCGCAGAGCTCAGGCTGATGGTCGCGCGCTCTTGAGTTGCCGAAGGACGGCAATAACGCCCACAGCGAGGGCGAAGAGCGCTGTCGCCATCCACAGCCGGATCAGGGTGGCGCGGGGAGCGCCGACCGACCGCGAAGAGATACCGGGAATTTCTTGTGGCATGCTCTAGGAAGATAGTGGGAATTATCACGCCACGGTGCTCCGCACGTGCCTGATTCCCGATTGAAGGAAGCTAGGGGTCGCTCGTCCCTCGGGCGATTCCTTTCGTTCCTGTCAGAGGCCGGTCGGACGACCGGTCTCCCGTTGCGAGCGATACTGATCGTTGTTCTCGCGCTGCATGTCTGGGTAACCAGTGTGGCCGTCAATCCGGTGCGTCCGGATGAGCACTTTCAGATTCTGGAATTCGCGTGGGCTCGCGCGGGCTTTGCGCCTGCGGCGCAACTGCCGTGGGAGTGGAAGGCTCACGTGCGTCCGGCGCTGCAACCGACCGTGGCGCTCGTTGTACTTCGCGTCTTGCGGACCGCAGGCATCCGATCGCCCTGGGTGTGGATCGGCGTACTGCGGATCGGAACGCTGCTCCTCGCGTTGATACTCTCCCTGAGCATGATCGCGCACGTCGCCCCGTCGCTTGATCGTCGGGGTCAACGCACACTGTGGCTCACGCAGTTCGGATTGTGGACGGGGCCGCTGTACTTGGCCCGATACACGTCGGAGAATCTTGGCGGCATATCGCTCGTCGCAGCCGCGATATTGCTCGAATCGTCGTCGGGGACCAGCGAGACGGTGAGGGCGCGGCGACGCGACGTGCTCGCCGCCGTGTTCCTAGGACTCGCTTTCGAATTCCGCTTTCAGATGCTCCTAGCCATTGTGCCGTTGTTGCTCTGGGTGGCCGTTCAGCGGAATGCGCAAACACGGGCTCGCGATGTACGCAGGGCGATTCGGGTGTCGATTTGGGCGACCGCCGTCGTGATTGCCGCGACCGCGCTCGATTGCTGGTTCTATCACAGCATCGTGTTCACTCCGTGGAACTACTTCCGTGTCAACCTTCTCGACGGAGTCGCGGCACGCTTCGGCACGGCTCCGTGGTATTCGTACTTGATCGGAGCGCCGTTGTGGATGGTTCCCCCGTTAGGCCTCGCGCTGGTCGGCCTTGCGGTGGTCGGACTTGTCCGATCGCCGCGCTCTCCATGGACGTGGATGACGATCGCGTTCGTTGGAGGGCAGTCGATGATCGCTCATAAGGAAATGCGTTTTCTGTTGCCGTTCATCTACGTGCTACCCATTCTCGTCGCGCGAGGCGTCGCCAGTGTCCCGCGTTCACTGCACTGGCGACGCGTGACTCAAGTACTGATGATCCAGAATGCCTTACTGATCATCCTTGTCGAGTCCCCCGCGCTACATCGTGGAAACGCATTCGACGCGCACTACTATCGGTGGTTGTGGAACGTGGCTGAGGAGCAAGCCGGGCAAACCGTCTACGTGCTCGACGAGTCAGGCGATCCGTACAGTTTCGCGGAACTCGCGCCGAACGTGTATCGCCACGCGCAGATTCGCGGAGTTTTGTTTCACTCGGGAGAGCGACTGCCAGCCGTGGTGCCGGAATCCACGCCGCCGAGGCGACTTCTGATCCTCGGACGGAGTAACACCACGCCCATGGTGAAGGGAGCGGTCCTCGAAGAAGAGGTCTATGCGGCTCAGCCGGGGTATCGAGAGTTGGCAGGCTACTTCGGCCAGGCCGATGCGCCGTGGATTCCTTGGCTGTCGCAACACGACGGCTGGACGGCGTCGTCGTCCGCGCGGCGGCTCTGGAGCGTACGCGTGATTACGTCGAACGGCGCCGAGGTTACCCGTGAACAGTAGTGCGGCACCGTCGCGGCGAATCGTGTGTCTGACAATTGACGCCGAACCTGATTGCCCGCCGTACCTGTGGTCGTGGCTCGGAATGGAGGCCGGTATGCCGGCGATTCTTGCGCTACTAGCCGACGAGGGGGTGCCCGCCACCTTCTTTACGACGGGAGACGCCGCGCATCGGTATCCCGAGTTGATCGCGCGAATCGTGCGATCAGGTCACGAGCTCGCCAATCACGGTTGGAGTCATCGGGCATTCACGGATCTCTCGATGGTAGATGCCGACGTGGAAATCCGACGAACGTCAGCGCTGTTGCGAACGTTCGCGCCCGTGTCGGCATTCCGCGCGCCCTATCTAAGTATGCCCGATGATTACGTGAGGCTATTAGAAGCCGACAGTATTGTCGTCGATGCGTCGATTGGTCGCTACAAGCCCAATGCGTGGCGACGTCCGCAGCCGTCGGCGTTGTATCGACTGAAAGCGTCGATCACCCCCTCGTGGCTCCGGCTACCGGGATGGATTCGCGACCCAGTCTTGCGCCGGTTGGCGTCGCCAACGGTTCTCTTCGTGCACCCGTGGGAATTTGTCGACCTGAGGCGCGCGCCGATTCCGTGGGACTGTCGCGCTGGAACTGGCGCGCGAGCGCTCGAGTCACTTCGCGAAGTGATTCTCTTGTTCAAACGCGAGGGTGCGGTGTTCGTGCGGGTCAGTGACACGACCGGACGCGAAGTTGTGCACTCGTGAGGCGACGATGGCGCCTCGTTGCGTGGGTCGGCCTGACCGCTCTCTTGGTCATCGCCGTTAGTCGACTGCCACTCTCGATCGTCGTGTCGGATGTCGCACACGCGAACTCAGCCTGGCTCGTCGCCGCCGCAATCGCAAATCTCTCGATCGTCGTGATCACCGCGCTTC
Organism: Gemmatimonadota bacterium; assembly: GCA_043757365.1. Classification (GTDB taxonomy): domain Bacteria; phylum Gemmatimonadota; class Gemmatimonadetes; order Gemmatimonadales; family Gemmatimonadaceae; genus Fen-1231. Next base: position 6,904 of record JAYVPN010000120.1, on the reverse strand, counting down.
AATGGCGGTCTTTCCTGCCGGCGTCGACCAAGGTCCGACTTCGCTCGCTGGTCGGCGTCATCAGCGTGGTGTCATCGGTATCCAACAGCGGGCCAGTCATGTTGGGATACGCCGCGGCTATTCGGCTCCTTCGTTGTCGCATGGGCGTTGGCACCTCGACCGCCGTGACCGTCTTGGCCCTCGAGCAAATCGCCGACTCGCTGGCCAAGCTCATGATTGTCGGAGTCGTGCTCGCTCTCGGCGCTCCGATGGCATTCCAGTCAGGGGCGTGGGCGGTACTTCTTCTGCTTTCGGGAGCGTTGCTCACCGCGGCATTGGCGTACACGACGCTGAACGCCACTTGGAGCCGAGACCATCCGTGGTCCGTCGTCATTCGCGCCGAAATTACGCGATCACTCGACCACATTCGAGGTCTCAATCGTCGCGGCACGGTTGTATTTGTGGTCGCTCTTGGAATCGCCAAACGCGCCGCTGAGTCGGCTGCGATACTCGCGGTCGCGACCGCGCTTGAGTTACACATTCCACTGTGGGCGGTTGTTGCGATTCCGATCGCTACGAATATCGCGCTGAGTGTCGCACCGGTGCCTGCGGGTATCGGCGCGTACGAGGCCGCGGCGTTCTTGGTACTGCGTTCCGCAGGACTCGATGCTGCGAACGCGACCGCCGTCGCAGTGATGGCGCACCTCGTGTATCTCGCGACGCTGGTGGGGTCTGGCTGGCTGGTCGAGACGTTCGCCGTCGGCCGTCGTCTCTCCCGCTCGCGGCTCGTACTCGTTGTCGTGGCGTTGATCGGAATCGCCGTTCATCTGAACTTCGCGCTGGCGGGCGATGCGTTTGATGCCGACCAGGGGATGATTCTTCTTATGGCGCGCCATTTCGCGCACGGCGAGTGGTCGGTGTACCTGTGGCAGCAAAACTATATGGTCGCTCTCGAACCGCTACTGCTTGCGCCGTTCGCGCGGTTCGATCTCGCGACACCTCAAGTCGCCGGCGTCGTAGGGCTGGTGATTACCGCGATGCTGGCAACGCTCTCCGTGCGCCTCGCATTACGGTTTGGCGGTATATCCTCGATGGCCGCACTCTGCTGGGCCGTGCCACCCGCCCTTGTTGTCCACCACCACGTAGCGCTGTACGGCGCCCGCCTCGCCGCGACGCTGATCGCTGTGTTCGCATTTTCGTGGAGCCTACGCGCGTCCACACGGAATGCGTGGATCGCGATCGGCGCCCTCACGGGCTTCGCCTATCTCAGTGATCACGTGATGATCGCGTGGACGCTTCCGCTGGTATTCGTCGCCACGCAGCGCGGAGCGATACGAAGTTTCACGTACGGCGCTGTTCCGCTGGTAGTGCTGGATGCCGTGCTCGCTTCGAAGGTGAACGCGTTCCATCTGAGCGGCCCTAATCTTCCACTGGATTGGGTGCGAAATATTCCGCAATTGCTCGGACAGAATCTTCCGCAGATCGCTGGTCTGTTGTTCAGTCGCGGGCCATCACCCGACTGGACTGTTCCCGCGTCGCTGCTTCCGCCCGGGTGGCTCTGGCTCTTGTTCGCAATTCCGGGCGGCATCACCGGGTTGCTCCTCCTCCGGAGCGTCACGCCGAGCGCCACACGCCTGCGCTCGCTGTCCGGCCACGATACAGAGAAGATTGCGCTGGCATTGGTCGTTTTCTCGCACCTACTGCTGTTCTTACTCGTCGGCGGGCGCGGCGAGCGGTGGCCGGCACGGTACCTTGTACCGATGTGGCCGGCGGTATCGGTAATTGCCGCGATAGCGACGGCGCGATGGTCCGAGCGTCGTCGGCCGCTCGCCGCTCTCGCACTCCTCCCGGCACTGTTTACGCTGACCGCCGACCCGACGTGGCCGCGACGGCTCGACGCGCGCGCGGCGACGGCGGAAGCCCAGGCCGTCGGGCAAGCGGTTGCACAGACCGGAGTGAGCGCCGTATGGGCGGAGTATTGGGATGTCTATCGAATGGCGGCAATACTCGGCGAGTATCCACGGTGGGTGACGTACCGAGTGATCGAACGGCGCCCCGATTGGACGGCGGAGGCGCGTCTGGCCACCCCCGTCGCCTATCTCGTGCGAGACGGCGACCGCCAGATGCTGGACGCGCTACGGTTGGCAGCGAGCGACACGAATCGACTGCGATCCCAGCGCACCGTCGGGCAATTTCAGGTGATCGTCATGGATCATAGCGTACCGGGCCTGGAATACCGCAACCCGTCACCCTCTCATCTCAAACAGAAGCTTGCGGCGTTTGGCGCGACACTCCTATTTCTCGGTGTACTCGCTGTGGTCTCACGGGTGCCGGTGCTGAGTCCGGAGGTTGCTTCTGGAATCAGTCGAGTTCCGACCATAGATTCTACGGTCGGACGCTTTGGTCACCCATGAGGAGGTTGATGAATGCAGGATACACTGTCGCGCATCAGCACACTGCTGGTCGCGAAGTACAAGGTTGATGCAAGTCGAATCCGGCTTGATGCGACGATGGCCGACATCGGGCTTGATTCACTGTCCCTTGCTGAGTTGCTCTTCGATCTCGAGGACGAGTTCAAGATCGAAATCAAGATGGATCATCTTGATTTGAAAAAGTTGGCGGATGCCGTGCAGCTGGTCGACAACCTCGTCGCTGCGAAAGCAGTCTAGCCCGTGAGTCGGCGCCGCGTCTTCGTGACCGGAATCGGGGTAATATCGCCTCACGGCGAGGACCCAGTGGAAATGTTCCGACGCATCGGTGCAGGGGAGTCTGCCGTGCGGCGCTACCGGTTCTCGCTTGAAGGGCGGGAGGCTGATCGGCTACTCGCGAGGATGGAATGGCCGTCGCGGGAATTCTACGCGACTTCAAATACAATTGCCATGGACCCAGCTGCGCAGGTCGGCGTAGCAGCGGGAACTCGGGCGCTTGAGCAGTCCGGTCTCATCGGACGCGGCGACATACTAAAGTCAGCCGGATTGTATTGGGGCGCGTGTTACGGTGCGACCGCGCTCGACGAAGTGTTCGAGAAGTTTTATGCACGGCACTCGATCCGCAACAAGCCGACAGTGGTCGCTCGAACGATGCCCAACGCCACTCCCGCGCATCTGTCCATGCAACACGGAATTCAAGGTGCCGCTTGTACGTATTCCGTCGCGTGCGCGTCGTCGGCGATTGCGATCGGCGAAGCGTTTCGTGCCGTTCGCGATGGCTACCTGTCGTGCGCCGTGACCGGTGGAGTGCAGGCGACGATGCTAGATCCAATTCTTGCCGGGTGGGAAGCGATGACGGTTCTCGCCAAAGAACATCCCGGCGGCGCCGCAGCGTCGGTTCGTCCATTCGATGCGGCGCGAAGCGGCTTCGCGTTGGGTGAGGGAGCGGCCGCCGTGGTTCTCGAAAGCGAGGAGCAGCTGCGGGCACGTGGCGGCACAGCGATCGCGGAACTGGTCGGCTACGGAGCGTCGAGCGACGCGTTCAACATTACTCAGCCGTCACAGGACGGTCAGGTGCGTAGTATGGCCGCCGCACTACACGATGCCGGCGTCGAGCCATCGTGCGTCGGCTACATCAATGCGCACGCGACCGGAACAAAAGTTGGGGACGTGGTGGAAGTCCGCGCGATTAAGGAGCTGTTTGGTGCGCATGCTAATCGACTTGCGGTGAGTTCAACCAAGTCTATGCATGGACACTTGGTTGAAGCCGCCGGAGCCCTCGAGTTCGTCATCACGACTCTCGCGCTCAAAGAGCAGTTTCTTCCGCCGACCGCGAACCTTTCCGAGCCCGACGTCGATTGCGACCTCGACTTTGTTCCAAATGTGGGACGCGCTGTCGCGGACTTAGAGTATGCGATGACGAATTCGTTTGCATTTGGTGGCTCAAACGCGACCCTGTTGTTGCGGCGCATCCCCACGACACCTTAGCGCCGCTCGCTTCCGCAGTGCCGTGGGCCTGGCCTGTGCCGATGCGTCGGTACAGTCTGGTTTGATATCTGCCTTGACAGGTATATGCATCGTGTAGCCGCACGACTGAGCGCAAACTTTGAGGCCAGCCGTGGTAGGACGGGACTGTCGGTCGTGATCGACATCCTCCGCGCCTCCACCACGATCGCCACCGCTCTCGACCACGGCGCCGAGGCGGTCGTCCCGGTGCTCGAGCCTGATGAAGCGCGCCGCCGAGCCCTCGATATTGGCCCCGCCACCCTCCTCGCCGGCGAGCGCAACGCCGTCCCTCCCGCTGGCTTCCACCTCGGCAACTCCCCGCTCGAATACACCCGCGAGCGAGTCGCCGGGAAGACCATCGTCCTCACCACCACCAACGGCACCAAAGCCCTCCTCGCCGCCGCCCCAAACTCTCGCGACGTACTCATCGGTTCATACGTCAACTTCGCGGTAACCCTCGCCGCGGTGCGCCGCGCACTTCGGCAGGGGCTGGACGTGGAGATCGTCTGCGCCGGTTCGGAGGGGAAGTTCTCCCTCGAAGACACGGCCTGCGCGGGGCGCTTCGTGCGCTTCGCGATGCGCCGACCGGGAAAGGCGGGACTCCCCGTTCTGAACGACGCGGCCCGTGCGGCGTTGGTCATCGAGAAGAACTACGGCCAATATATCGTGCGCCTCTTCGACGACGCCGAACACGGACGAACCCTCCGCGATGCCGGATTCGGAGACGACCTCATCGCGTGCGCCGCGATTGACGCGCACCCCGTCCTTGCCGCTTACGAAAACGGGGTGATCCGGAAACGATAGCCCACCGCGGGAGAGAAGCGCCACGGCGCTCCTCCATTGTGTCAGAAACCCAAGCTGCCTAGGTTTCGTATTGCCAACCGTGCTGGAGCTGAATGGATTCCGGTGAGTGCTGTCGAAGGAGTGGAGGAAAAGGCATGGCCGAGCGACTGACCAATAAAGAGATCCGTTCCCAGCTTCCCGGAGCGAAGCGCCGCGCCGCTCTGGAGCGCGCGCAGGGTTTGCGCGCAACGTCCGCACGATTCGACAAAAAGGGCGGCAGGATCGTTCTCGAGTTGACGAACGGATTCCTCGTTGGCATCCCCCTAACCGCCCTCGTCGACATTGCCGAGGCGTCGGCGTCGCAACTGGCCGAGGTCCAAGTGAGCCCGGCTGGAGGCGCCTTGTACTTCGATGCCCTCGACGCACACTACAGCGTTTCTGGCTTGGTGCTCGCGATGACGGCGACGGAAGTAGGCAGAGCAGGGGGCAAGTCGCGCACCTCGGCGAAACGCCGCGCGGCCAGAGCCAACGGCGCCAAGGGCGGGCGGCCCCGGAAGGTGCGGGAAGCTGCGTAAGTCCTAACGTCGTTGCCCTCGCCGCTGCGGCACCGACTGGACGCGGCGCGCATCCCGACCTCGCGGCAATGAAAACGGCGTCATTGGAAAACTAGGCGCCAAGGCAGTCCAGGTGAGAGCTCGCTAAACTCCGCATCGAACGGTATCATTTCCAGATCAAATCCGGACTATGGGATTCCGATCCGTCTTCGCTGAACTTGACGCCGCCCAAGCGGCTGGCGTGCTCTCTCGCTACGCCATCGGCGGTGCCGTGGCTGCCACATTCTATATCGAGCCGGCTGCGACCGAGGACATCGACGTCTTCGCGGTCCTTGAGCCAAAGCCTGGAACTGCCGTCGTCACTCTGGATCCGATTTGCGATTTTCTGAAGGCCAGAGGAGCCGTGCAGCAAGGGGAGCACTTGGTTGTCAGTGGCTGGCCCGTGCAGTTTTTACCTGCTGTTCCGACACTCCAAACGGAAGCGCTCGACAACGTAAAAATTATCGATGTCGAAGGTCAGTTAGTACCGGTGCTCTCAGCGGAGCACCTCGCCGCCATCGCACTGGCGACCGGAAGACCAAAGGACAAGATTCGGTTGCAGCAGTTTCTTGAATGGCCGGACTTCGACCGAGAGCTGTTCCTCCGCATCGTCGACCGGCACGACCTCACGAACAAGTGGGCCACCTTCACGGCACAGTTCCTCAACGAATCGGCATGAAATTCAATATCGAGAACGCACTCGCCCAGAAGAAGTCGCAACGTCAGAGCGCTGCCGCGCGACCGATCGCCGAGAAATTGCGTGTGCTGGAGAACCTTCGAGATCGCGACGCGCAGATCAAGCGCGCGGCCGAAGGTGCGAAGTCGGCGCGGCCCCGCGCACGGTAACGAGACCGGGTCCGTGCCATTGCCGCCGGATCTAGTGTCAGTGACGTAGCCTGCGACTCAGACGTCATTCCCATAGTCATTCTCGCCACTGTGCGCTCCGCACGGCGGCAGAGACTGGACGCGGTAAAACTCCCGTCCTGAACGACGCGGCGCGGGCTGCGCTGCCCATCGAGATGAACTATGGCCAGGACCTTGCGCGCCGCTTCGCCGACTCCGAAAACGGATTCATCCGAAGCCGCTGATACCAAACGCGAACGCAAGCCGAGCCAGCGCCTTCGCGCCTCGCTCGCAACCGAAGCCACCGAAGCAATCGAAAACAGCCTCACCCCCGAAGAACTCCAAAAGATGGCCCGCCGCGCGCATCTCAAGCGCGAGCTCGGCGGCATCGCACTGCTCCTCATCTCGATCTTCGTCGCCGGCTCGCTCCTCGCCGGCGGCGCTGCCGACGGCCAGAGCTGCACCGCTGCCGGCGGCATCTTCGGCCCGGACGGCGCCTGCCTCCGCTCGAGCGTTCTCCTCACGCTGGGCGCACTCTCCGCCGTCATCGTTCCGTTCATTCCCGCCGTGCACGCACTGCGCTTGCTCGGCCGCATCGAAGAAAGTGAAGACCAGCGCTTGCTGTTCTTCACCGTCGGCCTCGCCGCGATCGTTCCCGTTGCAGCGGCACTCGCGCGCGGCGCAACGATCGACGCCGCCCAAGTCGACTTCTACGCCGGCCTCGTCGGCTCTTTCATCGCTTTCTACACAGTTAAGGCGATCGGACTCGGC
>JAYVPN010000119.1:0-21403 GCA_043757365.1 Gemmatimonadota bacterium | reverse complement strand
GGCAACTACGATGCCGCTGCCGCGGATGCTGCGGCCGTATCCAGCGGTTTCCTGAAGCAGGCGCAGTACAGCGTGAACAGCACCGTCAGCTTCACGGGTAGCCAGCTCAACCAGAACCGGAATCGGTCGGGTACGCTGCGCCGGCTGTGGTGGTCGATGGTCGACACGACGGGCAATGATGCGGCCTCCGTCGCCGACCAGTACGTCAAGGATCCGTATTCGCTCCAGAACGATCCGCGCATGTCGGTGTTGCACACGCGCGGCCGACTCGGCGTGAACAACTCGACGCTCTATTACGGTTTCCAGAAATACAAGGACTACACGGCGCCGATCACGATGACCTCGAAACGCGAGATGAATCTCATCGAGGCCGAAGTCGCGTGGCGGAAAGGCGATCTGGGGACGGCCATCGCGAAGCTTAATATCGATCGCGCCGTCCAGAACCTCTCCGCGTTCCCGGGTACGCTCACGGGGCAGGAAGTACAGGACCGGGTTCTTTCCGAGCGTTTCGCCGTGATGTTCGTCGAGGGCACCCGGCTGATGGATCTCAACCGGTTCAACCTCGTGACCACCCGATTGGGTGCCGGGCGTGCGATGAAGCTGCCGCTCTCCCGCAACGAGATTCTCAACAACATCAACATGAAACAGGGCGCCGCCGCGTGCCCGAAGATCAGCTAACGTGATCTGACGTCGAACGGTGGCCGGCCTGCGACCTGCAGACCGGCCACCGTTCGCTATGTGGGAGCCATCGTTGTGAAGAACACCGAGTGGAGCCGCCGCGATTTCCTCGCGGTGACAGGGCAGGCCGCGATGGTCTCGCTCGCCGGAAGCGCGATCGCGTGCGGCGGATCATCCGTCGGCGATGCCGTCATGGCGCCGGGGCGGGGCAGTATTGAAGGTACGGTCGTCGATCTCAATGGCGTGGCGCAACCGGGACTGGGGCTCATCACCCTGTTGTACGACAGCGGGCTGCACACCGGGGCAAGCGTCAAAGTGGATGCGAACGGCCAGTTCGGCTTCAGCAACCTGACGGCAGGCGACTATCAGATTCGATTTGACGCACCTGGGGAAGCGCACATCCCCGATGGCGTTCTGCACCCGATCCGCTTTTCCGTGAAGGCGGGAGAGCCGACGCCGGTGACCGTGGATGTCGAGATCGGCGGCAGCGACTACGCCGAAATTGAAATCTACGCCGGCGACTACTTTTATCAGTGGCAACCCAACGGCATCGAGAACGGCGAGGCCGTCGCGAAAATCGGAGTGATCGTATGCTGGTACAACGTCGGGAAGCAGATCCATACGGTCACCGGCGGACCGTGGGGTGACTCCGGTGACATGCAGCGCACGGCGAGTTTCATGTGGCTGGCCGACCGCGTCGGACTGTTCGGCTACCGCGATAAATATTTTCCCACCATGCTGGGCGCACTGCGCATCATTCCGTGAACCGTCCGCGCGAAAGTTCGTTCACGGCACGATGCGCGGAGTGGGCCGATACGGCGCGATCTGCGCCTCGACCGTCTTGCGATCGCCCACCACGACAATCGTCATGCGATTCGGATCGAGCTGCTGCAGGGCCATCCGGCGGACATCGTCCGGCGTCACGGCCATGACGTTGCGCACATAATCGGTGAGGTACGACTCGCCGAGTTGCTGCTCGTCTACATAGCGGAGCTGGCCGACCATGCCGTCGCGCGAGCTGTTCCGCAGCGTGAAGATGCCGACGATGTTTTGCTTGATACCGTCGAGTTCGATCGCCGGCGGGGCATCGTTTCGCAAGCGTTCTATTTCCGCGAAAATCTCCTTCAGCGAGTTGCCGGTGTCCTTCGTGGTGACATCCGCAGATTCGATCCAGTAACTCGCGCTCTGCCGCTTCCAGATCTGCGAATACGGCGAGTAGGTGTAGCCCTTGTCCTCGCGAATGTTCGACGTGATGCGCGAGCCGAACGCCCCGCCGAGCAACGCGTCGGCGACTTCGAACTTCGTGAAATCCGGATCTTTCGGATCGAGGACGGGCAGTCCGACGATAATTGTACTCTGCACGGCGTCGGGACGGTCGACCATCGCCACTTGGCGCTCGGTGGCTGGTTTGACGCGAACCACGTTCGGACCGGGGCCGGCGACCCAATCACTGAAGTCGTAGCGGATCTCCTTCTCGATCGCCGCATCATTGAACACACCGCTCACGTACAGATGGGCGCGCGTTGCGTTGTAGTTGTCGTCGAGAAAATTGCGGACGTGGCCCATCGACAGCGCCTTGAGCGTCGCTTCGCTCGAGAACGGGCGGCCGAACGGATGATCGGGGAACACCGTGTAGCGCCATTGCTGACGGGCGATGTTCGACGCGTTCTGCATGTTGATCGCGAGATCGCGCAGTGCGTTGGCGCGGACGCGTTCGAAATCGGCTTTGTCGAGCCCCGGATGCCGGGCGACGTCGGAGATGAGCGCAACGAAGCGCGCCGTATGCTCGCTCAGCACTTCGCCGCCGATTGTCGTCGCGACGGCGCCGGCAGACGCACCGATGGAGCCGCCCATATCGGCCGCGTCGCGCGAAATGCGCACCGCCGTGCGGGCGACGGTCCCTTGGAGCAGCATCTCGGCCGCTAATCCAGCGAGGCCGGGACCATAGGGCGGCTCGTCGATCGCGCCGGTGCGGATTTCGAGCTGCACCACCGCCTTCGGAACCGACCCGTAGTGGATCAGCGTCACCTGCATCCCGTTCTTCATCGTGAACGTTCGATGGTCGGCGAGGCGGAAGCTCTTCGGCGCGCCGGGTGCTGGCGGCTGCTCTTTCGGCGCCTGCGCGGCTGCAAGGACGGGCGAGAGGGCGAGCGCAGCAATCAGTGTGCGGCGCATCGTTGAGAGAGTCGTCATGTTCAGCGGCCTCCGCCCGACGCGCTCTTGGCGCCCGGAATGATCGTGTAGACCGTGCGCTGATTCTGGCGCAGGTAATCCTGGGCGGTCGTAAGAATGAGTTGCGGCGTGACCGCGGCGAAGCCGGCGTCGAGCTGATTGATGCGCCCGGGATCGCCGTCGAACAGCGCGAAGCTCGCGAGCAAGTTCAGCTTGCCGAGTCCGAGTTGCTCGTCGGCGGCACCGTAGAGCGCGGATTTCATCTTCGTTTTCGCGCGAACGAGCGACTTCGCGTCGACGGGAATCGTGCGCAACGACTGGAACTCGGCGTTGATGACGTCGAGGAGCGCGGTCGAGGGTTTGTCGCTGTCGTGATAGGCCGTAATCATCCACAGCATCGGGCCAGCGTAGTCGAACTGATTGCCGAGTCCCCAGTTGATGCCGGCGCTGACGTCGCCGGTGAGCGATTTCTGCTGAACGAGCGCGTCGTAGAGGCGACCGTCGCGCCCCTGTCCCATCAGTTGGTCGATGATCCCCATCGCGTACCATTCCGGCGTGAAGCGCGGCGGCATGTGCCACGCGACGGCGAGGGCCGGACGGTTGGCGAGCGAGTCGACGCGCGAGCCCGTGCGCTCTGCCATTTGCGGCGGTTCGGAGAGATCCGGTGTCGGCGGCGGGTTCGACGCCGGAATACCGCCGAAGTACTGCTCGACCCAGGTGCGCGCCTGAACCTGCGTGAAATCGCCGACGATCGCGAGCACGGCGTTGTTCGGCGCGTAATACGTCCGGAAGAACGCCGCCGCGTTGGCGAGGGAGGCGGCGTCGAGATCTTTGAAGTCGCCGTAGAAGTCGTGCGCGTTCGCCCAGTTGGTGTTCGCGACCATCGGGACGTCGATCCACGGGAACGAGCCGTACGGCTGATTCTTCACGTTGACGCGGACCTCGTTTTTCACGACGTCGCGCTGGTTGTTGATGTTCGCGGTGTCGATTGCGAGCCCTTTCATCCGGTCGGCTTCGGCCCAGAGAATCGTTTCGAGCGTATTCGACGGGACGAGTTCGTAGTAGTTCGTGAAATCGAAGCGCGTCGAACCGTTGAGAATGCCGCCGTTGCTTTCGATGAGTTTGATGAACTCGAGTTTGCCGAGGTTGCTAGAACCCTGGAACATCAGATGTTCGAAGAGATGGGCGAATCCCGTGCGATCGCGCGGCTCCGTGCGGAAGCCGACGCGGTAGTAGACACCCACGGCGACCGTCGGGGCGGTGGTGTCGCGTGACATCACGACGCGGAGGCCATTGCTCAGCGTGAAGTACTCGACCGGAACGCGGAACTGGGTTGTTGCGGGCGCCGCGGGCTTCGCGATCGGCTGCTTTTTGGGTGCGGGCTTCTGCGCGCCGAGTGGCGCGCCGGCCGTCAGGATCATCGCGGCGAGGCTGGCCGCGCGATACATCGTCATCGAGAGAAACTCCAAATGTCGGGGGAATCCACCTTACACCCGAAATGTCCGCTCGTGTTCGACCCAAAACAACTGCAGCCTCGGATTGGCACGGAAGTTGTGCGGATTGTCACAGCAGAATGGTGCGAATCCGCTGTTTCCGCGAAAATCCGAGGCGTTCTTTATCTTTAGTCCGTGATCACTATCCATTGCGGCGACAATATGAAGCTCCTGCCGACGTTCAAGTCGCGGAGCTTCGACCTCATCTATATAGACCCGCCATTCAACACCGGGCGGACGCAGAAGCGCACGCGAACCCGAACCGTGAAGAGCGTGAAGGGAAGCCGCCTCGGTTTTGCCGGTGAGCGCTACACAACCGAATCGCTCGGCACCCAGCGCTTCGCCGACAGCTTCGACGACTATCCGGCCTTTCTCGAGCCGCGACTGCGGGAAGCGCACCGTCTGCTGCGGTCCACCGGAAGCCTGTTCGTGCATCTCGACTATCGCGAGGTGCACTACATCAAGGTGATGCTCGACCGCATCTTCGGACGTGCGTCATTCATTAACGAGATCATCTGGGCCTACGACTACGGCGCACGGACGACGAAGCGCTGGAGCGCCAAGCACGACACGATCCTCTGGTATGCGAAGAACCCCGAGCGGTTCACGTATCGAGTGAAGGAGTGCGACCGGATTCCGTATATGGCGCCGGGGCTCGTCACGCCGGAGAAGGCCGCACGCGGGAAGCTCCCCACGGACACGTGGTGGCACACGATCGTCAGTCCCACCGGCAAGGAAAAAACCGGCTATCCGACGCAGAAGCCGCTCGGTGTGCTCCAGCGGATCGTGAAGGTGCACTCGAAGCCGTCGGATAAGCTGCTGGATTTCTTCGCCGGGAGCGGGAGCTTCGGCGACGCGGCGGACCGGAACGGGCGAGAGGTGACGCTGATCGATTCGAGTGCGGATGCGATCAAGACGATGAAGAAGCGGTTTGTTGGGCGGAAGACGGACTACCGCTGAGGGCGTAGACGGTAGACAGTAGTCAGTAGTCCGTGAAGCGCGAACCACAACCGCCGTAGAGGGTAGTCGGTAGACGGTACTCCGTTGGCGTTGACCGCGACGAATGGGTCGTCGCGAGGACACGTGAACGGTGTACTGTCGACTGACTACCCTCTACTGCGGTTGCCCTTGGCGGTGAACGGTCTACTGCCTACCACGTACCGTCTACTTCAGTTGCTACTGATACTGGATGTAAAGCGGCCGCGGCTTGAGCTTCAGAATTTCCGCAATCGTCGTCCGCGGCAGATCATTCCTCGGCTTATAAAACTGCTTCCACCCGACGAACTGTACCGGCTCCCCCTTGATCCACTTCCGGAACGTACTCCGCTTCAGTATCGGCGGTCCGAAGCCGTCCATGTCCATCACGATCTGCACGCGTGCGTCGAGCTTGATGTTCTTGTAGTTCGTGACGCCACGTTGCGTGAAGCGGTGAACCACGAGCACTTTCGGGGGGAGCTTGTACTGCGTCACGAGCCCCTCGAGATACTCGCGCGCGTAGTTCACGTCGGCGGCGTCGAACGTGCCGATCTTCTTGCCCGGGATCGAGCCGTCCTTCATCGAGAACTCGGGGTCGATGCCGAGATGGAAGTTCGGGCGCTTCAGGAATGCCTCGAAGCGCGGCAGTTCCGCCCTGAGCGTCGACTGTCCGATTTGCACGTCGAGAAACATCAGCGCGTTCCGCTTGGCCGCCCAGCCGGCAACTTTCTCGATGAGCGCGGAATCCATCTTCAGGCGGTACTTGCCGTCTTTCCCCGGCGCGCCCTGCGCGACTTCCGCGATCAGGTGCAGCGCCGGCTGTGCCGGCGTCGTCGGGTCGGCCTTGTTCCAGGCGGCGACCTCTTCGTCGAGCATGCGAAGCATCTGGTCGACGGGGTACTCGCCCATCACACCCATACGCGTCGAGAGTGGATTGCCGTAGTACGCGATGATGCGTTTGCCGGGGAGAATCGAACCCGGCAACGGCTCGGGTCCCTTCACCGGCCAGAGCGAATCGAGGATCGAGTCTTCACGCGCGAGGGCCGCGCTGTCGGCGTTGATGGGCTTTTTGCCGACTGTTGCCGCTTTCTTGCCGGCGGCGCGCGCCTTTTTCTTGCCCTTGGCCGACGTCTTCTTCTTGAGCGAATCAGGGGTCGGAGCAGCGGGCCGCTTGGCGGTGTCTTGCTGAATCGGGGCTCTGGCGTTCGCGACCGCGGATTCACGGGCGAACGCCGGCATCGGCGCCATCAGCATCAGGAGAGCGAGCAGGTTGGTCATCACACGCGCGTGACGACCCGCGACGGTCTCCCGTCACGGGCCGTCAGAGCGCCCTCACGGATTGACGATCTCGATCCGGTGATCGGCCCGCACGATGTACTGTCCGGCGACCTCGATCTCGAGCTGCACAATGTACGAACCGGGTTTCAGCGTCCGAATGTCGAGTTCGAGCGCGCGCTGCGACATGTTCTGTCCACGCGCCGACAAATCCTGCACCGTGATGCTCACGGGCGTCGATTCGCGGCTGAGCTTGAGCGCCTTCGCTTGACGGCGGAGGAATCCGCTCTCCTCGACTTCCTGCACGACCGTCAGCGAGATGTTCATCTTCTCGCCGTTCGGATCGGTGCCGTAGGCCTCCCAGTAGACGCCGAGTTTGTCATTCGCGAGCAGCCGCTCAGTAGGATGCGCGTGCGGCGCGGCCTCCTCGGCGGAGTTCGGGAACGATCCATACGGCTTGTAGAAGAGCAGGTCCGAGAGCGTGACGCGCGTTCCGACAGCGAACGGCGGGCTCACACCGTAGCGCGCCCGGGCGACGGCGTTCTTTTCTGGCGCCGTCAGCTCGGCGCTCATCAGCACCGGTCCCCACGGTGCCTTCGCGGTGAGGACGCCCGTCGCCGGGGCGTCCTTGACGATCACCGAATAGGCACGCTTCGCGTCTGCCGGCACGATCACCAGCGACGCGGTCACCTTCTGGTCCTTGAGCTCTTTGGTAACGCGCGCATCGTACGCCATGATCACCATCGCGCTGTCGCCGCGCTTGAAGACGGCCTTCTGGTGCTCGAGCGCTTTCAGTGTTTTCGCGTACGGCGGCGCGTAGCGCGCGATCACCGGCGGGAGTTGGAGGCGCCAGTTCGTGGAATCCGAGAGCGGCGGATTGTTGAGCACGAAGCCGGGCGGGACGATCCGGTACGCGGGGATCGGTTCCATGCCGACGATCGACATCGTGATTTGCCGCGTTCGCGGATCGCTACTGCGCGTCGTCGCCCAGGCGCGGTCCCAGCCAAAGCGCAGCATCAGTTCGCGCTCATCATCGTCGAAGTTGAACTGATTCGGCGTTGCCGAGTCCTGCATCATCAGCGCCATCGTCATGCGGGCGTACCACTCGGTGCGCGAGTCGTTTCCCTTCATCGCATACAGCGTCTTCGAGAGGAGCCAAGCCCGGTCTTCGAACGCGTCACGCGCCCGGTCGCCGCACGGCATGCGGCGATACTGCTGCTTGGTATCGTCGTCGATCAGCAGCGAGATGTCGCGCCACGCACAGCGGTCGCGGGGGAGCATTTTGGTGAGCGCCGATGCGTAGACGCTGTCGGCCGAGCGATACTCGCCGAGCATATGCAGCGAGAAACCGACGAGAATGTCGCACCACCAGCCGCCGGTGCCGCATTCACGCGCTGCCTTGAGGGCGTCGCCGAATCGCATTGACTCGGTGAGATAGCGCACCCGCTGGGCGCTGATCCAGCGATCCGCCGGATCGCGGAGCGCGAGCGTGTCGAGGATCGCGTTGAGCGCTTCTCGGCGTACACCAATCGTCGGCGGCTCGTGCGGTACGGTTTCCTTCTCGCTATACCAGTAGCAGAAGCGTCCGACGGTCTCGTCGCACTGGCCCGGGGGGCCGGAGCGAGCCGACGGCAGATGTTCGCGGCGGAATCGCTCGAACTCAGCCTGTGCTTGCTTGCCGGTTTCCAGGGCGGTGCCGGGCTCGGCGGCGTCGCCCGTTTTCACTGCCGGATCCCGAATGATCTGTGCGTGAGTCCCGGTCGGCACGACGACCGCAAGCGCCAGCAAGAAAGTGAAAAAGGGCATCGGGCGACTGATCATCGGGGCGGACCGGTTCGGCGGGGTCAGGATCTTCATGCGTTCTTTATACTCCATACAACAATAAAAGCACCACCGGCTTTGGGCGGTTCTCGCGGCAGGCATGTCGCGACGCCGGATCGATTCCATTAGGCTACTTCATGACCGCTACCGGATGCATCCTTGTCATTGACGACGAACCGCAGATTCGCCGGGCCCTGAAAAACGCCCTGTCCGAAGTTGCCGACCGCGTGATCGAGGCGTCGACCGGCGCGCAGGGCATCGATCTCGCGGCGGCCGAGCAGCCAGATCTGATCGTCCTCGACCTTGGCCTTCCCGATCTCACGGGCGCCGACGTCTGCCGTGAAATCCGCCGCTGGGGTTCGATGCCGATCATCGTGCTCTCGGCGCGTCACAGCGAGCAGGACAAGGTGCAGCTCCTCAGCCTCGGCGCTGACGACTACGTCACCAAGCCGTTCAGCACCCTCGAGTTCCTCGCACGGTGCAAGGCGCATCTTCGCCGCGCCCGAGCCCAGCGCAGCATTCCGCCGGAAACGCCGCTCGTGTTCGGTGATCTCTCGATCGATATCGCCCGCCGCGTTCTCGTGCGCAATGGCCAGACGGCGCATCTCACGCCAATCGAGTGGAACATTCTCCGGGCGCTCGTTCTCGCGGCCGGGCGCACACTCACGCACCAGCAGCTCTTCGACGCCGTATGGGGTAAGGCGTTCGGCAACCCGCAGCAGTACCTCCGCGTGCACATCACGAATCTGCGCCGCAAGATTGAGGCGCAGCCGGCGTCGCCGCGATTCGTCGTCACGGAACCGGGCGTCGGCTACCGATTCGAAGCGCCACGATGAACCACGTGCGGAGCGCCTGGCGCTGGCTGCTCTGGCTCTCGCTCCTCCTTGTCGTGACGGTGGTGCTCGTCTCGGTGCGTCAGGAACTGGAGCAGATGTACGTCCCACTCACCTTTCTGCTCGTCGTGCTCGGCGGAAGCGCGGGCGGCGGGCGGGCGCTTGGTTTCACGCTCGCCAGCCTCGGTTTCGTCATCATCGATTATTTCCTGCAGCCGCCGTACGACAGTCTCTTGATCGGTAAATCGCTCGATTTCGTGACGCTTGCAGCCTTCTTCGCGACGGCCGTGGTTGCCACGCAACTGCTCGATCAAGCCCGTCGCGAACGCGACGAGGCGCTGCGCCGTGCCGATGAAGTGATGACGCTCTCGCGCCTCGGATCGGAGTCGCTCAGTTCGGCGCGTGCCGCCGAGGCCGTCGACGCCGTCGCGTCGATGATTCGCGTCGAACTCGGCGTTGACGAATGTGAGATCGTCGCGAAACCGATCGAGAGCGTGACCGACGGCCGCGCCGACGCGCGCGTCATGGCCGTGCCGCTGTACGTGCACGACCAGTCGGTCGGCACGCTCGTTCTCCGCGATCACGCCCCGATCACCTTTGGACGCGAGAAACGGTCGTTCGTCGAAGCGATTTCTTACTATGCGGCGCTGGCGCTCGAGCGCGCGCGACTTTCGGCCGAGGCGGACTGCGGGACCGCGCTCATCGAGTCCGGACGAATGAAGGATTTCGTGCTCGCCTCGGTGTCGCACGACCTGCGCACGCCGCTGACGACGATCAAGGCGCTTGCCCAGGACACGTTGCGCTCGGGTACGGATCACGCCGGCGAAATCGAGGAGCAGGCGGACCGCCTCTCGCGCATGGTCGCCGATCTCCTCGACCTCTCGCGGCTCCGGGCCGGCGGCTTCACCATCGATGTCGAGCTCAATGCGGCCGAGGATGTCGTCGGCGCCGTTCTGCGGCAGTGCGAGCCGCTCGCTGAAGGACGCCGGCTGGTGACGCCGTTCGATGAACACGCCCCGGCGCTTTACGGCACGTTCGACTTCGTCCAGACGCTGCGCATTCTCGTGAATCTGACCGAGAACGCGCTCCGCTACACGCCGGAGGGGGCGGAGGTCGAGTTGTCGGCGACGCGCGAGGGGGCCGACCTCGTGTTTCACGTCGCCGATCGCGGACCGGGAATCGTCGAGCGCGAGCGCGAACGGGTGTTCGATGCGTTCTATCGTCCGGAAGGATCGATCCCCGATCGCGGACGTGCAGGTCTCGGTCTTGCGATCGCCAAATCGCTTGCCGAGGCGCAGGCCGGCGCACTCAGGTACCGCGCGCGCGACGGTGGGGGCAGCATCTTCGACGTGCGTTTGCCGGCCGCCGACGTCGATCAGATCGCGTTGATGGAGACTTAGCGCTTTCTTGGTGCGAATGGCCGCGTTCCTCATCGCGGCTTAGTGCATGCGCCGCGTATTCTGCACGCATCATGCACCGCCATCCGCTCTCGGCCCTCCTCTGGAAATATCCTCGCGCACCGCATCTCGCGGCGGCGGCGATGCGCGCCTTGCAACTCGCGTGCCTCTTCGCGGCGGCCTGGGGGCCGCTCGGCGCGCAGGAGGTGACGCTCGACAGCGCACTCGCCGCAGCGCGGGCACGAAACGCCGATGTGCGCACGGCGCACGCCCGCCTCGATTCGGCGAGGGCCGAGGTGCGCATCGCTCGCAGCTTCGTGAATCCGACTGTGACGGTCGCGCCGCAGTCGCCGTATCAATATTCGCTCGCGGCGCCGATGGACGTCGGGCCGGGGCGGTACTATCGCGTCGTCGGCGCGCGCGCTGGCGCTTCCGCGTCGGAAGCCGACGGACGTGACGTGCTGCGCGAAATTCGATTTCAAGTACGGCAGACATTTTACGACGTGTTGTTGACGGAATCGGTGCTCGACGTCGCGCGATCTGAGCAAGGAATCTTTCGCTCGCTCCTTGCCGCCGACTCGGCCCGTGTGCGGGCAGGTGATGCGCCCGAACGCGTGCTCGCCAAGAGCGAAATCGAACTTGCGAAGGCCGATGCCGCCGCCTCACGCGCAACCGCCGACGCGCGCGCCGCGAAGCTCGCGCTCCAGCAGCTCATGGGAATCGCCCGTCCCGATACCGCATTTCGGGTAAGCGGCTCGCTGGCCGTGTCGCCGATGCCGGCGGTCGAGTGGGCCACGGCGGACGGTCTTGTGGAATCGGCGCTGCGGATGCGACCAGACGTGGACGCGGTGCGCCGGCGTGTCGACGCGAGCGCGGCGGCCGCTTCACTGGCCAAGGCGATGCTCATTCCGGTACCGCAGCTCGCGCTGGTTCAGCAACGCGACCAACCGTTTCCGAACGGACAGCACTACGCCCTTGGCGTCGGTGCGACCGTACCGGTCTGGAACTGGCTCGGCGGCGAGCGTTCACGCGCGGCAGCGTCGCTCGATCAATCCCGAATCGACGAAGAACGGACGCGAGCTCGCGTCATCTCCGAGGTGACGGGCGCCGTCGATCAGTTCCATGCCGCCGCGCTGCTCGCCCAGCGGCTCGACGAGCGCACGATCGCCAAGGCGCGCGCCGCGCTCGAGACCGCGCGCTATGCGTACGCCGCGGGCGCAATCTCCTACGTCGAACTGCTCGACGCGATTCGCTCGGACGGACAGCTCCGCGCCGACGCCGCAACTGCGGCACACGACTACTGGGTCAGCGCCGCTGCCGTGATGCGCGCGCTCGGCCGGGAGACCACAACACCGTGAAGTCACCGAACACGCTCCTCCTGTTGATCCTATCGCTCGTTGCCACCGGCTGCGGCGGCACCGCCGAGGCGGTTCAGCCCCCGGCGACAAAAAGAAGCGAGGAGATCGTTATCGCGGCTGACTCGCCCAAGCTCGGTGCGATCGGAATCGACTCGGTCCGGATGGTGCGCGAGCGCGTCGTCTCGGTGCTCCCGGCGCAGGTGGTGCTCGACGAAAGCCGGACCGTGCGCGTCTTCTCTCCGGTGACGGGGCGCATTCGCACACTCGATGCTGCAGCCGGCGACGTCGTCGCCGCCGGTGCGGCACTCGCCCATGTCGTCTCGGCCGACGCCGCGCAGGCCGCCAGCGATCGCCTCAAAGCGGACGCCGTCGTGACGCAGGCGAACGCGGCGCTGGCGCGCGCCGAAGATCTCTTCGCGCATCACGTGATCGCGCAAAAGGAAGTCGAGCAGGCCCGCAGCGAAGCGGCGCAGGCGCGCGCCGAGTCGGCGCGCACGACGCAGCGGATGGCGCAACTCGGCGATGCCACGATCGACGGACCGTATGTTCTCCGCACGCCGTTGGGCGGCGTGGTGGTCGAGCGGACGGCGAATCCCGGCGCCGAGGTGCGCCCGGACGCGATCGCGCCGCTGTTCACGATTTCGTCGATGGAAACGCTCTGGCTCACGGCGGCCGCTCCGCAGCGGGATCTTCCCTACGTGCGTCGCGGATCGCATCTCCTGTTCACGACCGACGCCGCGCCCGGCCGCCGCTTTGAGGCGGTGGTGACCTGGGTTGGCGATCAGCTCGACCCGGCGACCCGCACCGTGACGATTCGCGCTGAGCTGCCGAATCACGATCGCGCGCTCCGCGCGCTCGTCGTCGGCGATGCGCGGCTGTTCGCATCGGACAGCGCGGCGCATGCCGTCGTCGCGTCGCGGGCGCTCGTCACCCGGGGCGGGGAGACCGTGGTGTTCGTCGAGCATGCGAAGGGTCGGTTCGAGCGACGGATCGTGAAGACCGGCGATGATGACGGAACATTCGTCGTCATTCTCGAAGGATTGAAGGCCGGCGAGCGCGTGGTGACGACGGGAAGTTTGCTGCTCGCCGCCGAAGCCGAACGGCAGCCGTAGGGAACGGCCGATGCTTCGTTCGCTCATCCGCTTCGCCCTGCGGCAACGGCTCCTCGTCATCGGAGCGACGCTGCTCGTCGCCCTCGTCGGTGTGCGAGCCTTCGTGAATTTGCCGGTCGAGGCGTTCCCCGACGTCGAAGACGTGCACGTGCAGGTGATTTCGCTGTGGAAGGGGCACGCCGCCGAAGAAGTTGAGAAGCTCGTGACGTTACCGGTCGAGCGGCAGATGAACGGCCTCCCGGGACTGCAGAATCTGCGGTCGATCTCGATGTTCGGGCTCTCGGTCGTGACGATGACGTTTGTCGACGGCACGACCGATTACTTCGCACGTCAACAGGTGTTGGAACGCCTAAGTTCGATCACGGTGCCTCCCGGTGTGCAGCCGGGCTTGTCGTCGCTCTCGAATTCGACCGGTGAAATCTACCGCTACACGATTGCCGGCTCGCGACCGCTCACCGATATGAAGGCGCTCGAGGACTGGGTGGTCGAGCCGGCCTTTCGCACCGTGCCGGGAATCGCCGATGTCGTCTCCTTCGGCGGCCAGGTCAAGCAGTATCAGGTCGACCTGAATCCGGCAAAAATGCAGGGCTACGGCATCACGCTGCAGCAGGTCGAGCAGGCGATCGCCAATTCCAACGCCAACGCCGGTGGCGGCTACCTCGAGCACGGCTACGAAAAACAGGTCGTGCGTGGGGTCGGGATGTTTCGGTCGGCGGACGACATCGCGACGGTCGCCGTTGCGTCCAAGGGCGGCGCGGTCGTCACCGTCGCCGACATCGGACACGTGACGATCGGTGGCGCGCCGCGCGAAGGGATTGTTGCGAAGGACGGCGCCGACGACGTCGTCGAAGGGATCGTGCTGATGCGCAAAGGCGAGAACGCGCTTGAGGTGCTCAACGCCGTCCGCGCGAAAGGCGTCGAACTGAATGCCACGATCCTGCCGAAGGACACGAAGCTCGTCCCGTTCTACGATCGCGCGACGCTCGTCGGCCACACCGTGCGAACGGTCGAGGAGAATCTTGCCGTCGGTGCGGTGCTGGTGCTGGTCATTCTGATCGTCTTTCTCGGCGACTGGCGGAGCGCGCTGATCGTCGGACTCGTGATTCCGGTGAGCCTGCTCGGCGCGTTCATTCTGATGGACATCGAGCACGTGCCGGCGAATCTGATCTCGTTGGGCGCGATCGACTTCGGAATAATCGTCGATGCAGCGGTCGTCATGGTCGAGGCGTTTCTCGTGCGCCTCGCGATTGCGCCGCCGCCCTCGGAGAGCGAACTCCGCAACGCCGAGGAGCGTCGCCGGAAGGCCGCCGAGCGCGACGATGCAGGAATCGCCGGACGAACGGCGGAATTGCCGGTGACCGATTTCGCATTGCGGGTGAATGTCGCGCGGCGCGAGCTGTTCGCGAAAGTCGCCGAGTCGATGGGGCGGCCGATTCTCTTCGCGAAGGCGATCGTGATCACGGCGTTTCTGCCGATCTTCACCTTCCAGCGAGTGGAGAAACGCATCTTCTCGCCGATGGCGTTCACGCTGTCGTTCGCGTTGCTCGGATCCTTATTGTTGTCGCTCACGCTGATCCCCGTGCTCGCGAGCTTTTTCATAAAAGTGAAGCCCGGGCAGGCGGAACCGCCGGCCGCGCGGTGGCTCCAGCGGAAGTTCACACCGATACTCGATTTCGCCCTCGCCCGTCCGCGCGGCACGCTCGGGGTGTCGTTGCTCGCGCTGGTGATCGCGATTGGCGTCGGGGCGGGACTCGGCACCGAGTTCCTGCCGGCGCTCGATGAGGGGAATATCTGGCTGACTGTCACGATGCCGGTTGGCATTTCATTTCCGCAAGCCAAGGCGATCGAGCGGCAGATTCGCACCATCGTGCGCGGCTATCCCGAGGTGACGCAGATCGTCACCCACCTCGGTCGGCCCGACGACGGCACCGATTCCAAGGGGACGAATAATCTCGAGGTCTACGCCGATCTGAAACCGCGCGGCGAATGGACGAGCGCGGCGTCGAAGGAAGCACTCATCGCGAAGATGAATGCGCAGCTCGAGGCGATTCCCGGCGTTGAATTGAATTTCTCGCAGTACATCAAAGACAACGTCGACGAGGCGCTCTCCGGCGTGAAGGGCGAGCTCGTGGTGAAAGTGTTCGGTCCCGATCTCGAGGTGTTGCAACG
Source organism: Gemmatimonadota bacterium (assembly GCA_043757365.1). Classification (GTDB taxonomy): domain Bacteria; phylum Gemmatimonadota; class Gemmatimonadetes; order Gemmatimonadales; family Gemmatimonadaceae; genus Fen-1231. The sequence goes on along the minus strand of JAYVPN010000119.1, from coordinate 6,120 downwards.
GAAGGCCGAAGACATCCGGCGCACGATGTCGAAGATTCGCGGCGTCGCGGATTTGGGGGTCGAGCAGCAGTTCGGCCAGCCACAGCTCCGGTTCGAGTTTGATCGGGGGGCGCTCGCGCGGTACGGGCTGCAGGTGAGCGACGCCGCCGACGCGATCGAGACCGCGGTCGGGGGTCGGGCGGTGACGCAGTTTCTCGAGGGCGATCGCGTCTTCGACGTGCGCATTCGCTTCGATTCGCTCGCCCGCGACAACGCGCGCGAGATCGAGCACTTGATCGTCAGCACGGCGGACGGACGGAGCGTGCCGCTGGCAAGCCTCGGGCGTGTCGTGACATCCGAAGGCGCGTCGCGCATTTCGCGCGAGACCAACGAGCGCCGCATCGCCATCAAGTGCTCGGTGCGTGGGCGCGACGAGGGCGGGTTTGTTGCCGAGGCGCAGGCGGCGGTGGCGCGCGAGGTGCAACTGCCACCGGGCTACCGGGCGATGTGGGGCGGGCAGTTCGAGAATCAACGGCGCGCGACCGCGCGTCTCGCGGTGATCGTGCCAGCGAGCATCGTGCTCATTTTCATTCTGCTGTTCAGCGCGTTTGGTTCGGTGAAATACGCGACGCTCATTCTCGCGAATCTTCCGTTCGCGCTGATCGGCGGCGTCGCCGCACTCTGGGTGCGTGATATCAATCTGAGTGTGTCGGCCGCCGTCGGCTTCATTGCGCTGTTCGGCATCTCCGTGCAGAACGGCGTGATTCTCGTGTCCGAGTTCAACCATCTGCGGGAGGAAGGCGTGCCGCTCCGCGAGGCGGTGCGCCGGGGCACGATCGACCGACTTCGGCCCGTTGCGATGACGGCGCTCATGGCCGCCCTCGGGCTGTTGCCGGCAGCCCTCTCCCACGGCATCGGTGCCGAGACGACGCGGCCGTTCGCCTCGGTGATCGTCGGCGGCCTCGTGACGGCGACCGTGCTGACGCTCCTCCTCCTGCCGATTCTCTACGTGATGTTCCACGAGGAGCCGCACGAGGAGATTGCGAAATAGCGTATATTCGAGGATGACCATCGTCTTCGAACCGCTTCATCCGTCCGTCCGTCCACCGCAGCGTGGGACCGCAGACAGCGCGGGGTATGACCTCGCCGCCTTCATCGACGGCCGTTCGATTCGCGTCTGGCGCCACAACGCGCTCGAGGAACGCATCATCGACACCGTGGGCGGCGTTTCCGCGCTCGTGCTCGCTCCGGGCGAGAAGGCACTCGTCCCGCTTGGCTTTAAGGCGCGATTGCCGGCCGGCTACGAGGCGCAGATCCGGCCGCGCTCCGGAACGAGCGTCAAGACCGATCTCGTGATCGCCAACGCGCCGGGGACGGTGGACGCCGACTATCCCGACGAATGGTGCGTTCCAGTGAAGAATGGCGGCACCGCGCCGCTCGTGATTTCGCATGGCGACCGGATCGCCCAGATGGTGCTCGCGAAGTTCGAGGTGCTGGCGTTTACCACCGGCGTCGTCGAGCGGAGCACCGACCGTCAGGGCGGCTTCGGCAGCACCGGCGGACTCCGCGGCACGCCCGGCAGCCCGGGCACAACCGCGTGATGTCGCGCGGCGCCCGCGCGGCGCTCGTGACTGCGGCGCTCGTGCTGGCCGGCTGTTCCGGCGCGGCGCTTCATCCGCGCACCGGAGTGGCAACCATTCCGATCGACGACGACGTGCAGTACGTCGAGAGCGACGGTCACAAACTCCGAGTCGATATTTATCGCCCCGACCGCGGCGGCCGGCATCCGGCGGCACTCGTCCTGCACGGCTCGGGGGGAATACACGCGCTCGCGCCGAGTACTGTGAACCGATACGCGCAGGCGCTGGCGGAGCAGGGGATCGTCACATTCGTGGTGCACTACTTCGACGCGACCGGAAACTTCACGGCCGACGATTCGGTCGAGGCGGCGAATTATTTCTATTGGGTGGGCGATCTGCGGAACATGGTGACATGGGCGCGTCGCCGTCCGGATGTCGAGACGAAGCGGATTTCGCTCGTCGGCCACTCGCTCGGCGCGTGGCTTGCGGTCGGTGCGGGAGCGATGGACCCGCGCATCTATCGGATGGCGCTTTTTGGTGCGGGGCTCGAGCCCTTTCTCGCCGACAGCATCACGCGGATGCCGCCGACGCTGCTCTTTCACGGGGTGCAGGATAACGTCGTTCCACTCGCCGATGCGAACACGCTCGTCGCCTTTATGCGAAAGCGGCGGTACAACGTGAACCTTGTCGTCTACAAGGGGGAATCGCATACGTTTAGCGATTCGGCGGCGTCCGATGCGCTGACGCGCGCCGCGCGTTTCATCGCCCCGGGGAAAAAACGATCCAACGCGCGGTAATTGGATGGCGCGAACATGTTGCACCACGTCCAGAAGTAACGGCATCGCCTCCGTTTGAAACTGTGATTCACTGAATCCCGTTCTTGAATCTGAAAGTTCCTGTTGCACCCCGTTTGAGGATTCGCCACCGTTTTGGGGTGAATCGGTTCCACCCTTCCACTCGATGCCGAGGGTTCGCGTGCTGAGAAAACTGTTGCTCGTCGTCGCGCTGTGGTGCGCTACCGGATTTTCCGGTGCGGCCGGCGCACAAGAGCCGGGTAAGATCAATATTCAATCGTTTACACTCGACAACGGTCTGAAGGTGCACCTCGTCGAGGATCACTCGACGCAGGTCGTGGCCGTCGATCTCTGGTACAATGTCGGGGCGCGCAACGAGCGTCCGGGGCGCACCGGTTTCGCGCACCTCTTCGAGCACATGATGTTCCAGGGCTCGGCGAATGTCGCCAAAACGGAGCATTTCAAGCTCGTCGAACGCGCCGGCGGCCAGCTCAACGGCTCGACGCAGATCGATCGGACGAACTACTGGGATTTGCTGCCGTCGAACCGCCTCAACCTTGGCCTCTGGATGGAAGCCGACCGGATGCGGTCGCTCGCGATCACGCAGGCGAATCTCGACAATCAGAAAGAAGCGGTGAAGGAAGAGCGCCGACTGCGCTTCGACAATCAGCCGTATACCGGCACACTCGTCGATTCGCTCAGTCTGATCTACGACCGTAACAGCTGCTTTGCATATGGGCACTCGCTCGTCGGCTCGATGGTCGATTTGAACGCGGCGAAGGTCGAGGATGTTCAGGCATTCTTCAAACAGTACTACGCGCCGAATAACGCGACGCTCGTGCTCGTCGGCGATTTCGTTGTCGCCGACGCTAGGAAGCTCGTGACCGAGTATTTCAGTGACATCCCGCGGGTTGAGACGCCGCCTGCGGTGGCGTGCGACCAGCAGTTCAATACCGGGGCGATTCGTCGAGTTATCGAGGACAAGAACGCAACGATTCCGGCCATCCTCGCGTTCTATCGAATCCCGTCGGTGTCGAGCGAAGATTACCCGGCGCTCACGATCCTCAACATGATTCTTGGTTCGGGCGAAAGCTCACGCCTCAATCGTGTCCTCTCCCGTGAGGCGAAGGCGGTCTTGGGCACGCAAACGATCATGAATCCAACGGGTTCGACGCGCGGCCCCGGCATGCTTGGCGTGCTGGCGATTGCAAATCAGGGTGTGCCGCCCGATTCCATCGAACGGCTCATCGCGTCGCAAGTTGCAAAGCTCAGTGTTGACGGTGTGACCGAGGCCGAACTTTCGAAGGCGAAAAACACGTTGAAGGCGACCGAGATCACGGGTCGGCAGCAAGTGCTGAACGTCGCCGAGTCCGTTCAATTCTTCGATCTCTTTCTCGGAGGCGCGGAAAAGATCAACACTGACATGAAGCGCTACGACGCCGTGACCGCCGCCGACATCAAGCGGGTCGCGGAAAAGTATCTCCGCGTCGACAACTCGATGTCGTTCATCATCACGCCGCCGAAGCCGGCCGTCGTTCCTTAAGGAGAACCCATGCACATCAATCGATTTGCGATGACGTCGCGTGCGATGCTCGCCGCAGCGGCCGCCGCGACGCTCGCTGCCGTTATTCCGTGCACGGCCTCCGCGCAGTTTCCCACCAAGCCACCGGCACCAGCGCCGATCAAGGCCGCGGCGTTTCCACCGTTTCAGGAAGCCACGCTCCCGAACGGGCTGAAGCTCGTCGTCGTCCGAAATCCGAAGCAGCCGGTGACGGCGGTGACGCTCGCGTTCGCCGCCGGCTCATCGTACGACCCGGCCGGGAAGTCGGGCCTCGCCGAGCTCACGGCATCCCTGCTTACGAAGGGTGCGGGTAAACGTTCGGCCGAAGAGGTCTCGGCGGCGATCGAAGCCGTCGGTGGCAGCATCGGCGCCGGTGCAGGCAAGGACTTTCTCTCGATCCGTGCCGATGTTCTCACCGGGAGCGCGAAGCTGGCGTTCGACCTGATCGCCGACGCGGTGATCCGTCCGACCTTCGCTGAGAAGGAGGTTGAACTCGCACGCACCCAGACGCTTTCGGCGCTCCAGCTCGCGCAGTCGCAGCCGGCGAGCCTCGCGAGCCGGGCTTTCGCCAAGGGATTGTACGGCGATCATCCGTACTCCCGCCGCGCCGACCCGGCCAGTGTGCAGGCGATCAAGCGCGATGATGTGATCGCGTTCCACAGGGCGCGCATACGGCCGTCCGGCGCGTTGCTCGTGGTCGCCGGTAGTCTGTCGCTCGCCGAGGCGCAGAAGCTCGCGACGGACGCATTCGGTTCATGGACGGGCGCTCCTACGATCGTCGCCGCATTCAAGGCGCCGCCGGTCCGCACCGCGACCGAAATCGTGCTCGTGCATCGTCCGGGATCGGTGCAGTCGAATATCGTCGTCGGCAATCTCGCGTCGACACCGAACGACGCGCGAAACTTCGGCGCGGCGATCGCGAACCGGATGCTCGGCGGCGGTGCCGACTCGCGCCTCTTCATGATTCTGCGCGAGCAGAAGAGCTGGACCTATGGCGCGTATTCGAGCCTCAACCAATACAAGGGGCCCGCGACGTTTGAGGCGACGGCTGAAGTTCGCACCGAAGTCACGGACTCGTCGCTCGTTGAGATGCTCAAACAGATCAAGCGGATCGGCGACGAGCCGATGCCGGCCGACGAGTTCTCGGCGATCCAGAATTCGATGACTGGCCAGTTCCCGCTGACGATCGAGTCGGCCGGACAGGTCGCGGCACAGGTGGTGAACGCGAAGCTGCTCGGTCGACCGTCGGACTACGTGGCGACGTACAGGCAGAAGCTGTCGGCTGTCACTCCCGCGCAGGCTCAGGCCTCGGCGAAAGCGCTGTTCCGCGAGGATGCGGCATTGATCGTCGTTGTCGGCGACGGGACGAAGCTGTACGAGAAGCTCACGGCGATCGCGCCGGTGAAGCTCGTGTCGGCCGAGGGCGATCCGATGAAGCCGGAAGACCTCACGGTGAAGACGGCGCTCGTGAACTGGGACCTCGGCAAACTCGTCCAGCGCTCCGACTCATTCACGATCTTAGTGCAGGGCAAGCCGTTCGGTTATCAGACGACGAAGCTCGAACGGGTTGATGGCGGGTGGAAGTTCTCCGAAGACACCCGGCTGGCCACGTTCATTCAACAGCACACCGAAGTGCGCTTCACCGACCGGATTGTGATGCAGTCGGTAGCGCAGAGCGGCAAGACGCAGGGGCAGGACACGAAGATCGATGTCACGTATGCCAACGGTCACGCCAAGGGGACGGCGAACGTCCCCGGTCCTGCCGGTATCAAGATGGTCAATGTGGATGCCGACGTACCGGCCGGTGCGCTCGATGACAACCTCTTGCAGCCGATGCTCGCCGCCCTTCGCTGGGCGCCTGGGGCGAAGTTCTCGATTCCGGTCTTCATGTCGGGGAAGGGGACTGCCACGACGTTGAGTGCCGTCGTCGGTGGCGAAGAGAGCGTCGAGGTCGTCGCCGGAAAGTTCGACACGTGGAAAGTGAACGTGACGGGCGGCGACTCGCCGATCACGATCTGGGTTGAAAAGACGAGTGGCCGCGTCGTGAAGCTGGCCTTGGTCGGGCAGCCGGTCGAGTTTCAGTTGGCGAAGTAAGAACAACTGCGAGTGACCGGTTTACCGTTGTCCGTTCACCGTTCACGGTAAACGGACAACGGTAAACCGGTCACTCGCAGTTGTTCTTACTTCGCCAACTGAAACTCGACCG
>JAYVPN010000118.1:0-61911 GCA_043757365.1 Gemmatimonadota bacterium | reverse complement strand
CGATCCGGCAGATGTCGAAATCGAGCGGCAGATCGTGGAGCATCGTCTGCATCCCGGCCTCGGTGTAGTTCCCCTCGCCGAGGTAGCGCGCCTTGTTCAGGATGTAGTTCTGCACCACGAGTCCCACCTGCGGGCTGATGTACGTCCCCATCCGCGCGGCGGTGGCGATGTCCTCCGCGGTCGCATACGTCGCGTGCTCCACCTGATCGCAGCCCGCGAGCGCTGCCGCCGAGACCTGGGAGCGATACGTGTGGACCATCGAACGCAGGCCGATCGCGCGGGCCTCGCCGCAGAGGATCGTGAGTTGCGCCTGCGTGAGCGTGGGCCGCGCGCCCACGCGCTGGCTCGTGGAGGCGAAGATCTTGATGAGATCCGCCCCCTTCGCCTTGCGTCCGCGCACCATGGCGCGGAGTTCGGCGGGCGTGCCGGTGCTATCGCCTCGCCCGACGATCCATCCCAACGACGTGAGCACACGCGGACCGGGGAAGCCCTGATCGCGAATGGCGTCGCGAAGCGGCCGCTCAGCGGGATCGCCGACGGACTGCACCGTGGTGAAGCCGCCCATTAACGTCTGCCAGGCGGCAAGCGCGATCCCCATCGCTGCCTCGAGGGGTGGCTCCGAGTCCGTCGCGATGCGGCCGCTACGGTCGAAGTGCGAGTCGAGATGCACATGCGTGTCGATCCAGCCGGGCATCACGGTGTAGCCGCGCAGATCGATCACCGGGCCTGTCGCGGACGCGTCGAGACTCGTGATGCGGCCGCCCTCCACGCGGATGCGCGCCCCGCTGATCGCGTTCCCGCTGCCGTCGAGCGCTCGCGCGGTCAGCAGGGTCACCGACGCCGGAGGCGGCGGCGCGGCTACGGGGGCGACTTGTGCACCGGCCGTGGCGAGCGAGGAGCAGACGATGAGGATCGGCGTGAGGAGGCGCATGGTCGAGTGGGGAGGGGGGGGCGAGGAGTCGGACCGTACCTACAGATCACAGAAGCGTACATCCTCTCTGTTAGGCTGCAGCGACTGTTTAGCGAGTCGGCGCGCCGACCGCTGCTCGAGTTCCGGCTTCCGCAGGAAGTGTTCGCAAGCCGTCGGCATATTCCCGCAGCAGGGCCGTCTCGAAGCTGATCACCGTTTGCATGTACGCATTCATCCGTCGCACGGTCGCTGGCATCGCGGCGTCGGAGAAGTCGAACAGCGGAATGTACGCCCCGGTGAACGCATCGAGCTTCGTTTGGAGCGTGTAGGCGTCCGAGAGTGCGCCGACCTGACGGTACCGCAGATTGGCGAGCGCGCCGGTTGTCAGGGCCGTCTGCCACGCAGTCGTGGTGACGTCGGGCGGCCGGAAGCCGGACCACGACGGGACCTGTCGCTTCCAGTCGGCGTAGCTATGAACGGCTCCGAGGGAATCGAGCCGACGCGCCGCGGCCGCGAGTGCTTGATGATAGGGATAGACCGCCAGCACGCGCTGCTGATTGGCGCGGATTTCCTGCTCAAAACTCGCAAGGGCCTGCGTGGTCAGCTGCTCCTGCTTGCGGTAGTCGACCCAGCGACTGGCCGCGAGCGCCAAGAGGACGCTCAAGACGATCATTGCTGATTCCACCGCGAGATCGCCGATGCTCTTGCGAGAACGTTGACTTTCCATAGTTAGGATTCGCCGCTGTCAGAGAGAGACAAAAGATTACCATCGGGATCCTTGAACCACGCTACGCTGGTGCCGCTTGGCGCGAGCCACACGGGGGCGTCGCCGATCGTCATGCCTGATTGTACGCGCTCTCAATCGCGGCGACGTCGAGCTTCACCATCTCCATTATGGCATCCATCATCGCCTTCACCTTCTTTGGGTTCTGATCGCGGATGAGTTCCATGAAACGCCGCGGAACGATCTGCCACGAGAGGCCGAACGGATCCTTGATCCAGCCGCACGCGGTGGGCGTTGCCCCGGCCTGCACGAGCTTGTCCCAGTACATGTCGACTTCGGCTTGGTCGTCGCAGTCAACGTAGAGCGAGACGCCTTCCGAGAATGAGAAGTACGCGCCGCCGTTGTCGCCCATGAAGGATTGACCTCCGACGACAAACTCGGCGGAAGTGATTGGTCCGTCTGTTCCGGTGCGGGCGACGATCTTGACGCTCGAGTCCGGGAACGTCGCAGTGTAAAACGCGATGGCCGCGTCGAGTTGGTCGTTGAACATCAGGAATGGCGTCACTTTGGCCATCGGTAGATCTCCGTGTTCGTAGTCGGTACCCAGCTCCGCGCAAACCCCTCTCACGCTCCGGCAAGTCCAACGCGAAGGTGCTCCATGTCAGCCTTTAGCCGCGCTCATAGTGCGATAAAGCGCGGCTCCGAGCGCAGAACCGCGAGGTCGATATCGGTAGCGAAGAGCGAATAGCACGGAAACTCATCGTCCGCTGCCTGCTCAAGAGTGCGGACGCCTCGGCTGTCCGCCCCAATCTGAGGAGCACGGTTGCTTCCAAGAATGCCCACAGCGACGGATTGACCTTCGAAAGATACGATCGGCTTCACTGTAGTCGCCGCGATAGCTGGCGATCAGCAGCCTACCCGACGAGCCGAACAACAATGAGAATCAGAATGACGACGAGCAGCACGTGGATGGTGTTGCCGCTTTGTGGGATGCGGGGGATGCGTGCCGGGCCGAAGTACCCGATCAACCACAGCACCACCAGCACGACGATGATTAGCTCAAGCATGAGAGTCCTCCTTCTTGCAGTATCAGGTATGTCAGCGATCAGAATAGAGTTCAAGATACTGCGCCGTGCCCGCCATGCAGTGCTTGCGAGGCAGGGGACCGCGGCCCATACTCGGCGCACCCCGATTGAATTTCCTATCCCGAGCGACCGAGCGGAGTGATACGACGATGCCGACCCCGTCCGGCGACGCACTTGGCGCACTGAGCGCAGCCGACGCGCGGGTCCAGCGCCTCCGCCGATACGCGCTCTGGATGGATGCGGGCTTCCGTGTGCCGTTCACGTCGCTGCGCTTCGGGGTCGATCCGATCATCGGATTGGTGCCGGGCCTGGGAGATGCGGCCGGCGCACGGATGGCCGGCTGGGTCCTGCTCGAGGCGGTCGGGCTCGGCGCCTCGCGGACCACGCTGATGCGCATGGCCGGCAACATCGCCGCCGACACCGTGCTCGGCGTCGTGCCAATCCTCGGCGACATCGTCGACGTCGCGTGGAAAGCGAACCTGCGCAACGTCGCGCTGCTGGAGCGCCACGCGGCCGACGCGCCCGGCGCGAGGGCGGCCGATCGGCGCTTCGTTCTCGTGCTGCTTGGCGCCGTCGCGCTGTTGTGCTTGGCAGTCGCGATTGGCGGCGTATTGCTCGGCGCGGCCCTCGCTCGGGCGATCCTCGCATAGACTTCGACGCGTACCGATCGTCCTCTTTCCCAGAGCATTCGATGACGAATCCGCCCGAAGGCCCATTGCGCCACATGCGCCCGCCGCGCTCTCGGCGCCTCATGCGCGTCGCAGTCGGAGCCGCCTTGCTTGGTGTTGGATTGGTGGCCGGCGTGCTGCTCACGCGCGCCGTCGGCTCCTTCATGCCCGGCGCCCGGCAGACGACGATTACGCAATCGGTGATCATCGAGCGCTTGCAACGGGTCGCCAAGCTCGTCACCACTGAAGCCATGGTCCGCGACGTCATCACCTACGAGCAGACCTGGCTAGGGTCGACCAAGAAGACCTTGGTCGTCGCCACCGGCAAAGCGATGGTCGGCGTGGATCTCCGCGTGCCACCCCGTGTCACCATCCGCGCGAGCGACAAACACATCATCCTCGGCTTCCCGCGCGCTCGGCTCCTTAGCGTAGACGTCACCGAACTCCGGACGTACGATGAGTCACGCGGTCTCTGGAACAGCTTTCAACCGGCCGACCGTGACGAGATCTTCCATCTCGCCCGCACGCAACTGGGCGCTGCCGCACGCGACCTCGCGGTGATCGAGCACGCGGAGCAAGGAGCCCGGTTTTTGATGCAGGGCCTGTTCGCATCGGAGGGCTGGACGGTCGAGGTGGTTTTCGGTGGCGCGCCGCAAGCGCGCGCGGAGTAAGCCGGCGAGGTACTTTGGGACGCGCCGGCGTACTTCTGGGCGGTGTCGCCGTCGAGCGAGGTCAGTTTTTGGACAAGTTGCGTCGTGGCCGCGTGCACGTCGTCCGTCGCCGCGTGCGGTTCGACTCTCGGCGCGTGCAGGTCGTCCGTCGCCGCGTGCAGTGCCTAGGAAGTCGGTGACACTGTCTCAATTGCTCCGGCAACCAGCTCTCGTGTTGCGTGCATCAGAAGTCGTCGAATTTCGACCTCGTGCGCCCCTCGGCGAAGGAGCGAGGGGCGCGCTCGGTCCTCGGCCAGTGCTCGCCACTTCGCTTTGAAGAGTCGTGCCATTTCGACGCCACAACTGCCTCTCGACTCCCCAATAGGCGCCGTTTCACGAAAGCGGGGCAACTACAAACCTCCAGTTTAAGAACGCTGAGTCAAGATGTTTTGTTACATGGTAATACAGTCTTGTGGAATCGCCGCCTGATGGCGACGAGAACCGTACCGACTTCGGCTTAACGGGTCAGAGTTGAGCTGCGCGGCCCGATTGATCGCGCGCTGTGGTGCGAGTGCTGCGGTAAACTCCCCTAGCAGGTTGACGACGTAAAGTAGACTTTGGGTGCGCCTGACGTTGCGCCCCGTATTAGCGGTCGCGCAAAAACTTCGCGACCGCCGGCCAGACGAGCTCGGGACGCTCCACATACGTGAAATGCGCGGCGCGCGGAATCTTCACCAGCGTCGCCTTCGGCAACGAGCTCGCCCACTCCTCGACCAAGTCCATCGGAATCGCCTCATCTTCGCCATGCACGATCAGCGTCGGAATCGCGAGCGTCCGGAGCGCCGGTCGCAGATCCCAATCACCGTACGACGCCATCACGACGCGATTGGTGATCGTGAGTCCGTACGCAATGCCCGCCGGATCGCTCGCACACAAATCCGACTTGATCAGCTTCTGCGTCCGAGCCGGCTCAGCGAGACGCGGGCGCAGATTGATCGTCCACAGATCGTCGCACGCTTGCTTGATCTCGGTGTTGCTCGCCCCCGTCTTGCCGAGCCGGCTCGCGGCGTCGGCGGCCTGCGCGCCCGACGCGCTGTCGAGACGCGTGCGCATGTTCACCGCCATCCGCCGCCAGAAGTCGCCGCGGCGCGGCGGAACGGGACCGAAGAAGACCATCTTCGACACATTCGCCGGATGCGCGATCGCATATGAAGCAGCGAGCACCGGCCCGTACGAATGGGCGATCAGGATCACCGTCTTGAGGCCGAAGTGCGTGCGCACCTCGTCGAGATCGGCGATCTGACGCGACACGACCAATCGCGTCGTGTCCTTCGGCAGCTCAGATCGGCCGGCGCCGCGCTGATCGTAGTAAATCACCGTGTGCCTCGCCTCGAGCGGGCCGAAGTCGCCGGCGATGCTCTCGAGATCGACTCCGGGGCCGCCATGAATCGCGATCACGGTGTCGACGCCGCGGCCGCCTATTCTATAGTAGAGGCGGGCGCCGTCGGTGGTGGTGACGTAGCCGTCACGAGCCGGACGCTGGGCGAACGCCGCTGAGGCGACGAACGAGAACATCAGAATGGCAGTCGACAGTCGGCTCACGGCAGCTCCGGCAGAATGAAGCTGTATTCTAGTGCGCGGCACGGCGCATTTCAAAATCTGATCACCGCCGCCGCGCCACCGGGTTCCACCCACAGCTGCTTCGGCGTATAACTCACCACGAGCACCCGCCGGAACTCGGCCGGAAACTTCACCGTCACGGTCGTCACCGCCCGCGGCGCGAGCGCCTCGGCGTGAATTTCGAGCGGTTGCTCGAAGGCGTGCTCGTTCGGCGCCGTCACGAGTTGCATCGCTTGCTGCTGCAGGAGGGTTTGCACCTCGCCGACCGACGGCCATTTCCAACGCGCGAGCGCCACGGGGGCGCCATCGGCGGTGGCGATCTTCGTCTGCGCGACGAATCGCTGCTTCGCGCGCGCTAGCTTCCTCGTCAGATCGCGCGCCGGCATCGCCGACCACGCGAGGACGAACTCCTGCCGCGTGCGCGTGCCGCCGAGGGCACGGTGCAGTGCGTCGGTGAAGTTGATGTAGAGTGTCACCGACAGATGCGTCTTGTCGCGCAGCACCAGCGTTGCGCGATTGTCCTGCAGTTCGTGCATCGGCGCGACCAGGAGCGTCGCGACGAAGGTGATCGAGGCGGGCATCAGCATCGCGAGCTCCTAGCGGCAGTACGAGATCGTCGGCTGCGTCGTCGCGCCGGACGCGGTCGTGAACTGGAAGTTCCAGCACGCCGTTTTGGTGGCGTTCTGCGGTGTCGCGAGTAGCGTCGCGAGTGCCGAGCCGGTGACTGTCTTGTAGCGGATCTTGTAGCTACCCGGAGTGTTCACATAACTGTCGGTGCCCGTCTCGGTCGTCGTGAAGTTGCGCGCCGAGGTGAACTGGAGCACCTGATAGCCGTCCGTAGCGTCAGTGGTGAGCGTCATCACCGAGTTCGGAAACGGCGTGACGGGCGGCTGACGAATCGGCTTGTATTTCGCGCCTTGCCCCACGAGATCGGGACTTGCCGTTCCACGCAGACAGCCGAGCACGTACGGCGAGACATCGGTCACGTGATAGCTGTAGCCCTGCGGCCCGCCCGCGACGGTGAGCGTGTTGCCGCCACAGATATTGTCGCGCGTCGCGATCGATCCATCCGTGTTGTTGTAACCGAAAATCGCGAAGCCATCTAACGCCCAGCCAAGCGGACGGGTGTCCCAGTAGCTCGCGGGACGCCCGGCCATCATGCAGGTCGGGGCGGCGTGGTAGTGATAGTCGTCGGCGCGGCCGGAGTGGCCATTGCAGTTGTCGAGCTCGCCGAGGACTTTTGTGTCGCCGTTCTGGCAGCCACCCTGCTTGCACGGGTTGAAGATCGGCACGCCGTCGACGGCGATGCCGATCGGGCCGTCGGCGACGTCGGTGGTGGACGCGGCGATCGCCGGCGCGAGCGGAATGCGCCAAGCGTTCGCGCCGAAGAAGTTCTGACCGATCGGAATCTGCAGATTCGTCGCGGTGATGCCGGTCATCATCGGATTCGTCGTCAGACCGTCGGAGGCGACGTAGGCGTATGTGCTGTCACAGGTAACCGACGGCGATCCGCTGTTGCTGCCGGCGAGCGAACTCTTGATGAACGTGCAGTTTGTGGTCGTCAACGCCGCGAACGTTGTGCGGGTGTAACTCACGTTGAGCGACGCCGAGGCGAGCGTGAGCGGGGCGATCGCGGCGGTGAGCAGGGCACCGGTGACCGGATTCGCCGAGATCGACGGTGCAGCACTTAACGCATAAACAGTAAACGTGTAAACTTTTGCCCCCGGGCCCTGCGAGCACGGTGACTGATAGGCCGCGAGCGGGCCGTCGCTGCCGACGCCGAGCGTGCCGATGCCGTAGCTGTCTTTCGGCAGGCTCGAGACCGTTGATGGAATTCCGTAGAGGATCCAGTTCCATTTGGTGGTGCCGTCGCCCGGGAGCGTCGTCATCAGCACGGCGTACTCCTTCGTGCCACTCGGCGCGTTTGCCCATGCGAGCGCGAGCGACGAACCGCTCCCGTCGCACGTGTACGCCGAGGGGAGGAGGCCGTTGTTCGCGACCGTCGGGCTCGTGATCGTGAAGGTGCCGCCGGTGGTCCCGGCGGTCGGCGTGACGGTCACCGTCGTCGCGGCCACGCCCGTGCCGACGACATTCGTCGCGGTGACGGCGCAACTGTAGAGCAGCCCGTTCGACAGCGCCGTGACGACAATCGGACTCGACGCCGCGGTGCCCGTGCGGACACTGCCTGTCGCGGTGCAGGTCGCCGTGTACGCGGTGATCGCTGAACCGCCCGTCGAGGCGGGAGCAGTAAAGGCAATCGAGGCAGTTCCGTTTCCGGCGGTCGCGACGACATTCGTCGGCGCGCCCGGCGCGGACGCGGACGTCGGCGGAGTGGTCGTGCCGGTGCCGCCGTCACTGCTCGCGCAGGCCGCGAGCGAGATCGTGACCGCAGCAGCGACCAGAACGCCGAAGCAGCGCGAGTCGGACGATTTCATGAGCGAGAAAGGCGGGAGCGGGGGAACGCACGCATCGCCGCCTCCAGCGGAACCTGGGCAAAGCTGCTCACGAGGTTCGTGACGCAGAAGCCGCGCGCCTGCATCGCGGCGATCTGCCCGATCGTGATGCTCCCGGAGTAGCAGCGCAGCGAGGACTGGAAGCCGGTCACACCAGCGGGAAGCACATAATGATAAACGCCGTTCGGAAACTCCGGCGTCGCACTGGTGATACCGTTGCACGCGTCGAGCTGCGAGACCGCAATCGTCTTGCCACTCATATCATTGCCGCCGTAAATCGGAAATCCATCGAGGGCCACGCCAATGATGTGCGACGGGCCGCCGGCGATATCCACCTGCGACGTGACGCACGGTGGGAGACCGTGATAGTGGTAGCTGTTGCCGTTTGCCGCGGGCGTCGGATGGCCGTTGCACGTATCGAGGAACGACGCCGTAACCGACGCGCCGTTGACGGTGAACGTGTACGACACGTTGTCGGTGAGTGCCGCCGCGGTACTGCCCATACCTTCGGACGCATTGAACAGCGATGGGCCGGAGATCATGAAGCCGATCCCGCCGCCGGTGGTTTGGGTCGAGGTGCTGGCTTTCACCGGGCAGGTATTCAGCGTCATCGTCACGGCGCGCGCGGTGCCGGTGTACTGTTGCACGGCGAGCCGCATACCGCTCGATGGTGTCTGTGCAACCACGGCGCCCCCATCGCTCGCTGGTACGAGGATATACGACGGCACCGCGTGATTGGGGAGGCCGTCGGTGGTGAGGGTCATCGAGCAGTTGCTTGGATACGTCACCGTCACGTTTGACGCCCACTTCGCCAGCTTGTAACCGGCCTGTAGCGACGTCGCGGCGGAACCGCCGGTCGTTGTCGTCGTCGTCGCAGCGGTGGTCGCCGTCGTGCTGCGGCTGCAGGCACTCAGCGCGGCCACGGCCGTGAGCGCTATCACAACGAGGAAAAGCGGGAATGCTCGGTGCATGCACGATCCTGAAGAGGGACAGTTGTTTGCGCTCTCTGTACTGCTCGACAGGCGGCGTGCTACGTTCCTTAGTGCGCGCCACATCGACAGAGTCTCATGCGACGATCGCCTCCGCTTCCCGATGACCGCCATTCCCCCAATGATTTCCGCCGCCGCCGCAATCGGACTGATCCAGTCCGGCCACCGCGTCTTCGTTCACGGCGCCGCCGCGACACCGATCGCCTTGCTCGAGGAACTGGCCCGCCAAGCGCCGCGCATGCACGGGGTCGAGCTGATCCATCTGCATCTCGAGGGGCCCGCGCCATACGCCGCGCCGGAGCTTGAAGGGCATCTGCATCTCACGCCGATGTTCGTCGGCGCGTCGCTACGAGCGGCCGTAAAATCCGGACTTGCCGACTATCTCCCAATTTTCCTCTCCGAAACGCCACGCCTTTTCCGCTCGCGCCGCCGCCCGCTCGACGTCGCGATGGTCTCGGTGTCACCCCCCGATCAACACGGCTTCGTGTCGCTGGGTACTTCTGTGGACTGCGCGAAGGCAGCCGTCGAGAGCGCCGGAATCGCCATCGCGCTCGTGAATTCCAACATGCCGCGCATCCTCGGCGAAGGACTCGTGCACGTATCGGCATTCAGCGCGCTCGTCGAGTCGAATGCGCCGCTCCCGGTGCACGACATCGGTCCGCCCGGCATTGCTGAGCGCGAAGTGGGACGCCGCGTCGCCGAGTTGGTGGAAGACGGCGCGACGCTGCAGCTCGGGATTGGCGCGGTTCCCGATGCCGTCTGCGCCGCGCTCGACGGGCATCGCGACCTCGGGATTCACAGCGAGATGTGGTCCGACGGTGCGCTCAAGTTGATTCTCTCTGGTGTGATCAACAACTCGCAGAAAGTCGTCCACCCCGGAATTTCTGTGGCGACGTTCCTGCTCGGCTCCCGCGCCGTGTACGATCATGCGCACGACAACGTGAGTGTGATGCTGCGCGAGGCGAGCTTCGTAAATGATCCGCACATCATTCGCAAGAATCCGCGCGTCACGGCGATCAATTCGGCAGTCGAAGTCGACATTACCGGTCAGGTCTGCGCCGACTCGGTTGGAACGCGCGTCATCAGCGGCGTCGGCGGTCAGATGGATTTCATTCGCGGCGCCTCACTGAGCGAGGGCGGCAAGCCGATCATCGCGCTCACGAGCCGCGCCCCGCGCGGCGAGGCGCGTATCGTGCCGACCCTTCGTCCCGGCGCCGGTGTCGTCACGACGCGGGCGCACGTGCAGTACGTCGTCACCGAGTACGGAGTCGCCGATCTCTACGGCAAAACGCTCGGCGAGCGCGCGCGAATGCTGATTTCGATCGCCCATCCTGATGATCGCGAAGGCTTGTCTCGTGCATGGCACGCACTGAACGACGCGTAGGCGCCGTCAGTCCGCGAGGCTCGCCGTCGGCCCGATTTCGAAAAATTCCACGACGCCGGTCTCCAGCGAGTACTCGGCGCCAACGATCAGCAAGCCGTCTTCTGTGACGAGCCGTTCGAGCAGCTCGGAGCCGTGTCGGAGATGATCCACCGACGCGCGAATGTTCGCGCGGACGGCCTGCGCGACGAGCGCATCGTGATCGTGCCGCAACTCGGTATCCAAAAGGCGCTCCACCGACGGGCGAACGAAGTCGACGATGGACCGAATATTCACCGACTGATTTGCCTCAGGGGCAATGAGATCATCGATCGTCGCGACGATCGCGCCACACTGCGAGTGCCCGAGCACGATCACCAGCCGCGTGCCGAACTTCGCCGCTGCGAACTCGACGCTGCCGATCTGCGACGGCGCGACGATATTTCCAGCGACGCGAATCACGAAGAGATCGCCGAGCCCCTGATCGAAGACGATCTCGGCGGGGACGCGCGAGTCCGAGCAGCCGAGGATGATCGCGAACGGCTCCTGTCCCTGCGTCAATTCCTCGCGGCGGCCGTGGCTGACGAAGGCGTCCCTGCCGCCGACGTTTGAGGCGAACCGGACGTTTCCTTCTCGGAGCAGTTTGAGCGCATGGCGGGCGTCGATCATAATATTGAAGATAACCCCGGGATTCCCCGGCCGGAAATAGCTCCGATTCACCTCGTACACAGAGCGCTCCATGAACAGCCGTCGCGATTTTCTGCTCAAAGCTCCGCTCGGCCTTGCCGGTGCCGTCATGGCGTGTGACAAGGGCGTCTTCGGACGCAACACCGTGGCGGCCACTCCGCTCGCGACCGGCGCGCCGCCGGTTCCGCTCCTCGCCACTCTCCCAGGCGGCACGCCCACGCTCGCTTGGACGCCGAAGCACGACGAACTCGTCTACACCTTCGGCGGCGCAGCCCCGAAGCATCGCATCAAATCTGGGACGCGCATCGTCACGTGGACCGAGGACTGTTTCGATGGCGCCGTGAAGTCCGCCAAAGATCTCCCGTCGAAACTGATGCCGCCGGGTCACGACAATCCACAAACCGGACCGTTCTACATTGAAGGCGCGGAACCCGGAGACACCATCGCCGTGCATCTCCTAAAAATCGCGCCCGCCCGCGACTACGCCGTCTCGAGTTTCGGTCCCGGTTTCGGCGCGATCGTCGGCACCGACCGCACCGCGATGCTCGGCGTGGATCTTCCCGAGACGACATGGCGCTACGACGTCGACGCGACGCGCAACATCGCGCGCACGAAATCGGAAGACGGGAAACACAGTTGGGAGGTGCCGCTCGCGCCGTTCCTCGGGTGCCTCGGCGTCGCGCCCGCGGGCGGGGAAGTGCGATCGACAATCGTGCCGAGCGTGTTCGGTGGGAACATGGACTGCCCGGAAGTGCGCGCCGGCAACACCGTCTTCCTCGGCGTGAACATGCCCGGCGCGCTGCTCTGCTTCGGCGACGGCCACTACGCGATGGGCGAGGGCGAGATCATCGGCGCGGCGATCGAGGGCGCGATGCACGTCGAGGTCTACGTCGAACTGATCAAGAAGATCGCAACGCCGATCCCGCGGATCGAGAACGCGAATGAAGTGATGTTCGTCGGCAGCGGACGCCCGCTCGAGGACGCCGCGCGCGTCGCCTTCAAGGCGATGGTCAAGTGGGTGCGCGACAAGACCGGGATGACCGAGATCGACGCCTTTCAGTTCGTGTCACAGAACGCCAAGGCGCCGATTATTCAGATGGTCGATCCGGAGTTCACGGTGCTCGTGAAGCTCGAGAAGGCGCGGCTGTCTACGTAGCGATCGCGGGCGGGGGCGCCCGTCGTTCGACGCGGCTGAAGAGATCGTAGCGCGGGTCGAAGATGAAGCGTAGCCAAAGCTTCACCCACGAGCGGTGCGATTGCAGCGTGTCGTAGAATTCCGGAGCCGCGGCGCGGATGCGCGGCAACCGGTTCCAGGCGACGCCCGGGAAGTCGTGATGCTCGTTGTGGTAACCAACATTCAGTGCAAACAGGTTCAGCGGACCGTAGTAACTGAACGTCTCCTGCACGGGGTCGAGCGTAAAATGCTCCTGGATCCAACGCGCGCCGAGCGGATGCAGTCCGACGGAAAAGAAGAACGACGCCGTCAGATAGACGATCGCATTCGCACCGAAGAAACGGTAGACGAGCGCGACGTACGTGGCGTTGACGGCGATGTTTGCCCAATTCCAAGCGCCCCACATGCGAATGGCGCGGAGCCGTGGCGGACGCGTCAGCTGAAAGAGCGGAAAGCAGAGCAGCCAGAGCGCCTTGCCGAGCGGCGAATGCCCGACGAGCCGCGCTTCCCAGCGGTTCGCGATGTCGGCGTCGAGGTGATAGTCGCCCTGATGCGCGTGGTGCTGCAGATGGTAGACGCGAAAGCCCATCGCCGCGGGAAAGACGTTCGGAAGATCGGCGAGGATTGCGGCCCATTGATTCGGGGCGCGTCGGCGAAAGATGAGGTTATGTGTGGCGTCGTGAATCATCACGTACAGCGCGTGATTGGCGAACGCGCCGGCGCACCAGGCGACGATCACCGCCACCCACCAGCCGCCAACGCCGAGCCGCCCCATGCCGGCGGCGATGCTCGTCTGGAGCGCCACGACCGCGACGATCAGCGCGAACGTCCACCGGTTTTCACCGAACAGCTCGCGAATTTCCGGATGCGCAGCGAGCATCGTGCGCGTTCGCTGACGATGCGGCTGCTCGGCCGCTGATTGATAAAACTCGTTCCGGACGTTGGTCACGGAATGAAGCTTAACGACTAGACGCCCGTTGCGGAACGTGAACTAGAACGGCCGTGCCCGCCCTGAATCCGAGTGCATCCGTCCACCACCGCGCGCGTGTATCGTCGAATCGATGCGGGCGCGCATCGAATCCGCCTTTGCCTTCTGCGCGGGAGTGAAGACGGCTTCGACCGCCTGGCGCGTGGCGTCCATGTTCGCGCCGATCGCTTTCCGCAGCGAATCGGACACCGGTCGCCGGCGCATCATGATCGTGTCGATCGTCGCGCGCTGCCCCATCGAGAGATTCAGACTGTCGTAGATCGCGGGGAAGCCACCGCCGCGCGCACCATAGCCGCCGCGTGCCATTCCACCCATAAAGCCGCCGCGTGACGGCCAGTCAGCACGCCGTCCGTGCGACAGCCGCTCGATCGCGCCACCGGCGAAGGCACCAGCGAGAAAGGCGAGCAAAAGTAAGACGATCGCCTGCGCGCGTACGCGGCCCGGGGACTGCACGCTGTCGCTCATTGATTGCCTCCACGGAGAATCGCGTCGACCGACGACGCATCGAGGCCGAGCAACGAATCGCCGGCCGTGGTGGTGATACCGAGCGATTCGGCGACTTCGTCCGTCGGAGAGACGCCGAGGCCTGCATCGTTCGTCGCCGAGCGGAAGACGACCGCCGAGATGATCATGAGCGCGACCATCGCGGCGATGAGCGGCGACCGCCAGCGCGTCACTTCGACGAGCGCGCCCGCTTCGTGACGACGGCGCGCCAGTCCGAACCGCGCATGCGCGCGCGCGGTCGCGAGTCGGCGCGCGAATGCGTCCGTCGGTAGCGTCGGGTCGAGCGCGGCAAAGTCGATCCGATCTTCGAGGCGATCGTCAATCATTCGAATACTCCGACAGGAGTGTAGGGCCCAGTAGTTCACGCAACGCTTTTCTCGCGACGAACAGATGCTGACGAGAGCGCACGTCGGTCATGTCGAGCGCGTCGGCGATATCCTTGTGCGTCCATCCGTCCATATCGTGCAGCAACACCACCTCGCGTTGCACCGGCGTCAGTTTACCGAGCGCCCCCTGCAACGTGTCCGCCAACTCGGCGCGCGCGGCGTCGATGTACGGGGAGTCCGGCGCCTCGGCGATCTCCGGCTTGAGCTCCGACGTCTCGCGCAGCTTGCGGTACGAGCGGTGGCTGAGCGACCGGTTTCGTACGATCATCAGGAACCATTGCACGAACCGCGCCGGATCCCGGCAGTCTTCGAGCCGGTCGAGCGCCTTCATCAGCGAGTCCTGTACCACATCTTCCGCGTCGTGCCGGTTCCCCAGCACACCGAGCGCGACGGCGAACGCCGCGCGGAAGTGTCGCCGCGCCAGCGCATCGAAGGCGTCGGCATCGCCGCGCAGGGTACGCGCAACGAAGTCGGCGTCGGGAGGGGGTGGCAGTGGAGTCGACACGGACATGAAAGAAGACGGCCCAGCCCACCGGAGCGTTAGACCGGGGCGGGTCGAGCGAACGGTTTGGCGCACTCGCGTCCGAACCGATAGAATGCGATTGTGCCGATTCGCACCGAAATCGACTCCCCCTCGACCGACCCCGCGTGCCCGAGTCCGAAGCCAAAGTCATCCCGCTCACGACCCTCGCGCCCGCCACCTCACAGTGGATCGGCGACTCGGGGCGCCGGCATACGACGACCCTGATCACATATCTGATCGTCCTCGGCGTCGTCAATCTGGCCGGGGCGCGGGTCGATTCCCGGGCCTACGTCATCTTTCTCGTCTGGATCGGCACCAATTTTGTGATGGCCCCGTGGGCCGCCCGCGTCCACGACTACGATCAGCGGCTGACCCGCTACGCCCTCACGCTCGCCGCCGACGTCGTCTTCCTCGGCGGCATCTACCTGATACTGGATGCCGCCCAATGGATGGGCGCCGTCTTCTTCGTGCACAGCGCCCTCGTGGCGAGCGCCACTCTGCCGCGGCGCCACTCGACGGCGATCGCGGCGCTGATCGTCGTTGTCTTTTCGATCGATGTCATTCTCGCGGTCTCCGGCGCCATCGACGTGCCGTCGCCGTTCGGACTCTCCCCGGTGCGCGGTAATTGGTCGTTTGCCTTCGCGTCGATCGCGACGTCGGTTGGACTGATCGGTATTCTGATGCGGCTCCAGCAGCGCCTCGTCAGCACCATCCGCGACGCCGAGCAGCGATATCAGCTCCTGGTGCAGGCGGCGCCGGACATGGTGATGACGTTCGACACCGCCGGCCGCTTCGTCGACGTGAACCCGGCCACGTTACAGCAGTCGGGCTACACGTGGGCGCAGTTGAAGGAGATGCCGAATACGACCTTCTTTCCGCCGGAAGACTGGCCGAAGATCATGGAAGCGCGGCTGCGTAATCTCGTCGGCGAGACCGTCGCGCTTGAAATCCGGTACGTGCGCAAGAACGGCGAAGTGCGTTGGATCCAGACCACGAGCAGTCCGTTCCGGCGCGATGGTGAAGGGGCGGTCCTCGTTCTCGCCCGCGATGTGACCGACGCGCGCCGGCAGACCGACGCACTGCGCGCGAACGACGAACGGTTCCGTCTAATCGTCGCGTCGCTCGACCTCGGCTTCTACACGATCGACACGGCCCAGCGCCTCACCGCGATCTTCGGCGTCTTCAACGACCTCGAGCTCGGCGATCGTCCGGAACTCATCGGCCGCGGATCTCACGATGTGTTGCCTGAACTGGCGGCGGTTCAGCATGACGAAGCGAATGCGCGCGCCCTCGCAGGCGAAGACGTCACGTTCCAGTGGTCGACTCCGGAGAGTGAGCGCACGCGCGAGCGATACTATCGCAGCCACCTCGCGCCGCTGCGCGACGTCGACGGCGCGATCGTCGGCGTCGCCGGCGTCTGGGCCGATGAGACCATTTCGGTGCACGCCGAACGCGAGCGCGACATGCTGCGGGATCGCGTCGCCGACGCCGATCGCATTGAGTCGCTCGGCAAGCTCGTCTCGGGCGTCGCGCACGAGCTGAACAATCCGCTCGCGGCAATTCTCAACTTCACCGAGGATTTGCTCGCCGATTCGCGTCCCGACGAAGAGCGGATGGCGCTTGAGGTGATTCAGTCGCAAGCGCTACGATCGCGGACGATCGTGCGCGATCTCTTGACGTTCGTACGCAAGGGCGACCGCCGGCCGCGCAAGGTCGAGGCGCCGGCGCCGATCCTCGAGACGCTCATCCGCGCGCTCAAGCCCGGCCTCGCGACGCAGGGCGTGAGCTTTGCGTCGTCGATCTCCGACGGCGACACGCCAGTTCTCATCGATCGCGCCGGCTTCGAACAGGTCGTGACGAATCTGATCACGAATGCCGCGCACGCGTCGGGTGCGGGGGGCGCGGTGCGCCTCACGGCCAAGCGCGAAGGTGATTTCTTCACCGTCATCGTCGAAGACAACGGTCCTGGAATCAAACAGGAAAACTTCTCGCGCATCTTCGAGCCGTTCTTTACCACCAAGCCGACGGGACAGGGCGTCGGGCTCGGTCTCTCGGTCTCGCTCGGTATCGTGCAGGCGCACGCCGGCGAGCTCACGGCCGAGAATCGTTCGGCGGACGTTGGCGGCGGCGCTCAGTTCGTGATGCGACTTCCGATGTCGGTGGCGGCGCCGGGAACGATTGTCGAGTCGGTCTCGGGGCCGTCGACGCCGCGCCGCCCGTTGCCGCCGCGCGTCGCGGCGTCGGCGGCCGCTGTGGCCGCTGGAGACGTCGTGCCCCTGCCGCCGCGCCGGCCAAGTTTGCTCGTGGTTGATGACGAAGAGTCCATTCGTCGGGCAATTCGCCGATACTTCGAACGCCGCGGCTGGGCCGTCGATGAGGCCGCCGACGGCACCGATGCACTCGTGAAACTGCTCAAGACCGACGCCGGACTGCTCTACGATATCATCGTCTGCGATCTGAAAATGCCCGGTGTCTCCGGCCCCGAGCTGTACGCGCGACTGCGGGCCGAAGCGCCGGCGCTCGTATCGCGCCTGATTCTCTCGACCGGCGACGTCTCGGCGCCCGACGTCGAGGACTTTCTCGCCGGTGTGAACGTGCCGGTACTCGAAAAACCGTTCGAACTCTTCGCGCTCGAAGAAATCGCCGAGCGGGTGCGGGCGAACAACGGGTAGCGTTCGCCGGCGCCTCAGCGCCCGGCGGTCGCCTCGATCGCGCGCTGCAGTGCCGACCGCAGCACCTCCGGCGTGATCGGCTTCGAGACGTAGTCGTCCATTCCCGCCTCGAGACATGTTTCTCGATCCCCCTGCATCGCATTCGCCGTCATCGCGATGATGCGCACGGCGTGACCGTCGCGGAGACGGATGCGGCGCGTCGCTTCCAGTCCGTCGACGTGCGGCATCTGGACGTCCATGAAGATGATGTCGTACGGGAACCGTCCGCTCATCTGAATCACCTCCGTTCCGTCCGCCGCGACATCGACACGGCAGTCGAGCGACTCCAGCATCTTCGTCGCGACGAGCTGATTCACCGGATTGTCTTCGGCGAGCAGGACGCGCGTCAGCGGCTTGCCGTCGGCGTTGCGTCCCGAGTTCGCAGAACGCGGAACGACAAGCGCCGCCGCCGAACTATCCGTCGCCGCGGCATTGACGCGCGCGCGCTCGTTCAGTGCGTGACGCGTGATAATCAGGTCGTCGGCGCGCCATCCCGCCGGTCGCGCGAGCACCGCTTCGAGTGCGGCCACGAGTGTCTCAGGGCGGAACGGCTTCGTGAGGTACGCGTTGAAGCCGGCTCCGTGAAACCGGTCGGCGTCGCCGCGCAGCGCCGACGACGTCGCGAGAATCAGGCAGATCGGTGACAACGTCGCATCGGAACGAATGGATCGGCCCAATTCCTCGCCGTCCATGCCCGGCATCAGGAAGTCGAGAATCGCGACATCGAAAGGATCGTCGTCGCGGACTCCCGTGCGGAGTAGCATCATGGCGGCATCGCCGGTGGATGCACTCTCGACGCGCATGCCGAGGACGCGCAGCCACTCGCGCAGCAGCTGCAGGTTGATCGGAAAATCGTCGACGATGAGCACGCGTCGCCCTTGGAGCGAGACGATCGGCGCCGGCTCGGGCACCGGACTCGTATCCTCCGCGAGCGGTAACGTGAACCAGAACGTACTGCCCGCGCCCTCGACGCTGCGCACTCCGATCTCGCCGCCCATCAGCTCGACGAGCTTGCGGCTGATCGACAGACCGAGCCCGGTGCCGCCGAAGCGGCGCGTCGTGCTCGCGTCGGCCTGCGTGAATGGCTGAAAGAGGCCACCGAGCTTACTGGGCGCAATGCCGATCCCCGTGTCGCTCACCTCGAACCGTAGATTCACCGTCGGCCCCGTCCGCTCGCCATCGACGGCGATGACGACATGCCCCGATTCCGTAAACTTGATGGCGTTGCCGGACAAGTTGAGCAGAATCTGACGGATGCGTCCCGAATCGCCGATCACGCGGTGCGGCGTCATCGGCGTGTAGTTCACGACGAGTTCGAGGTTCTTCTCGATCGCGCGCGGCACGAGTAGCTCGGCCACTTCGGCGACGGCGATCTGGAGATCGAACGGAATCGGCTCGATCGACATCTTGCCGGCCTCGACTTTTGAAAAGTCGAGGATGTCGTTGATGACGCTCATCAGCAGCTGAGCCGACCGTTTGGTCGCGTCGACGTATTGGCGCTGTTCGGTGTTGAGCGCCGTGTCGGAGAGGAGACTCGTCATGCCGAGCACGCCGTTCATCGGCGTGCGGATTTCGTGCGACATCATGGCGAGAAATTCGCTCTTCGCACGGGCGGCGTTTTCGGCGGCGTCTTTGGCGGCAACGAGAGCCACTTCATTCAGCTTGCGCGCCGTGATGTCGATGACGATCACCGTGAAGATGCGGTCGCCCTGCACCGTGATGTCGCCGTAGCGGACGTCGGCGGGGAACTCGGTGCCGTCGGAGCGGCGGGCGCTGGCGTTTTCCGCGGCACCGTCGAGAAATGGGCGAATGTCGCCAGCCCACGGCTGCCGGCCGGCAATGAAGTCGCCGACCGAGCGGCCGACCATCTGTTCCGATGGCAGGCGAAAGTGCGTGTACGCCGTGATGTTGACGCGGGTGATCCGCCCACTCTCGTCGAGGACGAGGACGCTGTTCGGCGACGAGTCAATGATCGCGGCGAGCATTTCCTCGCGCGTCTGCAGGTCACGCTCGGCGCGCCGACGTCGCGCGTCGGTGCGCCGCGCGGTCCGGTTCTGCCAGAGCGCCATCAACACCGCGAAGATGATGAACGTGACGAGCGCCAGCGACACGCGGCGCAAGACGAAGACGAGGTCAAGCGCCTCGTCTTCGTCGATCTCATAGATCAGCCCGGCATCGAGCTGCGGGATCCAGGTCCACGCGCCGACGACGCGAGCGCCGCGATAGTCGCGATAGGCGTCCTCCGAGACGGCGGTTTCGCCGGTGAGCGCGCGCAGGGCGGCGTACGTCAGTGGCCGTTGCTCGTAGGTGGTCGACGGCTTGAAGCCGGTGCGCAGGTCCCCACCGGGGTCGCGCACCTGTACCTGTAAGGCGCCGTGCATCGACGTGTCGCCGCCGATGACGCCGAGCTTGCGCAGTTCTGCCTCGAAACGCGACTCGGTCAGGAGCAATCCTTCGCGGTTGAACAGGTACGCGTCGGCCGAGCGCCCCTGACGATTTGCCGAGAGAATACGACGCAGGACACCGTCCGGATGGAGGCGGAAGCCGACGGCACCGATCACCTGTCCGGACGGATTCTTCATCGGTGCCGCCACCCACATCGTCGGTTGACCCGTCCGCCGAACGCCAAACTCATCCGGAATCGCGACCTGCGAACGGAATGGCGCCGTAATCGCGGCTCCGCCCGTCAGGACGTGCCGAACGAATGAGGTTCGTGGCCCCTCCTCCCGAGCCCCGACCGGCTCGAACGCCGAGCCGGCAACCATTACGCCCGAGCTGTCGAAGACCGCATATCCGGCGTCGTGTTGCGACGTCATCACCGCGCTCAACTGCGAATCGAGCTGTTTGAATTCGGGGCGCGTACGCAGGGCAGTCGAGTCGAAGCCGGCGTGTACGAGGCCGACGAGAATGCCACCAAACCGCACGATCTCTTCGTTGCCGGCCCAGGTGGCGGCGCGCAGCTTCTCGTCTTCGGCCCACAGGAAGAGGCTCCGGCGAACCTGCTGGAGCCGCGAATCGAGCAGTTCGGCGGCCGACTCCCGAGTTCGGCGCTCGACGTAGTCCACCGCGTACGCGCCGAGTCCCAGCACGAGCGCAATGAGGGCGATCAGGAGCGTCCGGGGAAGCGTGGACGGCCGGGTCGCGAATGTGGCGCGGGACGCTTCGGGCATAGTATGGGGGAATATAGCCCCGGCCTACCGCTGTGCACCCGACGCTCCGGCATGCAGATTTCACCGCCGTGTCCTAAAACCGCTTCAACGGAGCGGTTTATAGATGCGTAATCAGGTCGGACGCATTTATACTATCAGTTTCGCGGTGCGACGCAGTGCCCGCTCTCCTCAGCGCCCCGAAGCCCAACGTAATGATTCCCTCGTTTTTCAATCGGACGACGCGGCCGATCGCAGCGCTCACGCTCGCCTGTGGTGTGGCGTGCGCACCGCCGTCGACCATCGGCGGCGTGCGCTCGGCGCCCGAGGCCCCATCCGGCGTGTGGACAGCGCCGACTGGCGCGGGCGCGCCGCTCTCCAGCCCGGAGAGGGCGCGCGCGACGCGCGGGAGCGCGGTGCCGTCCGACGTCGCGTCGCGCCTCGACCGCCTCTCGCTCGACGATGTCGTGAATCTCGCCCTCAGCAACAGTCCGCAGACGCGTATCACGTGGGCGCAGGCGCGCGCCCAGGCCGCCGTCTACGGCTCGGTACGGGGGCGTTTCCTGCCGACGATCACCGGGAATGTTAGCGGCGGACCGGCGCAGTTTGTCTCGCAGAATCCGGCCGTCATCGGCGCGACGCGCACCTCGACCAACGCGTCGCTCCAGCTCCAGTATCTGCTCTTCGACTTCGGTGCCCGCGGCGGCAATACGGCAGCGGCGCACGAAGCACTGTTTGCGGCCGATCTGACGCACAACGCCACCGTGCAGGGCGTCGTCCTGCAGTCACAGGGCGCGTACTTTACGTATCAGGCGAGCCGTGGACTCCGTGACGCCGCGCTTGCGGCGGTCCGCACGGCCCAAGCGAATCTCGCGGCCGCCGAGCGCCGGCACGATGTCGGTCTTGCGACGATCGCCGATGTGCTGCAGGCGCGCACCGCACTCGCGCAGTCGCAGCTCGCCGCGCAGACGGCCGGCGGCAATGTGCAGGCGGCGCGGGCGCAGCTCGCGCTCGCACTCGGCCTCGCCGCGAACGCGAAGTTCGATGTCGCGCCCGACACCGGCGCACAGCCGGTGGTGCAGCTCGCTGAAAATGTCGATTCGTTGATCGAGCGCGCCGTGCGGGACCGGCCCGACGTCGCCGCGGCGCGCGCCCTCGCGCGGCAGAGCGAGCAACAGCTCCGGGCCGCACGATCGTCGCTGTTTCCGACGATTAATCTCGGCGCGAACAGCGGGCGCGTTTTTTCGAATCAATCGCGCCTCGAAGGTCACACCTACGCACTGACCCTCGATCTGTCGGTGCCGATTTTCGCCGGCGGCGCGCGCGTGTATGACGTGGCGGCTGCGCAAGAGAACGCCGCGGCTGCGGCGGCGCGCTCAGAACAGACGCGCCTCATCGCCATCTCTCAAGTCTTTACGTCGTACTACGCCATGCAGACGGCGACGCAGCGGGTCACTACCTCGACCGAGTTGCTCGCCAGTGCGACGCAATCGGAAGAGGTCGCGCGCGGACGGTACGCCGAAGGCGTCGGCAGCATTCTCGATCTGCTCACCGCCCAAACGGCGTTGTCGGATGCCCGCGCCCAAGCCGTGCAGTCGCGGTGGACCTGGTACGCGGCGCTCGCCCAGCTCTCGCGCGACGCCGGAGTGCTCGGCACACGCGGTCAGTCTAATCTCACACTGACTCCGGATTCTACGGGGAGAAAGGAATGATGCATCGAGTCGACCGTTTCGCCGCTCTCGCCTTCGCGTTCGGCGCGGCCTGCGCCAAACCGGACGCGCCGTCGAAGCCACCCGTTCCCGTGACTGTTGCCATCGCAAGCGTCGGGGCCGCGCCGTACATCGTGCAGGCCAACGGCATCGTCGAGCCAAAGCAGACGGTGGCGGTGCAGGCACAGGTCGGCGGCGTCCTCACATCGGTGCTGTTCAAAGAAGGCGACGAGGTGAAGCAGGGGCAGATGCTCTTTACGATCGACGCCGTGCCGTACCGCGCCGCGCTGCAGCAGGCGCAGGCCGTGCTCGCCCGCGACGTCGCCCAGTGGGAGAACGCGAACCGCGACGCCCAGCGGTATGCGGCGCTCGCGCAAAAGGATTTCGTCACGCGGTCGCAGGCCGATCAGGCCGCGTCGAACGCCGCCGCGCTCAAGGCCGTACTTGACGCCGATCGGGCGAACGTTGCGAGCGCGCAGTTCAATCTCAACAATGCGACGGTTCGCGCCCCTGTCTCCGGCAAAACCGGTTCGATCCAAGTGCGGCAGGGCAATCTCGCGCGCACCGGCACGAACACGCCGCTCGTCGTGATCAATCAGATCCATCCGATTCTCGTCCGCTTCGCCGTTCCGGAGCGCGAGCTCGCGCAGGTACAGGAGTATGCGCGCAAGGGGAGCATCAAGGCGCGTGCGATGCCCGGCAGTGCCGCTGGCAGTGCTGCCGGCCGTTCGGTGGAAGGCGCGCTGAGCTTTGTCGACAATGGTGTCGATACGACGACCGGCAATGTGACGCTGAAGGCGCAGTTCGAGAATCAGGACAATCTGCTCTGGCCCGGTCAGTTCGTTCCCGTACAGCTCGAACTGTTTGTGCAGCAGGATGCGATGCTCATCCCGACGCAGGCGATCCAGACGGGGCAGGAGGGGACGTTCGTCTTTGTGATCGACGACAAGAACAAGGCGCAGATGCAGCCGGTGACCGTCGGCCGCGCGGCCGGTGAGATGTCGGTCATTACCAAGGGACTGACGGCCGGCACGAAAGTCGTCGTCGACGGGCAGTCGCGACTGACCGTCGGCGCCACGGTGGACATCAAGCTGTCGGGCGCCGCGGGCGCGGCGAAGCAATGAATTTTACCGCGCTCTTCATCCGGCGTCCGGTCATGACGACGCTGGTTATGGTGGCCGTGCTGGTCTTCGGCACGCTCGCCTATCGCCGGCTCTCCGTCAGCGACCTTCCGACGGTCGACTATCCGTCGATCAGCATCAGCGCCTCGCTGCCCGGCGCGAGCCCGGAAACGATGGCGTCGGCCGTCGCAACGCCGCTCGAAAAGCAGTTCACGACGATCGCCGGCCTCGACAACATGACGTCGACGAGCGCGCTCGGCAGCACGAGCATCACGCTCCAGTTCACGATGGACCGCAGCATCGACGCCGCTGCGCAGGATGTGCAGTCGGCGATCTCGAAGACGCTGCGCGAGTTGCCGCCGGGCATCATCCCGCCGTCGATGACGAAGACGAATCCGGCGGATCAGCCGATCCTGTACATCAGCTTCCGCTCGAAGACGCTCCCGCTGTCGCAGCTCGACGAAGTCGTCCAGACGACCGTCGCGCAGCGCCTCTCCACCGTGAGCGGCGTCGCGCAAGTTCAGGTGCTCGGCAGCCAGAAGTACGCCGCGCGTGTCCAGGTCGATCCGCGCAAGCTTGCCGCGCGCGGCATCGGCATCGACGAAGCCGCGCAGGCCATTGCCCAGCAAAATCCGAATCTCCCGACCGGCGTACTGTGGGGCCCCAACAAGGCCTACACCGTGAACGCCAACGGCCAGCTACAGAACGCCAAGCAGTTTGGCGAGGTCATCGCCGCGTACCGCAACGGCGCGCCCGTGCGAATCAAAGATCTCGGCCAGGTCGTCGACGGCGTGCAGAACAATCGCATCGCCGGCTGGTACATCGATACGCGTGCCATTTCGATCGGCGTGCAGAAGCAGCCCGGGACGAATACCGTTGAGGTGGCTGACGCCATCAAAGCGCTGCTGCCGAAGCTTCGCGCGCAGATGCCCGCCGCGGTCGAGTTCGAGCTGTTCTTCGACCGCTCGCAGGGCATTCGCGATTCGGTCGCCGACGTGAAGTTCACCCTCGGGCTGACGATCGCCCTCGTGATTACGGTGATCTTCCTCTTTCTTCGAAATGTCTCGGCGACCGTAATTCCGAGTCTCGCGCTGCCAATGTCGCTCGTCGGCACGTTCGCGGTGATGTACGTGCTGAATTACAGTCTGGACAATTTGAGTTTAATGGCGCTCACACTCGCCGTCGGCTTCGTCGTCGATGACGCCATCGTGATGCTCGAGAACATCGTGCGTCACATGGAGATGGGAAAGAAGCCGATGCAGGCGGCCCTCGACGGCGCGGCGGAAATCGGCTTCACAATTCTCTCGATGACGCTCTCGCTCGTCGCCGTATTCATTCCGCTGCT
Source organism: Gemmatimonadota bacterium (assembly GCA_043757365.1). Taxonomy (GTDB): domain Bacteria; phylum Gemmatimonadota; class Gemmatimonadetes; order Gemmatimonadales; family Gemmatimonadaceae; genus Fen-1231. The sequence goes on along the minus strand of JAYVPN010000118.1, from coordinate 37,158 downwards.
CTTTATGTCCGGGATCGTCGGGCGGTTGTTCCGGGAGTTCGCTGTGACGATCGCCGTCGCGATTCTCGTCTCCGGATTCGTCTCGCTGACGCTGACGCCGATGCTCGCGTCGCGCTTTCTCAACGAGAAGAATGTTCACGGATCCCACAACGTCATTCTCGACGCGTTCGAGCGCGCGTACCAGTGGGTGTTTCGGAAGTACATGTCGTCGCTCGGCTGGGTCATGCACCACCGACCGATCGCGCTCGTCGCGAGCGTCGTGGCGCTCCTGCTCACCGGCGTAGCGTACCAGATCGTGCCGAAGGGCTTCTTCCCGTCCGAAGATCAAAATCGCCTCACCGCCTCGACGGAAACGGCGCAGGGATCGAGCTTTGACGAGATGGTTCGCCACCAGAAGCAGGTCGTCGATCTCGTGAAGGACGACCCGAACGTCGATGCGCTGATCTCGAACGTCGGCACGGCGTACGGCGGCGGCGCGGCGACGTCGAACACGGGACGTATCACCTTCCGCCTCAAGCCACGCAAAGAGCGCAAGCTCTCGGCGGACGAACTGATTCCCGTGCTCTCGAAAAAACTGCGCGGCGTTCCTGGCGTATCGGTCTATCTGCGCAATGATCCGGCGATCACTATCGGCGGTCGCTCGTCGAAGGGACTATACCAGTACACGCTGACCGGGGCGGAGCTCAACACACTGTACAGTGCCGCCCGCCAGGCCGAGCAGGTCGTTCGCAACGTGCCGGCGGTGATCGACGTGACGAGCGACCTGCAAATCGCCAACCCGCAGGCGAGCGTCGAGATCGACCGCGATCGTGCCTCCGCCTTCGGCGTGAGCCCGACGCAAATCGAACAAGCGCTCTACAACGCCTACGGCTCGGCGCAAATATCCACGATCTACACGGCGAACAACGAGTACTGGGTGATCATGGAGCTCCTCCCGGAGTTCCAGAGCGATCTCTCGGCGCTCGATCTTCTCTACGTGCGCGCCAAGGGCGGCCCGCTCGTGCCGCTGAGCTCGGTCACCAAAGTGAGCCGCACGCTCGGCCCGCTGCTCGTCAATCACACGGGGCAACAGCCGTCGGTGACATTGAGTTTCAATCTCAAGCCCGGCTTCGCACTTGGCGACGCAACCGACGGCATTGAGAACGCCATTCGCGGCAAGCTCCCCGAAGGTATCACGACCGGCTTCTACGGCGCGGCGCAGGTCTTCCAGGACACGCAGAAAGGACTGCTCGCGCTCTTCGTCATTGCGATCTTTGTTATTTATATCGTGCTCGGCGTGCTCTACGAGAGTTTCATTCACCCGCTGACGATTCTTTCGGGCATCCCATTCGCGGCGTTTGGTGCGTTGTTGGCGCTCCTCGTGACGCGCACCGAACTTACGGTGTACGCGTGGGTCGGTGTCATCATGCTCGTCGGCCTCGTGAAGAAAAACGCGATCATGATGATCGACTTCGCCACCGAATCGGAGAAGGGCGGCAAGAGTGCCTTCGACGCGATCGTCGAGGCCTGCGAAGTGCGGTTCCGCCCGATTTCGATGACCACGATGGCGGCGCTCGTCGGCACGCTGCCGATCGCGCTCGGCGCTGGCGCTGGCGCCGAGAGCCGGCGACCGCTCGGGATCGCGGTGGTGGGTGGCCTCGCATTCTCGCAACTTATCACGCTCTACGTCACGCCAGTGATCTACACATATTTCGATGATCTCGTCACGCGACGCGCGCGACGTGCGGGACGCGCGAAGGCGGCGGCGGTGCTGGCCGACTCACCACTGGTTGGAGGCTGAATGACGGCAGCACGGCGGGGATGGATCGCGGGCGCTGTCGTCGTGATCGCGGCTGTGGTGACCTTTCTCGCGTGGCCGGAGAAGGGGAAGGACACGACCTATAACGAAGAGACGGTCGCCATCATGAAGCGCGTGATGGCGCCGGATGCCAACGGCGTCGATGCGGGCGCGTTCGAGGGGACGCTCACCGAACCGATGACGCGGATCGCGCCGCGCGGCACGCACTTTGCCATCGAGCCGCTGCCGGAGTTCGCGGCGAAGCTGCGAAAGAAGTTTCCGGCGGTGCACGTCCTCGAGTTGGCGCTCGCCGACACGTCGGGCACCACCGACTTTCTGGCCGCCGTCGAAGATCCGACGCGCAGCGGACTCCGCCCGCAGGAGTATCCGCGCGCCGACGAGCACATCAAGCACATCACGGTCCGCGTCGCGCGCTTAGACGAGGTGATCCCAGAGAGCCTCAAGGTCGCATTCATCAAGATCGACGTCGAAGGCGCGGAGTACGCGCTGCTCAAGGGGGCGGCCAAGACGATCAGGCGCAGCCGACCAGTGATCGTCTTCGAGTACGGAAAGGCCGGTGTTGAGCACAACGGCACGACGCCCGAAATGATGTGGTCATTGGTGCACGATCAGTACGGGCTGGACGTCACGCTGATGCGCACCTATCTGGACGGCGGACGCGCCTATACCAAGGAAGAATTCATCGCGATGGTGAAGTCGTACGCCGACTGGATGTTCGTGGCGTATCCGGCGACGGCAGGCGCTCCGCCTTGAGCCGGCGGAGCGGAGCGGGGCCGGCTCGCATCTTTCCGGCTTTCGCGTAGCTTTTCAGCGAGTCAGGGGGCACCAGCGTAGGGTGTCTTAGCGGAACACGGAATCTTTCCCCCATCGGTCCACTTATGCGACGTCTCGCCGCCACGCTACTTGCGCTCTCGATCGCCGTTCCCGCCTCCGCGCAGTCCGCGAACGCCAAAGCGCCGCTGGTCGAGTTCGAGAACATGACCTGGCCTGAGGTGAAGCAGGCCCTCGCCGACGGAAAAACAACGGCGCTCTTCTACACCGGTGGTGTCGAACAGCGCGGGCCGCAGAACGTCAACGGCGGCCACAACTACATGGCGCGCGCTACCGTCAAGGCTATCGCCCTCACGCTTGGCAATGCCATCGCGATGCCGGTGCTGCCGTACACGCCCAACAACGCGAGCGCGACACTCCCGGGGACGATCGGCCTCACGCCGGAAATTCTTGCGATGACACTCGAGCGTCTCGCCGAGCAGGCGATCGCGACTGGCTTTAAAAACGTCGTGCTGATGGGCGATCACGGCGGCGGACAGCCGAACGTCTATCAGGCCGTCGCGAAGAAGCTCGAGGAGAAGTACACGGCGCAAGGCATTCACGTGATCTACTGCGACGACGTGTATACCAAGCGCCAGGACATCTTCCTCAAGCAGCTCAAGGACGAAGGCTATCCCGACGGCTTCCACGGCGCGCTCATCGACACATCGCTGATGCTCTACGTCTGTGCCGACCTCTGTGTGCGCCAGGAACTGGTTAAGGACGCCCTCGGCGATCCGCAGGTACCGCGCGGTACGCCGGTCGACCCGAGCGTTCCGCGTAAGAACAATGGCATTACGGGTGACGGCCGCCGGTCGAGCGCCGCGCTCGGCAAGCGCGAGATGGACCTGGCGGTTGATCTCGCGGTGAAGCAGATCCACTCGCTCTTGCAGACGAAGTAATGCGGCCTCTCGTCGTCGCGTCGGCCACGGCGTCGCTGGTCGTATTGTCCGGTATCGCCGGCTACGTCGATTCGGGCTATGCGTCTGAGGGGCCGCGCGTTCGTACCGCGCCGTCGGTTGCGCCGCTTTCGACCGCCGCACTCGACGCATTGACCTCTGTCGTTCAAACGCGCTGCGCCGAGTGCCACAACGACGACAAAATGAAGGGCGACCTTTCGCTCGAACATTTTGACGTCGCCGCTGCGGCGAAGAACGCGGCAGTCTCCGAAAAAATCATCGCCAAGCTTCGGGCCGGAATGATGCCGCCGCCGGGAACGAAGCCGCCGGGCGGCGACACGCTGGTGATGATCGCCTCGACGCTCGAGCGAATCATCGACGCCGCAGCCGCAACGAATCCGAATCCGGGGTGGCGCTCCTTCCAGCGGTTGAATCGCGCCGAGTACTCGCAGTCCATCAAGGCGCTGCTTGGCCTCGACGTGGACGCCGGCTCGTGGCTTCCGCTCGACACCAAGAGCGCGAACTTCGATAATATCGCCGACGCTCAGCTCCCCTCGGCGACGACGCTCGACGCCTATCTCGACGCCGCGACCGAAGTGAGCCGTCTCGCGGTCGGCGATCCGTCGGCGGCACGCGGCTCGACCACCTATAAAATTCCGCGGCTCGCGTCGCAGCTCGAGCGCGTTCCCGGCGCGCCGATCGGCACGCGCGGTGGCGTCAGTGTGATTCACAATTTCCCCGCCGACGGCGAGTACGTCTTCGGCGTGATGCTGCATTCCATTCCTACGGGCCAGCTCTTCGGCTCGGCAGCGCCGTTCGACGAGAAGATCGAAATTTCGGTGAACGGCGAGCGCGTCGCGCTGCTCTCGATCGACCGCGGGATGTCGCAGGCCGATCCCACCGGCATGGATATGAAGACGGCGCGCATCAGCGTGCGCGCTGGGCCGCAGCGGATCACCGCCGCCTATGTGAAAACGTTCGATGGCCCGGTGAACGACAATCTCGCGCCGATCGGCAACAGCATCGCCGACACGCAGATTGGTTCGCAGAACGGCGTCACCAGTCTCGGCCATCTTCGCGAGCTGGTCGTCACGGGGCCGTTCAATCCGACTGGCGTGAGTGACACGCCGAGTCGCCGCCGTATTTTCAGCTGTCGGCCGACGAGTGCCGCCGAGGCGCGTCCGTGCGCCCAGCGCATCGTCACCGATCTCGGATCGAACGCCTATCGCCACGCCCTCAGCGCCAACAACCTGAATTCGCTGATGGCGTTCTTCGATCGTGGCGCCAAGGAAGGCGGCTTCGAAGTTGGCGTGCGTCGGGCACTCGAAGCGATTCTCGCAAGCCCGCGATTTGTCTTTCGCGCCGAGGAAGTGCCGAGTGGCGCGAAGCCCGGCCAGCGCATCGCGGTGAACGATGTCGATCTGGCGTCGCGCTTGTCGTTCTTTTTGTGGGGGACGCCGCCCGACGCCTCGTTGATGAAGGCCGCGCGCGCTGGCGCGCTCGCGACGCCCAATGGTATGGCTGCGCAAGCGCGCAAAATGCTCGTCGATCCGCGGAGCGAGGCGCTGTCGACGCGGTTCGCGGCGCAGTGGTTGCGCCTCCAGGATGTCGAGAAGGTGCACCCCGACGCGCTTCAGTTTCCCGACTTCCATTTGCAGCTCGCCGATGCGATGCGCCACGAGACGGAACTGTTCTTCTCGAGTATCGTCCGCGAGAATCGCAGCGCGCTCGATCTCCTCGGCGCGAACTACACGTACGTGAATGAGGAACTCGCCAAGCATTACGGAATGACCGGTGTTACCGGCGAGAACTTCCGCCGCGTCAATTACGCCGACGACCGCCGCGCCGGCCTGCTCGGCCACGCGAGTGTGCTGACGCTCACGTCGCACGCTAATCGCACGTCGCCGGTGCTGCGCGGCAAGTGGGTGATGGAGGTGCTCCTCGGCTCGCCGCCGCCGCCACCACCGCCGAACGTTCCGGATCTGGAAAAGACCGGCGAGGCCAAGGACGGCCATCTGCTCACGACGCGCGAACGGATCGCGATGCATCGCGACAATCCCGCCTGTAACTCGTGCCATCGGGTGATCGATCCGATCGGGCTCGCGCTGGATAATTTCGACGTGACTGGCCGCTGGCGCATTCGCGAGAATGGCGGTGAACTCGATACGCGCGGCGAGCTGTACGATGGAACGCCGGTGACGAATCCGGCGCAGCTGCGCCAGGCGCTGATCAAGCGGCCGACGCCATTTCTTCGTACGTTCACGCAGAACATGATGGCGTATGCGCTCGGCCGTCGCGTCGAGTACTACGACCAGCCGACGGTTCGTCGCATAATTGGCGATGCGAAGGCCGGCGGGTACAAGATGCACGATATCGTCACCGGCATCGTGAAGAGCGATGCCTTCCGGATGCGGCGCCTCCTCCCGGCCGCGACGGTGTCCGACAACGCGTCGCAGGGCGCCTCGCAGGCGCGCTAGGGTACCCGCTGATGTTCTTTCCTCATTCGAGAGCGAACTGATGACCTTCCTGACCGGCAAGGCCCTTCCGCGACGCACGTTTCTGCAGACGATGGGCGCGACGATCGCGCTCCCGCTGCTCGACTCGATGCTCCCTGCGGGCAAGAGCGCCAGTCTGATCACCGGCCAACAGGCGCCGCGTCTCGTCGCGATCGAGATGGTGCACGGCGCCGCCGGCTGCAACGAACTCGGCGCGTCGATGAACCTCTGGAATCCGGCGTCGGTTGGAAAGGCGTTCGATCTCAGCCCGTCGGCGCTCGTCGCGCTCGAACCGTATCGCGAGTATCTGACGATCATCAGCAACACCGACTGCCGCGAAGCCGAGCCGACCTCGGCCAAAGAAATCGGCGGCGACCATTTCCGCTCGAGCGCCGTCTTTCTCACGCAGTCACATCCGCGGCAGACCGAAGGGTCGGACATCCGCGTCGGGCAATCGCTCGACCAGATATACGCCAAGCGATTCGGTCAGACCACGGCAATCCCGTCGATGCAGCTCTGTATTGAAAATGTCGATCAGGCCGGCGGCTGTGCGTACGGTTACGCGTGCGTCTACACCGATTCGATTAGCTGGGAATCGCCCACCGAGCCGCTCCCGGTGATTCGCGATCCGCGCGTCGCGTTCGAGAAGCTGTTTGGTGTCGGCGGATCGAGCGATGAGCGGATGGCGCGCCGTCGCTCGCGTCGCAGCATTCTCGATTTCGTCGCCAAGGAGATGGTCTCGCTGAAGGGAACGCTCGGCGCCGACGATCGGATCCGCATCGATCGGTATATTGGCGACATCCGTGAGGTCGAGCGCCGTATTCAGGCTGTGGAAGCGCGCAATACGAGCGGTGAACAGCGGGACATGCCCGAGGCGCCGGCCGGCGTGCCGGACTCGTTCTCCGAGCACGTGCAGTTGATGTTCGACATCCAGGCACTCGCCTTCGCCGCCGACATCACGCGTGTCTTCTCGTTCAAGATGGGGCGCGACGGCAGCTCGCGGACGTATCCCGAGAGCGGCACCGACAAGCCGTTCCACCCGACGTCGCACCACGGCGGCACCAAGAAGGGCGTCGCCGATTTCCAGCTGATCAACAAGTATCACGTCGCTCAGCTCCCGTATTTCCTCAACAAGCTCAAGTCGATTCAGGAAGCCGACGGCAACCTCCTCGACAAGACGATGATCGTGTATGGCTCGCCGATGGCCGACAGCAATCTCCATAGCCATCGCCGCTGCCCGCTGATCGTCGTCGGCAAGGCCGATGGCCGTCTCGCCGGCAACCTGCACCTCAAGGCGCCCGACGGCACGCCGATGGCGAACGCAATGCTCAGCATGCTGCACACGCTGGGTGTCAACGACGTCACGCGATTTGGGGACAGCACGGATGCGTTCAATCTGCGGGCTCATGCGTAAGGCGTTACGTAACGCGCTGCTCGCGGCGTGCGCCGCGCTCCTCCTTGCGGCGACGCCGGCAATATCTGCGATATTGGCGACGCCGGGCGATTCGTCGATCGCCGACGCCGCGATGAAGCGCGACGCGGCCGCCGTACGCTCGCTCATCAAGCAGGGCGCCGACGTGAACGCCGCGCAGGGCGACGGAATGACCGCGCTCCATTGGGCCGCGATGCAGGGCGACGCCGAACTCGTGAAGATGCTCGTTTCCGCCGGCGCGCGAACTGAAGTGACGACCCGAAACGCGGCGTACGTCCCGCTTCATCTCGCGGCGCGCGCTGGAAATGCGGCGGCGGTGAGTGCGATCCTCGACGCCGGCGCGAACGTGCGAGCTGCGACGAGTTCCGGCGGTACCACCGCGCTCCATTTTGCGGCTGCCAATGGAGATCGCGCGACGGTACTCGCATTGCTCGATCACAAGGCTCCCGTCGACGCGCGTGACAACGCGTTCATGCAAACGCCGATCATGTGGGCGGCCGCGTACGATCGCACGGAGGCCGTTGCACTGCTTGCGGCGCGCGGCGCCGATGTGACGGCGTTCTCGAGGGTCGACGATGTCGCCGCGCAGGAGCGCGCTGAGCGCGCCGCGCTGACCTTGCGCGCCAAGCGCATCGCCGCGTTGAAGGCCGCCGAGGTGCCACCGCTGACGGCGGCGCAGCGCGCCCAGGCCGCGAAGGATTCTGTCGCGCGGCGCGATTCACTGGCGCGTTCTGATTCGCTCGCAAAAGCTGATACGACGAAAGCTGTGCGCGCCGCTCGCGGTGGCCGTGCCGGCGGAGCAGGAGCCGCAGGCCGCGACACGTCGGCCGGCGGGATGGCCATCGGCACGCGCGGCGCGAGCTACGGCGAACTCGTCGGTGACAAAGGCGGGCTCACGCCGCTGCTGTTCGCCGTGCGCCAGGGGAACGTGAAAACGGTGGATGCGCTGCTCAATGCCGGTGCGAGCGTCAATCAGCGCAGCCTCGGTGATCACACGAGTCCGCTCTTGATGGCGACGATCAACGGCCGGTTCGATCTCGCGTCGATGCTGCTCGCGAAGGGTGCCGATCCAAAGCTCGCCGCCGACAACGGCGCTACTCCACTGTTTGCGGTAATCAATGCGCAGTGGGCGCCGAAGTCTCTCTACCCGCAGCCGACGGCGCAACAACAGCAGTTTACGACGCATCTGCAGTTGATGGAGGCGCTGCTCGAGGCTGGTGCAGATCCGAATGTGCGCCTCAAGAAGCACATCTGGTACATGTCGTACAACTTCGATTTGCTCGGCGTGAACACGCAGGGCGCGACGCCGTTTTGGCGCGCCGCTTACGGCCTTGATGTGCCGGCGATGAAACTGCTCATGCGGTACGGCGCCGATCCGAACATTCCCACCGAGAAGCCCGTCGGCCGACTCCCTGGTGACGATGCGCCCGCCGAGACGGACAGTACAACGAAGGATCCGTCGGGGCTCGCGCCGATTCCGATGGGCGGAGCCGGTGTGTATCCGCTGCACGCCGCGTCAGGCGTCGGCTACGGCGAGGGATATGCCGCGAACTCGCACGTGCACGCGCCGGACGCGTGGATTCCGGCGGTTAAGTATCTGATCGAGGAACTTCACGCCGATCCCAACCTGCGCGACTTCAATGGCTACAACCCGATGCACCACGCCGCCGCGCGCGGTGACAACGATCTGATCCAGTATCTGCTCGGCAAGGGGACCGATGTGAAGGCGCTCAGCCGGAAGGGGCAGACGACCGCCGATATGGCGAATGGCCCGGTGCAGCGGATTCCGCCGTTTGTCGAGACAGTGGCGTTACTGGAGAAGCTTGGGTCGAAGAACAGTCATAAGTGCAAGTCGTGCTAGGCTGATCCGCGTAGAGTTTATAACAGTTGTGAGAGGGCGGGCGCGGGGTTAGCTTTTGAGTTCTATCCGCGGGTTCGAATGCGGACGGGACGTAGCGCAGTCCGGTAGCGCACCTGAATGGGGTTCAGGGGGTCGCGGGTTCGAATCCCGCCGTCCCGATCTTCTAAGTGATTGTGAATCAAAGATAACGGCATCTCCTGTGTGGAGATGCCGTTATCTCTTTACCCGTTTCTTTACCCGTTTCTATGGGTCACTCCATCACGACGCGACTTCTCTGAGCTTGTTCGGCTCGTTCATCACCCGAAGTAAGGTGGCGTGATCGACCTGCTGATAAGATCGGAGCAACGTGTCCGTGTCAGTCCACCCACCCGCCGCCATCACATTTTTGATCGGTAGGTCTTTTCGTTCCGTTGCCCATTTCCGCCGATAGGGATGCCAAGGCCACCAGATAACTTCGGCACTTTCGCCAGTTCCTCAGCTTTCGACAGCCAGTGATCGAACAGGTGGCGATCCATCGCCTGATCAGCGTTTTTCTAAGCAGCGAAGATCCATCCGGTGATAGCTCCTAACTTCGCTCGGGCAGTCCGAAGCTCTGACAACAAGGAATCGGGTATCGGGATATTCCACTCCTTGTCTCTCTTGCCCGCTTCAGCTCTCCATCGAATCTGACGGTTGGCGAAATCGACATCTTCCCATCGCAACTGTCGAATCGAGCCGATTGGGCTGGCCCCCGCTCGCGCGCAAGCCAAACGGTGCCCATGCCGCCCTAGCCGAGCGCGCGAACGATGTCGTACTGCCGCGCCAGTTCGGCGTCGAGCAGGGGCGGCATAGGGTCTGCGGTATCAGACATCAACCACCGTGGGAGGGCGTGTCCGTTCAAGCGTTGCTGCGCTACCTCTTCGTACGGCTCGGCCCCGCGCCGACTGGCTATCACGCCGCACGACGATTCGACCGCCGTCAGCCGAGCATCAGAACGGCGTCCGCACGGTAAAGATCGCGTTGTGATTCGTCGTATGAAATTGCGTCACGGCGATCTGGACGCCGCCGCCAAATGACAGGCCGACGCGATCGGTCATCGAAAACTTGCCGAACATCACGCCCGGCGTGAGGAACGTCTGGCTTCTGCCGTCATTCTTGCCTCCCGAGAACCAGCTCCGGTTCACCTCGATCTCGGGCCAAACGTGCGGCAGCACATGGAACTGGAAGGTATTGCTCCAGTTGTACGTGCGCCCGATCGTCGACGTATTCCGGAGCGGTTCCACGGCGCCAATCGTTCCTTGCACGTCGAAGAAACCCCATCCCTTGCCGTACGCAATCGATGGCGTGAGCACGACGCTCGCGACACCGTTGTCATTCGTCGCGGTCGGCAGCGTCGCCGTCATGTACGCCGAGAAGACGTACGCACCATGCTCTTCGTTCGCCGAGAGGAATCGGTACTTCACGAGCAACTGCAGATCGCCCCAGCCGTCCGGCGTTGCCGGATTGTGATGGACGATGTATGACGGGAACGCCGTGATGACCTGCAGATGCGGCAGCGGAATCAGTTCGATGCCTTTGTTATTGCCGAACGTCATCGCGTTGGTGCCGCCGGGTTTCGGTTGTGACCACGAGATGTCGTAGCGGATTGCCTGATCGAGCCGCGGCGTCGTTGTCGCGATCGGCGTCGGCCAGTGCGGCTGCTCGGCTTTTGCGCGATCGGAGCGGCGAAACCATCGGGCCCAGAAGCCATGCTCGGCGCGGCTGGTACTGTCGGTCGACTGCGCGCCTGCCACGGTCGTAACGGCGGCGCAGAGAATCAGGGCGGCGGACCGGGCAAATAATTTCGGCAAAACAGTTGCTCCATTCGAGACGTCACCGCGGGATTCTGGAGTCGGTGTCGCGCGCGAGTACCGCCGCATCGAAGGGAATGATATCGTGGGCGTAACCTTTTGTGTAATGATTTGGCGCACGAGTGACAAGAAGTTCCGCTGGTGTGCGGTGGCGCTGCTCGCGGTCGAACCCCATTTTCGGCGCATAAAGGGCGTCGCGCATCTTCCTTCGCTGGAACGCGCCCTGGCCCCCAAGATTACGCCGTCGACGAGCGCCGCCACGTGAGTCGCCGCTCCGTCGGTTTCTCGAACATCGTCCTCGGCACGACCGTGCTCTTCATGAAGTACGACGGCTTCAAGGGAATGCCGTGGTATTTCCACGCCAAGCTCGCCGCAGACATTCCCGAGGACAACTACAATTTCGAAGCGGAGCCGCGAACGAAAGCCGAGCTGCTGGCGCTCCTCACGAGTGAAGGGGAGCGGTTCGCCACGTGGGTCGAAGAACTGAGCGATGACTTCCTCAACGAGACGTTCCTCGATCCGTCGGGCGCGAATCCGAAGACGCGATTCGAGAGCATCGCCGGCACCAAGGAGCACGAGATGCACCATCGCGCCCAGCTCATGCTCGCGGAGCGCCTGCTGGGCATCACGCCCCACATGACGCGGACGATGCAGGAGCGGATGGCCGCCCGGGCGGCGGCCGCGAAGTAATTCAATCGGCGCGTCCATGAACGGGAGATTCGGGCGCGGGGTTGTGCCGGCGACTATCATTAGGCCGCATGCTCTTCCGGACTCTGCTCCTGCACCGATTCGTCGTCGTCGCCATGTGCGGTGTCTGCACCGCGGCGCCGCGCCTCGCCGCCGCCCAGACCACCGAGCAACTCGCCGCCTGGTACGGCCTGATGCTGTCGCCCGTCGGCGCGCTCGCGCCGACCGCGCACGATCCGGCGCTGGCCGGTCTTCCGGGAAGTGCGCTCGCTCTCCGCTATGGCCGATGGCGTTACGACGCGGATGATGAAGTGCATGACAACTTCGGGCTTACCTGGTCGCGGCGCTTCGCCTTCCTGAGAACGGAGCTTGCCGTGACCGGTGCCTACCAACTCGATCAGTGCGGTTCGTGCAGCGGGTGGGAAATGGCGGGCGTCTCGCTGCGTTCCACGATCTTTCGCTTGTCGTCCGCCGATCGCGCCGACGCGCAATCGCGCGCCGTGCGCTTTGGTGTCGCCACGACGTTCGATGCCGGCGGCGCGAAGTTTCACGGCACCGGCGGCGCGACGACCTTCTCACTCGCCGGCTCGGCGCCGATCGAACTGGCCTTTCCACTCTGGTCGTCGTCGTTGAGCGTAGCGGTAATTCCCGGCATCGGTTTTGGTCGAATCAGTGCCGACGCGCGCTCGACCAGCGGCGTGCTTGGCACCCTCGGCGGGGCGATCGCATGGGCAATCACGCGGCGGGCGACGCTCGATATCGGCGTGCAGCGCATCATCATGCCGCGCAGTGTGCCGCAAGTTGGCGCTGCCTTCACGTGGAACTACCGCACACCGCGGGCGGAGAAGTGATGCGTCGCATTCGAACGGTGGGGACGGTCGTGCTCGCCGCTATTGGCATCGCCATTGGCGCCTGCAGTCGCGACGGGCCAACAGCGCCCGGCGAGAGCGGTGTGTGGACGAAAGGGAGCGCGTCGCATGCGATCAATGTCGGAACCGTGCCGCGCACGTACACGCTGCACGTGCCGCCGCGCACGCTGCGCGGGACCGGCTCGATCGTCCTGCCATATCCGCTCGTCATCGTGCTGCACGGGAGCTCGAGCGACGGCACGTCGATCGAGAAGGAATCGGGGATGGACGTCGTCGCCGATTCGGCGCTCTTCCTCGTCGCGTATCCCGACGGCACCGGCGGACGCTTCAACGTGCTCGCGCCGGACTGGAACGCCGGCACCTGCTGCGGCGGCGCCTATCGCGATGGGATCGACGACATCGCCTTTCTGCGTGATCTCATCAAACACGTCTCGCAGCACGTCACGGTGGACACGAAGCGTATTTATGTTGCCGGCTTTTCGGCCGGCGCGCTGATGGCCTATCACGCCGGCTGCGAGCTCTCGTCGACGGTCGCGGCTATCGGCGTTGTCGAGGGAAGCCTCGCCAACGATAACTGTCGTCCAGCCAAGGGCGTGTCGCTGTGGGCCGTGCACGGCACGGCCGACGATGAGGTCGACTATCTAGAACCCTCGGCAACTCCGTTCACCGCGACCGTGCCGACCATCGCGCGCGCGCTGCCTCCGTCGGTGCAGTATTGGACGACGCTCCAGAAATGCACGGGCGGCTCGACGAAGCCAGTCACGGCCGTCGTTGCGGTCACGACGCTCACTGGCTGCGCCAACGCGACCAGTATCGAGTTCAATCGCATCCTCGGCGGCACTCACGGCTGGCCCGGCGGAACCGTCGAGCCCGGCTCGGTGAAGCCGATGAGCGATTTGAAGGCGTCGACCGAGATGTGGAAGTTCTTCGCGAAGCGGACGCGCAACTGAACCGCGCGGGCTCCACCAGCTAATGCGGCGCCGGGACGCCACCGCCGATCCACGCCTGCATGAGCACCCACACGCCCATCAGCGACGCCAGCGCCACCGAGTGCCAGAACACTTTGCGAAGGATCGTTCCCTCCTCGCCGTGCGCACCGGTCGCGGCGCTGGCGACGACAATACTTTGCGCGTCAATCATCTTGCCCATCACACCGCCTGAGCTGTTGGCGGCGGCCATCAGCGTCGGGCTCACGCCCACCTGATTCGCCGAAACTACCTGAAGCCCTCCGAACAGAACATTCGACGACGTATCGCTTCCGGTGAGCGCGACACCAAGCCAGCCGAGGAGCGTGCCGAAGAACGGATAGAGCACGCCGGTGTGGGCGAAGGCGAGACCGAGAATCGTATCGGTCCCCGAGTAGCGCGTGACGTAGCCAAGCGCCATCATCGCCGAGATCGTGAGTAGCGAGGGGACGAGGCGTCGCGCGTTCATCACGTACGTGCGCGCCATCGTGCGCGGCGAGCAGCCCATGACCAGTCCGCCGATCAGCGCGGCCAGGGCGATGCCGCTTCCGGTGGCGCTGAGCCAATTGAACGCGAAAACCGCGGCCTCGGCTTTCGGCGCCGTGACGACCGGCGCAACACGCACCACCATTTCGTGCAGGCCTGGTACTTTCAAAGCGGGCGATGAGAGTGCGTTGAGCCATCCCTTCACCTGCGGCGTTCCCCAGGCGAAGACGACGACCGTGAGAATCAGCCACGGTGTCCACGCGCGGATGATCGCGCCGCGATCGGCCGGCGCGCTCGTCATTGACGGACGCCACCATCGGAGGAAAAGCGTGAGTGCCCCCATCGAGCAGATCGAGGCGATCACATCAACGAGCCACGGACCGTGATAGGTTGCGACGAGATACTGCGGAATGGCGAACGAGAGTCCGGCAACCAGCAGCGCCGGCCATACTTCGATTGTCTTGCGAAGGCCGGCGTAGGCGACGACGAGCCAGAATGGAATAAGCAGCGAGAACGGTGGCAACTGTCGCCCGACCATCGCCGAGAGTTCTCGCAGGTCGAGCCCGGTCACACCCTGCAACGCGATCAGCGGCGTGCCGAGCGCGCCGAAGGCGACCGGCGCGGTGTTGGCGATGAGCGAATAGACCGACGCATCGAGCGCCGGAAAGCCGAGTCCGATGAGCAGCGCGGCGGTGACCGCGACCGGCGTGCCGAAGCCCGCCGCGCCTTCGAAGAACGCGCCAAAGCAGAAGGCAATGAGCACGAGCTGCAGTCGGCGGTCCGTCGTCACGTGCGCGATGCTCTGCTGCAGCACCGTAAAGAGCCCGCGATCGACGGTGAGTTGATACAGAAAGAGCACGTTCAACAATATCCAGCCGATCGGAAAGAGCCCGTACGCGGCGCCGAAGGCCGCGGCGCGGAGCGCGAGCCCGGCCGGCATTCCGATCGCCGTGATCGCAATGAGCGTTGCGCCGACGAGTCCGGCGACGGCCGCCCAATGTGCACGTATCCGATGCGAGGCGAGTAGTCCGAGGAGCAGCGCAATCGGGACGAGGGCGACGGTCGTCGACAGCACGGCCGAACCCAGTGGGTCGTACTGCTGAGTCCACGGTGAAGTCGCCGATTCAATCATTCGCACAAGATCACGCCAAACTGTTCGCCGCGACAGGCGTCGGGCGCGAACAACCCGCGAGGCAATGGCCTACTGGTCGAGCGGCGGCGGTGGGACGGCGTCATCCGCCTTCGGAGGCGCCGCGGCAGCGATCGCCGCCGCGGCAGCCGCCAATGCCGCCGACGCGCTCTCCGACTCCTTCCGCTTCCGCTCGTCAGAAAGTTCGACCGCAATCGCCGCGGCCTGTTCAGCCGGCATCCCCACCGTGAGCTTCTCGTAGAGCCTGTTGCCACGGTCATCGCGACGCTGAAGCGCATCGCCGACCGCCGGCTCCGGCTCTCCGGGGAGCGAAACGCGCATCTCATCGATCAGCATTAGAATCGCCGCGGCGAGCGGCAGCGCGAGTAGCGCGCCGATGACGCCGTACAGCGTCGCGCCCACGAGCAGCGAGAACATCACGACGGAGGACGGAAGTCGCAGCGCCCGGCCGTAGACGATCGGCACGATCACGCGGCTCTCGAGTTCCTCGTAGGCGAGCAGCGCGACGAGGATCACGCCGACGATGAATGGTCCCCGCGTCAGTGAGGCGGCGACAGCTGGGATGATCGTGAGCAGCGCGCCAACATATGGCAGGACGTCGGCGACTGCGCCGAACGTTGCCAGCGCGAGGGCGTTGGGCACACCGCACACGGTGAGCAGCATGAACATGAAGACGCCGATCATCACGCACGTCAGTAGTTGGCCGCGGATGTAACCGCCGACGATCGTCTCGAGATTCATCATGATGCGCGAGAGGCGCATGTGGTGATTGCGCGGTACGACCGCGAACAGCGCGCCGCGCAGCCGATCGCGATCGATCAGAATATAGAGCGCGAGGAAGATCGCACCCATGCTGTAGGCGGCGAAGCCGAGAATCCGCCCGGAGAGGACGAAGGCGTCGGCCGAGGCGCCGAGGATGCTGCCGTACTGCATCTGGCGAAGCGAGTCGGCGAGCGGCGCAGTCAGGGGCGATTCCCTGAGCCATGCGACAACGCGGGCGCGAAGCGCCGGCTCGTGCGACACCAGGCTTCTCGCCTGATCGGCGATTTCCGGGAGCGTCAGTGCGATGAGCGCGAGCGTGGCCACCGTCAGCGCAGCGAACACCACGCCAATCGCCAGGTTGCGATGCCAACGCTTGATCACGAGCCACTCGATGATCGGACTCAGCGTGCCGACGATGAACAGCGCGGCGATCAATACGAGTACGACCGGGACGAGCTTCGTCACGAGCCAAAGCGTGGCGACGACGAGCACCACCGAGATCATCGTCGAGAGCGAGACTTCGACGCGCAGGACGTCCGACGGATCCGGCTTCGGCTCGACGACGGGAACTTCAATCGATACTGGCATGATGCGATCAAACCTAGCGAATGTGGTGAGTGGAACCGCGAGCGCCGGAATGAAGGTGTGACCTGACACACATATCGAATCAGATTGCAATCACGTGTGTCGATTGGAGCCTCAGCGCACCCTTCGTGGAAGCGCTCTACATCAGTGACCGAATTGCCCCGCCATCGACACAGATCGCCTGACCGGTCACGAAGCCGGCCGGCTCCGATGCGAGAAAGCCGATCACCGCGGCAAGCTCCTCCGGTTTGCCAAGCCGCCCGAGCGGCGTCTCGGCCTTCCATCCGTCGAACACCGAGTCTCGCGTCACGCCCGTCCGCGCCACCGTCGCCGCCGCGAGCGCATCGAGCCGCTCAGTTTCCGTATAGCCGGGAAGCACGGTGTTCACCGTCACGCCGTCGATCGCGACTTCGTCGGCGAGCGTGCGGTAGTAGCCGGTGACGGCGGCGCGCATCGCATTCGACAACACGAGCGACGGCACTGGCCGCTTCACCGCAAAGGATGTGATCCCCACGACGCGCCCCCACTTTCGTTCGCGCATCCCGGGAATGAACGCTCGCGTCAGCTCCACCGCGCTCCGCAACAGCAATTCCGACGCCTTCTCCCACGCACTCCACTCGTGCGCGATCGCCATGCCGGTGGGAGGGCCGCCGGTGTTCGTGATCAGCACATCGACGCGGCCGTAGCGCTCGATCGTTTGGCGCACGACGGTGGCGACGCCATCCATCGTGCTCAAGTCGGCCGCGATCGCGAGAATGTCCGCGCCAGTCGGTGCGAGCCGAGCCGCCGCCTTCTCGATCGACGCCGCGTCACGCGAACAGATCGCGAGCTGCGCTCCCTCGCGCGCCAGCAGCTCGGCGGTGGCAAAGCCGATCCCTTTGCTCGCCCCGCAGACGAGCGCAACGCGACCCTTCAGCCCCAAATCCATCCTACTTCCCGCGGATGTACGCGTCGCTGCCGTCGAGCCAATCCTGACGCGGCGGGTTGAACACATCCACGTCCAGCGTGTCCTCGAGCGCCTCGGCGCGGTGACGAAGCATGCCGGGGATCAGCAACACGTCGCCGGCCATCACATCCGTGTATACATCGCCCGGGTTGTCGGCGTGCTCGCCGAGCCAGAAGCGAAGCCCGCCGCTGATGATGTAGGTCACCTGTTCATTATGGTGATCGTGCGCCGGGACGACCGCTCCCTTGGTCAAAAAGACCTGGGCGACCATCGTATTCGCCGTATTGACGACTTTCCGCGAAATGAGGGGGTTCAGCTGTTCCAGCCGGACGTCTTTCCACGAGAGTTTGGTAGCGGCAGACATGGCGGTTTCCTAGTAAGTTAAAAGGGCAGTCCGGCGACGGTGTTGTTGCCGATCACGCCTCGCCCAATCGGCCCGGGCGCAGCGTCCCATCACAATCATTCAAATACAGGCCGAGCGGTAGAGGGGGCGCACTCCTCGGACCGACCGAACACATCATGAAACTGACCGAAACGAAGTTCATCTGGCGCGATGGCAGCATGATCCAGTGGGCCGACGCCCAGGTGCACGTTCTCTCGCATTCCATGCAGTTCGGATCGTCGGCCTTCGAGGGCGTCCGCTGCTACGAGACGCCGAAGGGTCCGGCAATCTTCCGCATTCAGGATCATCTCGAGCGGCTGATCAACTCGTGCAAGATCTATCGTATGGAAGTGCCGTATACGATCGACCAACTCGTCGACGCCTGCCGCGATGTCGTCAAGAAGAACGAGATGAAGTCGTGCTACATCCGCCCGATGGTCCTCCGCGGCTACGGCGCGGCCGGCATGGTGCCGTTTGACAGTCCGATCGAGACGTACATCCCGTGCTGGCCGTGGGGCACCTACCTCGGCGACGGCGCGCTGGAAAATGGCGTGAACTGCTGCGTCTCGACGTGGCATCGCATGGCACCCAATACGACACCCGCCGCGGCGAAGGTCGCCGGCAACTACCTTGGCGGGCAGCTCATCAAGATGGAGGCGATGCTCAACGGTTTTGACGAAGGCATCGCGCTTGGCACCGACGGATTGCTCAGCGAGGGATCCGGACAAAATGTGTTCGTGATTTCGAAGGGAGTCATGTACACGCCCTCGATCGACGGCACGCTGCTCCCCGGAATTACGCGGGCGAGTCTCATCACGCTCGCGAAGGACAATGGCATCGAGGTGATCGAGCGCCCGCTGCCGCGCGAGAGTCTCTACACGGCCGATGAAGTCTTCTTGACCGGCACGGCGGCGGAACTCACGCCGGTGCGCAGTGTGGACAAGCTCACGGTCGGGCAGGGGCAGCCGGGGCCGATGACGCTCCTGCTGCAGAAGGCGTATATGGAAACGGTTACCGGCAAGCGCGCCGATCCGCACGGCTGGCTGACGTACGTGTGACGGAGGGCGTGGCGCGCCCTGAGCGCGAAGGACGACTCTCTCCTCCCGTCGCCAAGTTCCTCGTCTGCTTCGCGGCGACGTGGGTCGTGTCGGTGTTCGTGCGAGGCGCGATGTTCTGGCTGGTCGAGGGAACACCGTTTCCCGTTCCGGCCCTTGCGCTCTTCGAACGGCTCGGGCTGCTCGGATACCAGTTCGCGGTAAGCGTGCCCGCCGTCCTGGTGACCACGGCGGCCGTCCTGTCGGTCATCGATATCCAGACGCGCCGGAGTTGGCCCACGATTGTACTCGAGGCGATCGCCATCGCAAGCGCGCTGGCACTTGAGTTCGTGCGGTTCAGCGGTTGGGCCAGCTATTACAGCACCGATCAGTTCCTGACCTCGGAATCGTGGCTGCTGTTTTCGGCGAACGGATCGCAACTCGTGGCCCACGTGTTGCAAAGTGAGGCGTGGATCCTCATCGCCATTCCGCTCGTGGCGCTCGCTGTCTTTGCCGCGACGGTGGTGATCGCCCGGTCGGCGCTGACGATGTCACGACCGCGTCAGCGCCGGATGGTCGTCGCAGTTGGCGTCACGATCACCGTCTCCTTCGGCACGGCGTGGAGCGCCAATATTTTGTCGCAGACCGACGCCACCCGAGTCGTCACGACCGCCCATGAGCCGGAACAATCGGCACACGAGGCCTGGGTCGAAGCCGCGAAAGAGACGAGCGGGCCGATCGCCCGAATCATCGCTGAACTCGTTGACGAGGTTGAGAGTCGCACGGCCGGCCTGCAGCTCTGGAAGAGCGGGCCGACGACGCGGCGGCGGGTGATCTCGATGGCCGAGTACGCGGCGCTCCCCGAGGCGCGCGCGGCGCACCGCTGGAATGTGGTCTTCGTCGTCGTCGAGTCGATGCGGGCCGATGCCCTGAGGGCGATCGGCGGGCCGCGTCTCGTCATGCCGGCCCTCGAGCAACTTGCGCGTGAAGCAACGGTGTACACGGACGCGACGACGCAGGCGACGCAGAGCGACTACTCGACGACGGCGACACTCGCATCGCAATACCCGTTGCGCACACCGCGGTATCGCACCTTTCCCGATCCAATCCCCTTTCCGCGCGTCCTCCTCTACGATGTGCTTCGTGCCCGCGGATGGCGCACCGGCGTCTTCTCGTCACAGAACGAACTGTGGGCGGGGATGTACTCGTTTCTGAACACCGGGGGCGCGGAGCATTTTCTGCACTCCGAAACCTTCCACGGCGAGACGCACGCGCAACCCGAGGACTTCGGCTTCTGGAACTGGGTAAAAGCCGCCAAGGAACGTGCCGGTAAAATCGACGACGCCGATACGATGACGGAAGCCATCAACTGGATCGACAGCGTCGGAACGGCGGCGCCATTTCTCGCCTATCTCAATCTGCAGTCACCGCATACGCCGTATGTGCGGCCGGAGTCATTCCCGCCGCGGTTCGGCAGCGGGCACGTCTCGTTTCCGATTCGCTTCGGCGGCTATCCGCTCGACTCGGTCGAGGCAGTGCGCGACATGTACGACAACAGTCTCGCCTACGTCGATGCGCAACTCGGCCGTCTTATCGGCGCGCTGAAGAAGAGCGGTCAGTGGGATTCAACTCTCGTTGTGGTGACCGCGGATCACGGTGAGGCATTTTTCGAGCACGGATTCGCGGCGCACGGCAACAAACTGTATCGCGAGGTCACGCACATTCCGGTCGTCATTCGCGTTCCAGGCCGCGCACCGGCGCGCGATTCGATTGCCGCAGCCTCGATCGATCTTGTGCCAACGATCGTGAGTTTGCTCGCCCTGCCGCCGCATCCCGCTTTTCAGGGCGTCGATCTGGCCGACACGACGCGCCGTAAGCGTCGTCCCGTGTTTTCACTGAGCCAGACCGCGCTCGCCGACGAAGTCGCCGTCGAGGAAAACGGCTGGTGCCTGCACTACGATCTGCGACACGCGCAGCAGCATCTGTTCGATCTGCGCAGCGATCCCCATGAGAAAGTCGATGTCGCGTCGACGAACCCGGTTCGACGGAACGCGATGGCCGATCTCGTCGCCCAATGGTGGAACTCACAGCTTGGCTACTACGGCACTTTGCGGCCGCAGCCGCGGTTCTATCCTCCCGTCCCCGTGACTCCGGTACCCTAGCGCAGCAGCGAGAACGTGAATACGCCGTCGATGCTCCTGCAGCCAACCGGCATGGACCTTCGTTTCATTTTGTCGCTCCCGCGAGTTCAGACTGTTTCCGTCCGAGCCACAGCCCCAGCGTCAACCACGCCGCCGAAATCGGAACCGCCGCGAACGCGATTCCCGAGATGCCGAGTCCTAGCGCCGCAAGCCCCGCATAGCCCCACGCACCGATCTGGTCGCCGCTGCGGTACACGAAGGTCTCGATGAAGTTTTTCGCCTTGTACTTGTCCTCGCGCGGCACGACCGTGAACAGAATCTCCATTGCCGGATTGTTCAGCGCGAAATTGCCGGCCCGGCGCGCGACCGCCAGCGTCGCGACGGTGAGGAATGTCGGCCAGACCCCGAGCGCACCAAAGCCGATCATGCTCACGAGCGGCAAAAACGCGAGCGACGCGCTGATTCCGAGCCAGCGAATCAATCGCCCCGTCAGAAAGATCTGCGTCAGGATCGTGAGGGTCTGGACGACCAGCTCGATCTTCGCGAGCACCGCCGTACGACTCGCCCGGTCGGCGAATGCTTTGCCGATGATATCTGTTTGCTCGAAGTACAGAATGGTCGAACCGATCGTCAACAGAACGAAGAACGCCGAAATGCCCATCAGATACGGCGACTTCATCACGTTGGTGATTCCGGCCCACGTACTGCCACCGATCGGGCGGGCATCTTCCTCGGCCGTGGTCACCGGCATCGACGACAGCGCCGCTTCGGCGGCCGTCACCTGCTCCCGCGCCGGAAACTTCACGACGCAGAGCACGGCGCACTCGATCATCACGGCGGAGATCAGCAGCAGGTTCGGTATTCCGATCACCGGCGCGAGCGCCGCCGTCGCCGCCGATCCGACGATCGATCCGAGCGTCCCGCCGACGCCGATGAAGCCGAAGAGGCGCTTCGCCTGCTCGCTACGAAACGAGTCGGCCATGAAGGCCCAGAAAACCGAGACGACAAACAGATTGAAGACGCTTGTCCAGACGAAAAACGTTCGGCCGATCCAGATATCGCCGGCCGAACCTTCCGTCGGCGCAACGACCTTCATCAGAACATAAAACGTCAGAATATTGAAAACGAAGAACTGATAAGTGATCGCGATGAACTTCCGCACCGGAAAGCGCACGACGAGATTCGAGAAGAGCGGGTTGGCGATCAAGACGACCGCGAGCGTGCCGGCAAACAGAAACGGCAACTTCTGCACGCCGGTCGCCACCGACACCGCCTCGCGCATCGGCCGCATGATGAACCAGCCGCTGAGCACGCAAAAGAAATAGGCGAACGACATCAGCAGCGTCTTCACCTCGTTCGGCCGAACCTCCACCGCCTTTTCGAGGAGACGGTGGAGCGGACCGCTTGCACTGTTCGGGGTCAGAGTTTCCCCGCCGCCTGCTTTGCGTGCCACGCAGCGAGCACTTCCTTCTCGCGCTTCATATCCAATCCGTTGATCTCACCGCGGAGCGTCGCATCCTGCTCGGCCTGCGGCCGTGTGCGATGCCAGTCGAGTGTCTCCTTCGCGGTCACCGCGAGCGAGCGGAACGTCAGGCCGGCGGCGATCGCCTTCTTCGCACTGCGCCGCTGATAGCCGGCCGTCGCGCCGTACGGCGGTTGCCAGACGGTCATGTGCCGCCACGGTCGTACGCCCTGCTCCTGCAAAAAGTCCCACGGCACCCACGTGAGCGTGCCCTGCGTATTCGTCACGGCCTTCACACCGTAGAGCATCTCGGCGATCGTCATCGGCTTCTCGGGGCCGATCGCGTTGAACAGGCCGAGCGTCTTGTTCTCCGCCACCCGCACGCTGAACTCGGCGAGATCGCGCGAGTCGATGAACTGGCACGGATCGTCGGGCTTGTCCGGCGCGAGAATCTCACCGCCGGCGTCGATGCGCGCCGGCCAGTAGGTAAATCGATCCGTGCGGTCGAGCGGGCCAACGATCAGGCACGGGCGGATCACCGTCCATTTCCCGGCGTAATGCTTCGCGACTTCCTGCTCGGCTTTGAACTTCAGCGCCCCGTAGTACTTCCCGGCGTTGGCCGGATCGAGCGTGTACGGGTCGATGTCCGGCGGCAGCACGGCCGTCGGACTGTTTTCGTCGAGTCCGATGATGCTTTGGTCGCTGTACGTCGACGTCGTCGAAATAAAGACGTACTGTCCAACGTTCCCCTCGAGCTGTCGCGCGGCGTTCCGTACCCACGCCGGGAAAGTCGTCGGATTGTCGAGCACCACATCGAATGTCTTGCCTTCGAGTGCGCTCGTATTGCCGTTCAGATCGCCGATCAGCTCTTCGGCAACGCGTCCTTTGAAGAAGCCGGGGCGTGTCTTATTGCGATTGAACAGCGTCACACGATGGCCGCGCGCCAGCGCGTACTCGACCTGTTCAGGGCCTGTGAAACCGGTACCGCCAAGAATCAGAATATTCAGTGGCGCCGACGCCTTGCGCACCGGTTCGCGCAGGAGAAACGGATCGATCGCGCCGAGTGCATTTTGGGGGAGGACGGCGTCAATGCCGAGGGCGCCGCCGATCGCGGCGCTGAAGCGGAGAAAATCGCGGCGGTTGGTGAGGTTAATCATGGTCGGCATCTCCCTGCTGTTTGGCTTTCCACGCGGCGAGCACTTCAGCTTCCTTCGCAGCCGAGATGCCGGCGATCACGCCGTCGGCGGTGGCCTGCTGTTCAGCGGCCGTGCGCGTCCTGTGCCAATCGAGCGTCTCGCGCGCCGTCACGGCGAGCGGGCGGAAGGTGAGCCCCTTCGCCAGCGCCTTATCGATATTGCGATGACAGAAGCCGGCGGTCGCGCCGGTCGGCGGCATCCAGACCGGCATGTGCCGCCAGCCACGCACGCCCTGCGACGCGAGAAAGTCGGCGGGAATCCAGTTGAAATGTGCTCCGCCTGTCGTCACGCTCTTGATACCGTAGAGCATTTCGGAGATCGGCCGCATGTGTCCGGTCGCATTGAATGTCCCGAGTGCCTTCTGCTCGGCGAGCCGAATCATCCACTCGGCGAGGTCGCGTGAGTCGATGATCTGCGACGGATCGTTCGGCGTTCCCGGCGCGACGACATCACCGCCACGGGCGATGCGCGCCGGCCAGTACGTGAACCGATCGCTGCGATCGAGCGGACCGACGATCAGTCCCGGGCGCACGATCGTTGCGCGGCCGGGATAGTGCCGCTCCACTTCTTGTTCCGAGAACGTCTTGAGCGCGCCGTAGTACTTCCCGGCGTTGTCGCGCTCGAGCGTGTACGGGTCGAGGCCGGCGGGCAGCGGCGTCGTGCCGTCGGTCTCGTCGCGGTTCGGATGGCTATTGTCGGGATAAACCGAAATCGTCGAAATGAAGATGTAGTGCCCGACATTTCCCGAGAGATGCTGCGCCGCATTACGCACCCACGCCGGGAATGTCGTCGGATTGTCGAGGACGACGTCGAACGTCTGTCCCTTCAGCGCGCTGACGTCATCGTTGAGATCACCGAGCAGCTGATCGACTTTCCCCTTGAAGAAGTCGGGGCGGGTCTTATTGCGATTGAACAGCGTCACCTTATGGCCGCGGGCGAGTGCGTACTCGACTTGCTCCGGGCCGGTGAATCCGGTTCCGCCGAGGATAAGAATGTTGAGCGGCATGGCAACGATCCCCGACACGGGGTGAGCGAGCGATGAGAACGTGTTCCGCAATTCTATCGCCCGTCCCGGAAAGCGCGAGGGTCGGTGGCGCTGCCGGTGAGCATGATAATCGGCTTCCGTCGCAACGTCTCCACCGACCGGCGCGCCACGCGAGCGGAGCCGCCGCCGCCGCCGAGGACGGGCTCTCATCACCCGTCTACGCCTTATATCATTCTTTCGGGCGATAGGCCGACTCGGCTCGCGGCCGTAATCTCCAGTGTATCCGGCGGGGTCTCCCCGTTCGGTCCCCGACACGAGGCATAAGACAATGCGACAGCTGCTTGGATTGACCCTGATCGTTGGACTGGCCGCCTGCAACGGCGCGGGCACGCAAGACCTGCCCGCTGGTGAGAAGGCAGCGGGCGGCAGCAAAGGCGCCGGCGCGTCGACGAAGCGCGCCAGTGAGAGCTCGACGCACACGGTCGGCGCCGGAACCCGCATCAGCGCCACGATGCAGGACGCGCTGTCGTCGCGCACCGCCAAGCCAGGCGAGCGCACGCAGGCGACGGTGAGCCGCGATGTCACCGATTCGAAGGGCAACGTCGCCATTCCCGCCGGCTCCGTCGTCTCCGTGACGATCGACCAGCTCGAGCCGGGCAGCGATCAGGTCCGCCCCGAAGGACGCATCTCGTTCTCCGTGAACTCGATCTCGGTGCACGGTCAGTCTTATGAGATTGCCGGCGACGTCGATCCCGTCGCGCATACCATGAAGGGACGCGGCATCACGACCGATGAAGCGGCCCGTATCGGCGCGGGTGCCGCAGTTGGCGCGATCGTCGGTCAGGCGATTGGCAAGAATCAGAAAAGCACAATCATCGGCGGCGCGGTCGGTACGGTCGCTGGCGGTGCGGTTGCCGCAAAGTATGCGTTGCGGGACATCATTGTCGCCGCGGGTACGCCGATCACATTCACACTCTCCAAAGCCGTCACCGTCGCGGCGAGGTAATCGCACATGCTCATGACAATCGTCATCATTCTCGTGGTGCTGTGGCTGCTCGGTATGGTCACGGCATACACGATGGGTGGGCTCATTCATATCCTGCTCGTCATCGCGATTATCGTCGTCCTGGTGCGCGTCATCCAGGGGCGGAATCCGCTGTGAACCCGACAAAAGGGGTCGCGGTTCTCCTCATCGCACTTGGCGTTGTCGGGCTCGCCTACGGCGGCTTCTCCTACACGCGTAGTACGTCGCAAACGCAGATTGGCCCGCTGGAAATCGTGACGCACGACCGCGAGCGCGTGAATATTCCGATCTGGGCTGGTGTCGCGGCGATTGTCATCGGTGCCGGTATTCTGCTCGTGCCGGCAAAGAATTCGTAACGAATAGCGGCTGAAGTCCCGACGGCGCACGATAGCGACGTTCCGGAGCACGCCTTTGCGACCCCGCCTGATTTCAGGCGGGGTCGCATTTTTCGCGCTGGGAATCGTGTACGCGATTGCGCAGGCGAGAAGGATGCTGCCATAGGAGGACGCCGCGCGCCATCATACGCCCCGGAACGGGTGACGAGCGAGCGAAGGGGAACCGACGTGAGCGCCCCATCGTTATATCCCTCGTGAAAATCCGTCTCGTACTCGGCGACCAGCTCTCGTCGAATTTGTCGGCGCTCGACGGTCTCGATCGCGGCGCCGACGTCGTCCTCCTCGCGGAAGTGATGAGCGAGGCGACCTACGTACCGCATCATCCAAAGAAGATCGCGCTGGTCTTCTCGGCGATGCGGCACTTTGCGAAGACGCTCCGAACGCGCGGCGTCACCGTTCGCTACGTGACGCTCGATGATCCGGCGAACGGTGGAACCCTGGCACGCGAGGTCGCGCGCGCCGTCGTGGACCTCGGCGCCGAGCGCGTCGTTGCGACGCACCCGGGCGAATACCGGCTCGCTGCCGACATGGCGACGTGGAGCACGACGCTCGGCGTTCCGGTCGAGATTCGTGAGGATTCCCGCTTCATCTGCTCGCGAACTCGTTTCGCAAAATGGGCCGCGGGACGGAAGCAGTTCCGCATGGAGTTCTTCTATCGCGAGATGCGCCGCGACACCGGGCTGCTCCTCACGGCCGACGGCGAACCGGAAGGTGGCGCGTGGAATTTCGACGCCGAGAACCGGAAGCCGCTCAAAGCGGGCGTGGTGATTCCGCCGCCGCCGTTCTTCGAGGCGGATGCGATCACTCGAGGCGTGCTCGATCTCGTTGGCGAACGCTTCGCCAATCATTTTGGCGATCTCGAGCCGTTCGGCTTCGCCGTGACGGCCGCGCAGGCAGCGACAATCGTCGACCGGTTCCTCACGGACTGCTTGCCGCAGTTCGGCGACTATCAGGATGCGATGAAGCGCGGCGAGCCGACGCTCTTTCATTCGCTCATCGCACCAGCACTCAACATCGGCTTGCTCGACCCGCTCGATGTCTGTCGACGAGCCGAGGCGGCGTATCGCGAGGGCCGCGCGCCCCTGAACGCCGTCGAAGGGTTCATTCGGCAGATCATCGGCTGGCGCGAGTACGTGCGCGGCATCTACTGGCTCAAGATGCCGGGCTATGCGGAGACGAATTTCCTCGACGCGCATCGCCGATTGCCCGACTTCTATTGGTCCGGCGATACGCCGATGGCGTGCATGGCCGAGACGATTGGCGACACCAAGCGAACCGCGTATGCACATCACATTCAACGGTTGATGATCACCGGCAACTTCGCGCTGCTCGCCGGCATCGAACCGCGGGAGATCGAGGCGTGGTATCTCGCGGTGTACGCCGATGCGTACGATTGGGTCGAACTTCCCAACACGCACGGCATGGTGATGCATGCTGACGGCGGCCTCCTCGCGTCGAAGCCGTACGCAGCGAGCGGCAAGTATATCAGTCGGATGTCCGATTACTGCAAGGGCTGTTCGTACGACGTCAAGGAATCGTTCGGCGAGACGGCGTGCCCGTTCAATTATTTGTATTGGAACTTTCTGATCGAGAACCGCGAACGCTTACGCGGGAACCAGCGAATGGGGCCGATCTGGGCCGGCGTCGACAAGATGGATCCAGTCAAACGCGAGGCGTATGTGACGCAGGCGCGAGCATTTCTCGATGCGGTCGCGCCGTTGCCGTAGCCAGGGGATCGGTGCGAAACGCGTTAACCACAGACCACACAGAGCACGCAGAAAGGGCCGGCGGCTAACGCCGCCGACAGAACGACATTTGAAAATTTGCAAGAAAAAGACTCAGGGGAACAATCGCGCGAATATTTCGGCGACAGTTTCCCCCAAGTGTTTGCTGTTTTCTGCGTGTTGTTTTCTGCGTGTTCTGCGTGCTCTGTGGCAAACGCGTTTCGGGCCGACCTATCCCCGCCTGACGCTCAAGCCGAGCTACTAAGGCTTCTTCGTCGTATCCGGCGCCGCGCCCTTCCTCTGCGACAAATCGATGTAATCGCCCATTGGCTCCACGCCCGGCTTCGCCGCACGCGGGAGTCGCGGCCCGACCTTCGTGCCGAGCGACTTCACGTACTTGTACATGTTGCGCATGTCCTCTTCGTTCATGAGCGCCGTGTTATGCCACGGCATTGGCGACTTGCCGTCGCCGTCGTCGGTGGTCTTGAGGACGTTCACCCAGTGATCCTCGCTCTGTCGCGCCGCGATCGTGCGGAGGTTCTTGCCGTAGCTCGTGCCCCACGCGCCTTTGTAGCCGAGCGGGTTGCCGATCATAAAGTCGTCCTCGGCCACCTTACCCTTTGATTCGGTCCAGTTCGGCGTGTGGCAATCATGGCAGCTGCCGACGATGAGCAGGTACTTGCCGGCGGCCTCCGGCGTCGCGGCCGTGACCTTGGCGGCCTGCGCGAGGGCGGTGGAGGCCGTGACGGCAAACGCCACGGTGGACGCCACGGTGGACGCCACGGTGGACAGGGCAACGATCAAGACACGACGGCGCATCGGGTTCCTCGGCTGGGGTGTGGTTCTACACTCATCTTAATGACGCGCGGCCCCGCCTGCACGTTCACAGGCGGGGCCGGGGGTGCCGAGCGGAATAGTCAGAAATAGAAGGGGCGAATCGGGCTGCTCAGATTGTCCTTGTACGCCTTCAGGAATTCAGGCGAGAGCTGGAAAGCGAGAGGCGAGCGGAGCTTCTTGCGTTGTTCGGGCGAAAGCAGCGCTGAGATTTGGGAGAGCAGATCGAACGAGATTGCCGTCGCCTTGCGCTGTAAGACCGACAGTTCACGGGCAAACTCCGGCGTGACGTCGTCAAACTGCATCTTCGCGAAGCGGGGCGTCATCGGGGCGTACAGGGAATCGAGTTCCTTGATTGCTCGGATGTTGATTTTCGTGAGCGAATCGATCTGCGACTTCGTCAGGCCCAGCGAGTCCTTCTGGGCGAGCAGCTGCCCGAGTGTTGAACTGTAGTTACCGAGAATTCGCGTCTTGATCGCCGCGGCATCCAGCGGCGGTTTGTCCTTCGGCTTGTACTGACGCAGCTGCATCCGCGCGTTCTGCACCTCGCCGTTCTCGGCGAGGGCGACGCGAACGCCGAGCGTGACCTGGAACGGAGAGGTGGGAATGTTGCGGAAGGCTCGCGTCTCGCCGAAGCGCTGATTGACTTCGTACTTGAACCGGTTCGTCGCCGGGTCGAAGCCCCGCACATAGAGCAGGGTCGGGTCGGAGAGCGCCGGTTGCCCCCAGCCTTGGAGTTGGCCCCGGTGCAGCATCGCGTCGAGTCCTGTAAGGGGATTGTTCAGAAGCAGTTGGAAACTGACGCGCTCCCAGCCTTCCCACGTCGGACGAAGATCGATCTGTCCGTTCATCGTCGCCGTCCACGGACCGTGACAGGAGTTGCGTTCGGCGATCCGGTCGAGTTGTGACCTGAGGCAGTCGCGCACGCCGCTCGGCGCGTTCGCGAGCATCGAGCGCATGCCAGCAGCGACGGTGGAATCGGTGGTCGTGCTGGGGTTGAAGATGAATGCGCGATCGTTGTACGCGCCATCGCCGTTCACATCGCCGCTCACGATCGGTGTATACGGCGTGCCCGATTGGAATCGCCCGGACACGCTCACGCTGATGCCGCCGCCGAAGCGCTTCGAGAGGTTGTAATTGATCTGATGCTGAATGGTACCGCTGGCGAGGCCCCACGACGCCGTTCGCGGATCGCCGGACGTATTGCCGCCGAAGCCGCGATTCTGATCGTCGACGCGGAGCGACGTGTACGAGATGTTCCACTGCATCGGATAGGCGCACCCCGACGAGAAGCAGAGCACGAAGCCGTTGACCGGATTCAGGGAGATCGTCAGCTGCGTAGACCGCGATCGCAGGTCATTCGTGTTGACATTGACTTGCGCGTAGCGCGGCGAGAGTCGCGAGTCGCGCAGCGAGACGGCACCATTGGCCGGGACGATTGCCGCCGGAGAGACGAACACCGGACGCCCTCCCTCATTTGTCAGCGTGAACCGCGGTGCGGCGTTGAAGTTCCGGTCGAGGACGCCCGACTGATGGTCATTGAGCGAGACGGTCGCGTCGAGACTGATACGGAGTTTCGGCCCGAGATAACTATTCCAGCGCAGGTTCGCCCGCCACGACGATTGCGGCTGAAGGTCGGGCGCGAACGCCGTAACGCGCGGGGTCGCGAGCGCGAAATTCGTGCCGGCGGTTCCATCCGCACACGTCGTCGGAATCACCCCCGAATTTCCCGGGTACGCGCTCCACTGTGCGGCCGGTACTGCCGCGCCGATGCACGTTACCTGTTGCGCGCCGCTCGGCAGACCGGTGTTGTCGATCGCGGCACTCTCGTAGCGTGAGTCGAGCACTTGCCAGAATCGTCCGATGCCGCCGGCGAAGGTGCCGAAGACTCCGGAGCCGAACATCGTGTTCGCTGTCTTCGGTGCCGTGCCGATGTTCCACGAGAAGCCAGCGCGCGGGCTGACGCCAATGGCATCTGGCGAACGATCCGTGCGAATGCCGAATGTTTTGTCGACGTCGGGATTGAAGAGTGGCCGGTCGACGAAATGGAAACCGTCGACGCGTACGCCGTACTGGAACTGCATCCGGTTCGTACGCCGCCACGTATCACCGAGCGAGAGGTCGGCATTGATGATGCCGCCGGTGCGCCGCGGCGAGCCGAGCCGGCGCGTGAAGGCTGCCGGCGTGCCGCTCGCGAGATCGGCGAGTGAGTTGTAGCTGAACGTCCCAAGCTCGTTCGATGCCTCGAGTTGGTGGTACCACTCGTATCGGGCGTTGCCGGTCAGCTTGAGTCGGTGCCGGCTGTCGTCGCCGAACCACGAGAGATTGTCCTGTACCTGCACCGCGCCGGTACGCGACGCGCTGACGAGCGACGATCCGCTCCCGAAGTTGAGCGTCGATACGTTCGTGCCGCCCGATGGATCCGATGAGCTGACGATGACGTTGCCTTGCGGGAGGCGGACGAACGGCGAACCGCTGCTGTTCGTGAGATTGAGTCCGAGGCGCGTCTCGTTCAGAAATTGCGAACCGACATTGTACGAGCCGTAGCCCTGAAAACCGCCCGTCCAGCTGTTCGACTCACCGCCGTAGGTCGGCAGAGACCGCGAAGACAGGGCGTTCGCTCCTGATTTGTTGAAGCTGCCGTTGGCCACCACATTGAAGGCGCCGCCGGCTTCGGTGTTGTAATCGTAGCGGCCGATCAACGAGCCGTTCGTGTTCTCTCGATTCGCCGGCACGCCGCGCGCGGCCAGTGGAATGCCGAGCGTGCGCATAATCGACTGGAAGCGCGCGATCGAATCGGGAATCAGTCCCAGGCGGAGCAGGGCGGTATTGTCGGCGCTAAGCAGGGTGTTGAGCGGCGCGGAGCGCCTGCCGCCCTGCCAGCTGAAGTTGTAGAAGCTCTTGTCGCGGATCAGTTCGCCGAGGTCGCTGCCGCTCGCCTGCAGATTATCGAACTGCGAGTTGAGTGACGCCGCGCGAGGATCGGAGTACTGGAGCGACGGCGCGTCAAACGTGATGCGAGCATTGTGCTGCGAAAATGAGTAGCCGCTTCCCAATGTGATCGCTGTTTGCGCCCCACTGAAGCCGCCGCGCGACACGTCGAATGTCGAACTCGAAATGTTGCTATACGTCTGCGCGTCGCGTGGCGCATTTGTCGCGCCGGACTGGAGGCCGTTGATCGTCACGTTGTTCTGCGCCGACTGCAGCCCGAGCGCCGAGAATCCCTTCGGCGACCCATCGGGATTGAACTGCAACTGAAAGCCAGGGATCGTCGCAGCCAGTGCGGCGAGGTCGCCTTGGGAATTGGCGCCGACATTCTGCGCGGTCTGCCCGTTGCTCCCGCCGACGTCCGACGCAATCTGCTCCGTCTTCGGTGCTTTTTTCTCGGCGATCTTCACCGCCGCGAGCGCTTGCGCGGCCTTCTTCAGCACGACGTTGAGTCGCAGAACTTCCTCGTCTCCGTCGCGCTTGAGCTCGAGCTCCTGTGGCGTGTAGCCGACGGCCGTGACGGAGACGGTGTAGTTCCCGCCGCCGTTCTGGAAGACCATCGAGTACTGACCTTTCGTGTCGGTTCGGATCGTGCGGGTACTCTGCGTGGCGAGGGCGGTGAACTTCAGCGAGGCGCCGACGACCGGCAGGGAGTCCGGACTCGTGACCTTGCCGCGCAGGATGTCGACATCCTGCGCTCGCGCGGTACGCGGCGTAGCGCTGAGCGCGCACACTGCGAAGAGAAACGTGATCGTCCATCGACGGACTGAACCGTTCCAGACACGGCGTAGCATCACGAGTCTCCGGTGTATTGGTTAGCTAATACACTCGCGAATTTGTCGCTTGTCGTCAATACGCGGGGATTAACTCCTGATTAGCAACCCGTTAGGTGAAGATGATTGCGACACTATTAGGACATCTCATCCTGTTCCCGGCGGCCGAACCAGTGGAACCAGATCACGCCACGACCCGTAGGGAGAGCATGACCCTCCTCCTCGCTGCCGTCCTCGTCGTCGCGCTGCTCCTGATCCCGCTCGGCCTCCCGGGCACCTGGCTCATGGTACTCGCCGGGATTGCCTACACCTATCTCGTCCCCGGCACGAGCATCGGCGTCGTCACGATCATCGGCGTGCTCATCATCGCGCTGATTGCGGAACTGCTCGAGTTCACTGTCGCCGCGAAGTACACGCGGATGTACGGCGGCTCGAAGCGCGGCGCGTGGGGGGCGATCATCGGTGGACTCATCGGCGCGATCACTGGCGTGCCGATTCCGATCATTGGATCCGTACTCGGCGCGATCGCCGGCAGTTTTGTCGGCGCGCTCGTCGGTGAGTACTCGGGTGGGGCGGGCGAGGGTGAAGCGACCCGCGCGGCCACCGGAGCGGCCATCGGTCGCGCCGTCGCGATGGGGCTCAAGGCGGGAGCCGGCTGCGTGATCGCAGCCTGGCTCCTCGCCTCGGCAACCCTCTAACGGTTAGGGAATGAAGTCGGGATCGTCCGGTTCGAGCGGTGTGTTGCCGTCGCCCGTGCCCAGCGAACCTTCCGGCGGCGTGATCTTGTAATTGTCCGGCGGAACATGACCGGCGAGCCACGTCACGAAATAATCCCAGCGTCGACGAATGAAGTACGGCTCGGTGAGCGAGTGCGGCCGGTTCGGCGCCCAAATGAGGTCGTACGCCTTGTTCGCTTTCGTGAGTTCGTCGATCAACTGCACCGTCATCGCCGGATGGACGTTGTCGTCCATGTCGCCGTGCATCAGGAGCAGCTTGCCTTTGAGGTTCGCCGCGTACGCTTTGTTCGCCGACGCCGAGAAGTTGTCGAGGGTCCGGTTGAGCGTGTCGCGCTTGAGCGTGCCCTGGTACTTCTCCGCCCAATAAATGTTGTAGCTGCGATTGTCATGATTGCCGGAGCTGCTCACCGCGACCTTGAAAAAGTCGGGGAAGCGCAGCATCGCGTCAGTGCTCGCGAAGGCACCGCCCGAGTGGCCGAAGATACCGACCTTCTCGATGTCGATGAAGCTGTACTGCGCCGCGAGCTGTTTGATCGCGGTGATGTGATCGGGAAGGCCGTTGTCGATGAAGTTGCCGTAGTAATTGTCGTGGAAGCTCTTTGAGCGGTTCGGCGTGCCCAGGTGTTCGATCTGGACGACAACGAAGCCGAGCTCGGTGAGGGCGAACGCTTCACCGCCGCCCTTGAACGTCCACGCGCCGACGCTGCCGACCTGCGGCCCCGGATAGATGTTGGAGATGATCGGGTATTTCTTCGTGCTGTCGAGATTGGCCGGGAAGTAGATAACGCCGTAGATGTCGGTGACGCCATCGCGGGCCTTCGCCGTAAAGACCTTGGCAGGCTTCCAGCCAACCGCCGCGAGTTGCGAGACATCGGCTTTGGCGATCGTGCGGAGGATCTTGCCGGTGGTGAGGTCGCGGAGGACGGTTTCCGTCGGTGTTTCGATGCGCGACATCCGATCGATCAGCGCCTTGCCGCTCGGGCTCACATCGACGTCGTGGTACTCCGTTTCTGGCGTGAGCAGTGTGAGGCCGCTACCGTCGAAACCCACCTTATACAGCGCCTGATAATACAGAATGCGATCCGCCTCGCGGCCGCGGGCCGTGAACCAGATCTGCTTGAGCTTCTCGTCGACGTGCACGACCTTGCCGACCTGCCACGGGCCGCTCGTCACCTGATTCTTCACTTTGCCGTCGGGACCATAGCGCCAGAGATGGCCCCAGCCGTCGCGCTCCGACCACCACAGAATGTCCTGGCCGTCCTTTGTGACGTACCAGCTCTCGCGCGTGTCGGTCGGCGGGGCCGATTCCACGTACGTCTTGGTCGTGTCCTTGGCGAGCAACTTCGCGTTGCCCGTCACGGCGTCGATTTCCCAGAGATAGGCGCTCTTTGAAGCGCGCGTGATGCCACTGACACGCAGCTTGTCGGAGCCGGAGCTCCAGACGGAATCGCGCTGTGATCCGCCGAGATTGAGCTGCGCGAGCTTCACCGGGAGATTGACCGTCACGTTGGTCTTCGCCACGCGGTCGAGAATGTTCGCGCCGGGCACCGGAATGATCGAGTCGCCCGGCAGCGCGTACGGCTGCGTGAATGCGCGCGGACGCTGCGAGGTGTAGCTGATGTACGGCATCGTCAGCACGCCGCGTGTGTCCTGACGGTTCGCAAGCAGATGTCTGGAGTCCGGCGCCCACTGAATTTGCGGACGGCGCGGCGCGAGCCGCGGCGCGAGGAGTTGCTGCGGGCTCGGATCGCCCTGGCCGTAGCTCCATCCCTGAACGCCGTCGGTGGTGAGCTGCGTACTGTCACCGCCGCCGCGCGGACGAACGTACACGTCGAACTTCATCACGAACGCTTCCCACTTCTTGTCGGGCGAGAGCACGAACGGCACTTCGCTCGGGATCGTGTCGCCGGCGGTGCAGCTGTAGGCGACGATGTCGCACGTCAGCCGCCTACGACCCGCGCGGAACTCGATGGTGCGCTCGTCTTCGTTGTCCTTGGCAAACTTGAAGGTCTGAAACGGCAGCTTGTTGCCGTCGTAGCTCGTGTCGGTCGCGGCGGTAATCGCCGCGGCGAGGCGGGCGTTGTCGAACAGCGGACGCTCAATGTTCAGCACGGGATCGACGAACATAAAATCCGCGCCGATTTTCGTCTTATTGCGGAACCAGAAGCGGGTGCCGTCTTTGTACCACTGCGGCGCAACGACGTCGCCAAACACCAAGCGACCAGCGTTCCACGGCAGCAGTTGCTCGGCGCGCGTGTAGCGCTCGGTCATCGTCCGGCTAACGGCCGGCGCGGCGGCCGGCGCGGCAGTTGCGCCCTGGGCTTGGGCGATGCTGCTGGTGGCGGTACCCACTCCCAGGAAGGCACTCAGAAGCAGACGATTGGCAATTCGCATTGGCGGAAGTCCTCGTGGTGAATGCGCGTCGTTGGCCAGCGCAGACGACGCCGGTGATTGACAGGTGAAGTAAAAGATAGTAAAAGTAAGCGGTGCAGAATTGCAAGAGACGGATCGACTCGACACGCTATCTGGATTCGCGCCGCGCGTCTCAACACTTGCGCGTCTCAAAAGCCAGCAGTGCGTTGTTTCACGAGACGGGCTCCAGCGGGTTCAAATTTTTCGATTGGGGTGGGGATGCGAAAAATGCAGCGAATCGGGTTCGCTCGGTGGCTGGCAGTTGCGCTTACGATGCTGAGTCCAGTGGGCGCCAAAGCCCAAGGGATCGTCGTCGGCACCGTGACCGATGCGGTCACCAAGAATGCGCTGGAAGGTGTGCGCATTCAGGTCCTCGGCACGACGATCGGCGGCATGAGCGATCAGCGCGGCCACTTCGTGGTGCGAAACGCGCCGTCGGGCACGCAGCGAGTGCAGGCGACACGCATCGGCTTCCGTCCGGCGACGCAGTCCGTGACCGTCGCGCGTGGCGACAGCGTGGCGATTATGTTCTCGATGAATGTCAGCGCCGTTGAACTCTCGGCGATCGTGACGACCGGCACCGGAGGCGAAGTCGACAAGAAAAAAGTCGGCACGTCGATCGGTTCGGTTGATTTTACAAATCGGACGGCCCCGAGCGGGGATATCGGCTCGGCGCTCGCGGCCCAGGTGACCGGGCTTCGCTCGCAGTCCGTCGGCGGCGGCGCCGGCGCCGCGAAGGATTTGCGCATTCGCGGTATCGCGAGCTTTAGTCTGACCCAGCGTCCCGTCGTCTACATCGACGGCGTGCGCGTCGACAAGAATGGCACGGAGTGGACCAGCGCCTCTGGAATCGGCAACAAGATCGCCTGCTGCGCGTTCGCCGGTGGTACGTCCACCGACCGTCTCAGCGATCTGAACCCGGACGATATCGATCACGTCGAAGTCCTCAAGGGCGCTGCAGCCGCGACGCTCTATGGCTCCGAGGCGAGCAACGGCGTCATCCAGATTTTCACGAAGAAGGGCCGGAGTGACAGCAAGGCGAGCTGGAACGTCGGCTTCACCACCGGATACGATCGCCTGCGCGAGAATCTGCCGACGACGCTCTATCCAAACTTCACGGGTCCTGATGGCACGCGTGCCAAGGACGCGAACGGACTGATTCAGGACGGTCCGTTCAAGAATCTTGAGACGAGCGTACAGGGCGGCGGCAATCGCAGCACCTATTTTATCTCCGGTAACTATATGGACCAGGAAGGGTCCATCCAGCCGAACTGGCAGCGGCGCGGCAGTCTCCGCCTCAATCTCTCGTTTCTGCCGAGCGATCAGTGGACGATCGAGACGCGGTCGCTGTTCACGAAAAACAAAATCGCCGAGCTCCAGGCCGGCAATAACTGGTCGGCGCTGCTCGGGAACGCGATGAACGGCAACCCGCGCAACGCCAGCGCGGCCCGTCCGTACGGCGAGGCGTGGGTGCCGGTGTCCGACATCCAGCAGATC
>JAYVPN010000117.1:0-21683 GCA_043757365.1 Gemmatimonadota bacterium | reverse complement strand
AGGCGAGCGGGGCGGCCCGGAGCCAGGAGACGACCCACGTTCGCGCCACAGGTACAGTTCCTCGGGGGAGGGCTGGTGGCGTTCGAGACGTGGCCACGTATTCGTGGTGCTCCACCGGTCTCGCGCGTTGCGGACTTCTTCCATCTCGGAGGGAGTCCGTTTTGATTTTTCGGCCACATCGCACCGCTCCGCGGATCGCCTCGCTCGTCGCGCGCACGCTCTTGGTCGGCGCGCTCGTCGCGTGCGGCCGAGCCGAGCGCGCCGAGGTGCGATCGGCGGACGTCGACGACTACGGGGACACGATTCGCGTCGGCACGCCAGCGAAACGTATCGTCTCGCTGAGCCCTGTTACGACGGAGATTCTCTTCGCGATCGGCGCCGGCGATCGCGTCGTCGGCCGCACGCACTGGGATCTGTATCCCGCCGCCGCTCGGGACGTCGCCGATCTCGGCAATGGTATGCAGCCGAACGTCGAGGCGATCCTCGGTGCGCGCCCCGATCTCGTCGTCCTCTATGCCGGCTCGATGAATCGCACGGCGGCCGCTCAACTGCGACGCGTTGGTGTCGCGACGATTTCGATTCGCACCGATACACTCGGCGACTTTTCGCGCGTTGTCACGTTCCTCGCGCGCGCGGTTGGCGACACCGTGGCGGGACGGACACTCGTCGATTCGGTCGCGCGGTCGATCGAGGCGGTGCGGGCCCGTCCACGCGCGGCAAAGCCCATCACCGTCTTTTGGCACATCTGGGATAACCCGCTGCTCACGATCGGTCGCGGCGGCTATATGAGTGAGCTCACGGCGATCGCCGGCGCGACGAATATCTTTGCCGATCTCCCCGCCGCATCGCCGCAGGTGACGATGGAAGAGATCGTGCGGCGGAACCCCGATGTGATTCTCGCCGGTCCGGTCAACGCTGGGAAGATTCGCGCCAGCGCCGCATGGCAGGCCGTCCCCGCGGTCCGCGCCGGACGTATTCTCGTCGTCGATACCACGCTCGTCAGTCGACCCGGCGTTCGTCTCGGGGAAGCCGCGCGGCATCTTCGTGCGCTGATCGTCGGCGACACGGTGCGCTGACCCTGATGCGTCCTCGCGTCTGGTTCCTCCTGCTACTCGCCCTCGCGGTGACGAGCATTGCCGCACTCGCCATCGGCAGTGTGTCACTGGCGCCGTCGGCCGTGTGGCAGGCACTGTGGGGGAACGGCGACGGCAACGCAATCCAGATCGTGCGCACCCTGCGTCTCCCGCGCATCGCGCTCGGACTCGCGATTGGCGCGGGGCTCGGCATGAGCGGCGCGGCGATGCAGGCGACGCTGCGCAATCCCCTCGCCGAGCCGTATCTGCTCGGCGTCTCCGGCGGCGCCGCGGTTGGCGCAGTGCTCGCGACGGCGCTCGGTGTTGCGACGCCGTCGCTGCTGCCGCTCGCGGCCTTCGCCGGCGCCTCGCTCGCGGTATTGCTCGTGCTGATCGTCGCGCGAGCATCGGGATCGCGCGGCGATCCGCGTGTGCTCGTGATGGCCGGCGTTGTCATCGGCGCCTTCGCGAATGCGGCAATCATGATCGTGCTCGCTGGTGCTCCGGCCGAAGCGGTGCGTGGTGCGCTCTGGTGGATGATGGGGTCACTCAACGACGCGTCGTGGGTGGGCGTGCGGTGGATCGCCCTGTACGTGGCAATCGGCTGCGCGATGCTCGTGAGTTTCGCTCGCGAGATCGAATTGCTCTCGCTCGGCGAGGATCCCGCGTCGGCGCTCGGCGTCGACGTCGAGAGAGCGACACGCCGCGTCTATTTTGCTGCGTCGTTGCTCGCGGCGGTGACCGTGGCCGGCGCCGGTTTGATCGGATTTGTCGGGCTCGTCGTCCCGTCGATTGCTCGGGCGCTTGGCGCCCGGTCGGTACGCGGTACGATGCTCGGCGCCGCGCTCTGCGGCGCGACCCTGATCATCGCCGCCGATCTCGCCGCTCGCACGGTGCGCGCACCATCGGAGCTGCCGCTCGGTGCCGTGACGGCCGTCGTCGGTGTGCCGTTCTTCTTGAGTCGGCTGCGGAGGATGCGGTGATCCGGTTTGATGATGTCGTGCTTCGGTATCCGGGGGCCTCGCAGGCGGCCGTGCATGGCGTTTCGCTCGACGCACCGCGCGGCGCGCTGACGGCGATCGTCGGCCCGAACGGCAGCGGCAAGAGCACCCTCGTCCGCGCGCTGCTCGGACGTCTCGTTCCCGAGCGCGGCCGCATCATGGTTGACGGCGATGCGCTCGGCGCCATGTCACGCCGTGACGCGGCGCGTCGCGTCGCGCTCGTGCCGCAGCGCGAGGAGCCGACCTTTCCGCTCATCGTGCGCGATTTCATCGCACTCGGGCGGTTCGTGCACGGCGGTGTGTGGAGCGGCGATACGCCCGCTGATCGCGCAGCTGTCACCGCCGCAGCAGAGCGCGCCGACGTCGCCGAGTTTCTTGCGCGACGCACCGACGAGTTGTCCGGTGGCGAATGGCAGCGCGTGCGAATTGCCCGGGCGCTCGCACAGGGCGGTGATGCGCTCGTGCTCGATGAGCCGACCGCGTTCCTCGATATCGCGCACGAGATGTCGGTCTTCGAACTGCTCGACGCGCTCGCGCGGGAAGGGCGCGCTGTGTTGCTCGTGAGTCATCAGCTCAACCTCGTCGCCCGGTTCGCGTCGCGCATCGCCCTGATGCATCGCGGAACGCTCGCCATCTTCGGTACGCCCGACGAAGTGATGCGCGGCGACGAACTCGAACGTGTGTATGAATGGCCGCTCGTCGTCACGCGTGACCCGGCGGTTGGCGCGCCGGTGCTCGTGCCACTTCGGGGACGTGCTCGGTAGTTGTTCTACTTCAACGTTCGCTCGCTGTTGTGTTCTACTGCTCGCTCAACTTTCTCGGAGTTTCGTCAATGATTCGTCGTGTCGCCCTGTTCTCGTCGCTCGTACTCGCCGCTCCCGTTTTCGCGCAGGCGACGACCGCCAAGGATACGCTCGCCACGGTGATCGTCACCGCGACGCGAGTCCCCGTCTCCACCGTCGCGCCGACGGCAACCGCGACCGTGCTGCGTGGCGAAGACCTCCGCGCGCAAGGGATCACACGCGTCGTCGACGCCCTCAAACTCGTTCCCGGCGTATCGATGGTGCAGAGCGGACCGATTGGCTCGCAGTCGTCGCTCTTTCTTCGCGGCGGCAACAGCAACTATGTGCGCGTGCTCGTCGACGGCGTGCCGCTGAACGATGCCGGCGGGTCGCTCGATTTCTCGACGATCATGACCTCCAATATCGATCGCATCGAGATCGTCCGTGGACCGACGAGCGTTCTGTATGGTTCCGACGCCGTGACTGGCGTCATTCAGCTCTTTACGAAGCAGGGCACCGGCCCCGCGGCGCTGCGAGCCGAAATTGGCGGCGGGTCGTACGGCACGGTTCGCGGTCAGATCGGCGTCTCTGGCGGCAACGCGCGCGCCGGCTTCTCCGTGGACGGCTTCCATTCCGCGACAGACGGCATCCTCGCGTTCAACAATCGCAACGTGAACGACGTACTCAGCGCGTCGTTGCGCACCAATCCCGACCGCAAGACCGACGCGCATCTCGCGCTGCGCTGGTCGTCGTCCAACTATCACTATCCGACCAAGTCTGACGGCTCGGTGAAGGACCACAACGCCGAACAGACCGATCACCGGTTTGTCGTCAGTGCCGACGCCGGCCGCAAGATTACCGATCGCTTCGAGTTGCGCGGCTCGCTGCAGTCGAACGAGTATCTGCCGCGCTCCAACGACGGGCCCGACAACGCGGCCGACACGCTCGGCTTCTACGGCTACTACTCGCGCGCCACGCGCACGCGTCGAACTGCAGACGTGCGGGCAATCGTGAAGTACGACGACCGCGGCACGCTCGTCGTCGGAGGCGATATCTCGCATGAGCGGGAGTCCAATACCTCGGTCTCGCTTAGTCAGTACGGTCCGTTCCCGGGCGCCTTCGAAGTGTCGCGACACAACACTGGTGTGTATGCTCAGGCGGTTGGCGATGCGGCGAGCCGCGTGTCGTACGTGGTTGGCGGGCGCGTCGATCAGAACAGCGCGTTCGGTTCGTTTCAGACGCTGCGCGTCGGACTGGCGTACCTGGTGAACGAGAGCGTAAAGGTGCGCGCGTCGGTCGGCAGCGCCTTCAAGGCCCCGAGCTTCTACGAGAACTTCGCGACCGGCTTCGTCAAGGGAAATCCCGATCTCGAGCCGGAACGGTCGCGGAGCGCGGAGCTCGGTGTGGAGTCGTTCTTCGCCGAGGGGACGCTACGCGTCGCCGTGACCGGCTACCTGCAGAAGTTTACGAATGTCGTGCAGTATGCAGGCACCGCGCCGGTGAAGGGCAGTCCGAACTATTACAACGTCGCCGCGGCCGATGCGAACGGTCTCGAACTGGAGACCTCGTATCGCGGACTCGAGAAGACCGTGATCGCGCTGAACTACAGCTATCTCGACGCGAAGACGACGAAATCGGGCTTCGACAAATCGGCGAGCGCGAACTACGTCGTCGGCGAGAAGCTCATTCGGCGCGCTCCGCATACGGTCTCCGCGTCGGTGGCGCGGCTCTTCGGCCAGGGCGGCAGCGTCAGTCTAGTCGTCAACCGCATCGGCGATCGTGATGATCGTGACTTTGCCGTTTATCCGGCGAAGGCAATCGTCCTTCCGTCCTACACCAAGGTCGATCTCTCGACAGTCGTTCCGGTGAGCGGCGGGCTCTCGTTCGTTGCCCGCGCCGACAATCTCTTCGGGGCGAAGTACACCGAAATCGCCCACTTCACCGCGCCGGGAACGATGCTCTACGCCGGCGTGCGGTTGGCGCGGTAACTCCCGGCGACTGTCCGGTGGCCGGCTGCCGACGTGCAGCGGCCGCTCACCGGACACTCGCGCCTGTGGTATTTTAAGTGGGTGCGCCTCCTTGCCACCGACTCGCTGGTCCTCCACAGCTTTGACTACCGGGAAACCTCCCGCATCGTGGAACTCGCGACGCGCGAGGCTGGTATCGTCGCGGTCATCGCCCGCGGCGCGAAGGGGCCAAAGAGCAAGTTCGGCTCCGCACTCGACCTCTTTACGAGCGGCGTTGCGCACTTCACGATGCATCCGTCGCGCGAGCTGCACACGCTCACCGGCTTCGATGCGAACCGCACGCGCCCCGAACTCGCCGGCTCGATGGCTCGCTTCACCGCCGCGTCGGCGATCTCCGAACTCTGTCTGCGATTTGCGAAAGAGGAAGACGACGGCAGTGTCCACGATGCCGTCGTCGCCGTGCTCGACGCGATCGGTCATTCGTCGCCCGGTGAAGTGCCGGCCGCCGCGCTCGCCGGTGCGTGGCGCGTCATCGCCGAACTCGGCTTTGCGCCGTCGCTCGATGCGTGCGCTAGTTGCCACGCGACGATTGTGCCCGGAGAAGCCACGGTGTTCAATCACCGCGCCGGTGGGGTAATCTGTGAGCGGTGCGCAGCGCGCTCCCGCGACGGGAGATCGCTTCCCCCCGAGGCGAGAGCCGTGCTCGGCGCCTGGCTCTCCGGCGTCGAAGTGCCGCTCCCTGATGCCGGCACGGCGCGCGCCCATCAGCGACTGTTGCGCGAGTTCCTCGAAGAACACCTCGGGGACGGTCGCGCACTGCGCGCGTTCATCATGTGGGAAGAGCAGGTGCTCGGGTCCGCTCCAGTACCCGTGCCGTGATTCTCGGCACCGCCGGCCACATTGATCACGGCAAGACCGCGCTCGTCCGCGCGCTCACCGGAGTCGACACCGATCGGCTCCCCGAGGAGAAGCGCCGCGGCATCACGATCGAACTCGGCTTCGCGCCGCTGGAACTCGAGGGTGTCGGTACGATCGGTATCGTGGACGTTCCCGGTCACGAGGCCTTTGTCCGCACGATGCTCGCCGGTACGAGCGGAATCGATCTCGCGATGCTCGTCATCGCCGCCGACGAAGGCGTCATGCCGCAGACGCAAGAGCATCTCACGATTCTCGATCTGCTCGGCGTTCGCGCCGGTGTCGTGGCACTCACGAAATCCGATCTCGTCGACGACGACTGGCTCGCGCTCGTCACTGCCGAAGCTCGCGCGCTCATCGCTGGAACCACGCTCGACGGCGCACCGATCGTCGCCGTGTCAGCGCACACCGGCGTGGGTATCGACGCCTTGCGCGCCGCCCTCGGCCGCGCGGCGGCCGCCGTTCCGGCACGCGACACGTCAGATCTCCCGCGCCTCCCCGTCGATCGCGCCTTTTCGGTGAAGGGAATCGGTACCGTCGTGACCGGAACGCTGTGGAGTGGATCGATCGCCGTCGACGACGCGGTCGAACTCTATGCGCCCTCGCAAGGTGCGCTGCAGCGAGCACCGGTGCAGGCCCGCGTGCGGTCGATCGAGACGCACGGCACCGCGAAGTCCACCGCGGCGCCGGGGCTTCGCACGGCGATCGCCCTCAGCGGCGTCGACCGCGACGAGATTCCACATGGCAGCACACTCGTCCGGAGCGGCGACGCGTGGATGGAGTCGAAAACGCTTCGCGCCGATGTCGCACTGCTCGCTGGTGCGCGCGCCGTCGGCCCGCGTACGAAGTTGCGTCTGCATCTTGGCACGATCGAGATCGGCGCGCGGATCGTCGCCGCGGATGGTCCCGTCGCGTCGGGAAAACACGTCCCGGTGCGCGTCGCGCTCGACGCGCCGATCATCGCGCGCGCCGGCGATCGATTCGTCTTGCGCGCGTCGTCACCGCCGGCGACGATTGGCGGCGGCGTCATCACCGATCCCGCGCCGGTAGCGCGCCGCGCGAAGGCATGGAGCCGGTCCGGCACGAACACCGCGACGCGCCTCGAATGGATCGTCGAAGAATCCGGTGGTGTCGGCGTTGCGATGCGCGTCCTCCCCGTGCGACTTGGCGCCACCCACGATACGCTGAGCGCGCTCGTGAAGAAGACGCGCGCGGTCACAGTGATCGGTGATCGGCTCTGTTCCGCGCAGTTGCTCAAGCAACGTGGAGGTGCGTTGCAGGCTGCGGTTCGCGAGCATCACACGGCGCATCCGGACGAACCCGGCCTCCCGATCGACCGTGCCCGCCGTGCACTCGGCCTTCATGCGATGCTCTTCGATCATCTCATCGCCGACGCCGTCGCGAACGAAAAACTCGTGTTGCACGGCGCGTATCTGGCGAGGCCCGACCACACATCTTCGAACGCGGTGGAGGAGCGCGCCCGATTACTGGCGATT
Source organism: Gemmatimonadota bacterium (assembly GCA_043757365.1). Classification (GTDB taxonomy): domain Bacteria; phylum Gemmatimonadota; class Gemmatimonadetes; order Gemmatimonadales; family Gemmatimonadaceae; genus Fen-1231. The sequence continues at coordinate 14,449 of JAYVPN010000117.1, read as the reverse complement.
GAGGCCGAGCTGGTAGAGGCCGGCGCAACTCCCCCTGATGTGACCGCGCTCACGGCGCAGTTCGGCGCCGACACTCTCCGCTTGCTCCGGCTTCTGGCTCGCGAAGGGCGCGCAATCGAGGTCTTTTCCGACCGCTTTTATTCTCCCGATGCGATGCGCGGTCAGTTCGACCGACTCGAGGCGAGTATCCCCGCAGAGACGGCGGTAACTGCCTCGCAAGTCCGTGAGATACTTGGACTTAGCAGGAAATACGTGATACCGCTTCTGGAGTACTGCGATCGCCAGGGGATCGCGGTCCGGAACGGTGATTTGCGGACGTTCCGGTGGGAGCTGACCAGAGGCGGCCGGAAGGGAGCAGCCCACGGGGTAGCCTGAGCATTGCTTGACACCCCAAATAAAGCCTAATACCTTGTTCTATGACCACTTACGTCCCTTACAACTTGGAGCTCGCAGCATAGCCCCTATCTAGTTAGACGGAGAAAACATGAGGTTTCGCTTGTCAGCGCTGATGCTAGTGCTGACTCTCGGTCTCATGCCACGTGATGGAAGCGCGCAGTCCGCTGCGCAAAAGAAATCATTTGTAACGCTTGGTCAGAACTACCCGAATCCGTTCAATCCGGAAATGTGGATGCCATTCACGGTGGGGGATTATCCCTCGTGTCTGGACGGCGGGAAGCAGTACAAGACGTCGTTGAAGATTCTGAACGTGCTGGGTCAACTCGTCAAAGTACCGATTCTTCAGGGTGGTGCGGGAAACGTGGCAGGAGGTCAGCCATTGCAGAACGTGTTGTTGCCCTGTGGCCAGTACACCGCGTACTGGGACGGGAACTACCTCAACACGTCGAAGGAAGTTGCCTCGGGCGTGTACCTCTACGTCATCGAGGTCGATGGCACGAGAGTCGTGAAGAAAGCACTATCTGTGAAGTAACAGACACAAAACGCCCGGGCCTCGCCCGGGCGTTTTGTCGTTCCGCACACACGCCGATTCGGCATAGTTTTCGTGGCGCGATCCTTGCGAGTTATGTCAAACAGCATCGAACTCAATTTCGCGACGTTCGTCTCCCATTCCGAATCCTTCTGTGCTGAATCCCGATCGCCTGACCGTCAAAACCGCCGACGCCGTCAACGACGCGCTCGCGCTCGCGCGCAAAAGCGGCAATCCGATCGTCCACGATACGCATCTCCTGCGCGCGCTCCTCGATCAGGACGAGAGCATCGTTTCGCCGATTCTCCAAAAGCTCGGCGTCGCCATTCCCGCGATACGCGAGGCGATCGACGGTGAGCTGGCTCGCTATCCCAAACAGTCCGACGCCAACCCGACGCTCTCGCGCGAGTTCTCGGCCGTCATGGATAACGCCGAGAAGCATGCGAAGACGCTCGGCGACGAGTACGTCTCAACCGAGCACTTGCTACTCGCACTTGCCGACACGAAGGGCGCTGACAGCGTCGCCATCCTCAAGAAGGCCGGTGTCACGCCCAAGGATCTCGCCTCCGCGCTGCAGACCGTGCGTGGCGCCCACAAGGTTACCGATCAGACGCCAGAGAATCAGTACCAGGCGCTGCAGAAGTTCACCCGTGATCTCACCGCCGACGCGCGCGCCGGCAAACTCGATCCGGTGATTGGGCGCGACGAAGAAATTCGGCGCGTGATCCAGGTCCTCTCACGCCGCACGAAGAACAATCCCGTGCTCATCGGCGAACCCGGTGTCGGCAAGACGGCAATCGCCGAAGGACTCGCGCAGCGCATCGTGAATGGCGACGTGCCGGAGGGATTGAAAGGGAAGAGTCTCGTCTCGCTCGATCTCGGCGCGCTCATTGCCGGTGCGAAGTTTCGCGGCGAGTTCGAAGAGCGATTGAAAGCAGTACTCAAGGAGATCACGAGCAGCAACGGGCAGTTCGTGGTGTTCATCGACGAAATGCACACGCTCGTCGGCGCCGGAAAAGCTGAGGGGTCGATGGATGCCGGCAACATGCTGAAGCCGATGCTCGCGCGAGGCGAGTTGCGCGTTGTTGGTGCGACAACACTCGATGAGTATCGCAAGAACATTGAGAAGGATCCGGCACTCGAGCGGCGCTTCCAGCCGGTGTACGTCGGCGAACCGACCGTCGAGAACACGATCGCGATTCTCCGCGGCCTGAAAGAGCGCTACGAGTCGCATCACGGCGTGCGCATCACCGACGGCGCGATCGTCGCCGCGGCGACGCTCTCCAATCGCTACATCGGCGACCGATTTCTCCCTGACAAAGCGATCGACCTCGTGGACGAAGCCTCGAGCCGGCTCCGGATCGAAATCGACTCGCTCCCGCAGGAGATCGACGAAGTCGAGCGTCGGATCGTGCAGCTCGAGATCGAGAAGCAGGCGCTCGCCAAGGAGAAGGACGCCGCGAGCAGGGATCGCCGCAATGTGATCGAGAGGGCGCTCGCCGAGCTCAAGGAAGAAGCCTCGAGCATGAAGGCGCAGTGGCAACAGGAGAAGAACGCCCTCGGCGATGTCGGTAAACTGAAGCAGCACATCGAAGAGGCTCGCATCGAGGTCGATCGCGCGACCCGCAGCGGCGATCTCGGGCGTGCCGCTGAAATTCAGTATGGCAAACTTCCGCAGATGGAAGCGCAGCTGAAGGACATCGAGTCGAAACTCGCGTCGCAGCAGACCGGTGGCGCGCGATTCTTGAAGGAAGAGGTCGGTGCCGATGACATCGCCGATATCGTCGCGAAGTGGACCGGTATTCCGGTCACGCGCATGATGGAGAGTGAGAAGGAGCGTCTCACAAAGCTCGACGAAGAACTCGGTCGCCGCGTGATCGGTCAGCCCGATGCCGTGAAGGCCGTCGCGAACGCCGTGCGACGGTCGCGGGCCGGGCTGCAGGATCCCAATCGTCCGATTGGCTCGTTCATTTTTCTCGGGCCCACTGGTGTAGGAAAGACCGAAACCGCGCGGGCGCTCGCCGGGTTTTTGTTCGATGACGAGAGCGCGATGGTTCGCATCGATATGAGCGAGTACATGGAGAAGCATGCCGTCGCGCGGTTGATCGGCGCGCCGCCGGGGTATGTGGGCTATGAAGAAGGCGGCCAGCTCACCGAAGCCGTCCGCCGTCGCCCGTATGCCGTGATCCTGTTCGATGAAATCGAGAAGGCGCACACGGACGTCTTTAATATTCTACTGCAGATTCTCGATGACGGCCGTCTCACGGACTCGCAGGGTCGCACGGTCGATTTCCGGAATACCGTCGTCATCATGACGTCGAACATCGGGAGCCACTGGATTCTCGAGCACGGCACAGCAGATTGGCCGACGGTCGAGAAGGAAGTGACCGGCGCATTGCGCGGGCACTTCAAACCGGAATTTTTGAATCGCGTTGATGACATCATCATTTTCCGTCCGCTCGGACGAGAGCAGATCGGCGAGATCGTCGGGCTGCAGCTCACGCGAATGGACAAGCTTCTCGCCGACCGCAAACTCACGATCGAACTGACGCCTGAGGCGAAGGCGCTCATTGCGGAGCAGGGGTACGATCCGGCCTTTGGCGCGCGGCCGCTCAAGCGAGCGATTCAGCGCCTCGTACAGAATCCGCTGGCGATGGCCGTGCTGGAGGGAAAATTCAACGACGGCGATCATATTCTCGCCGTCGTGAAGGGGGACGAGCTGTCGTTCGAGAAAGAGACGCCGAAGTCCGTGGAGTAACGGGTCGGTACGCCGGAATGGCGCGATCCGGATTGCGCCTTCATCAGCTTGCGGAATCCTGATCGATTGACTCACATTAGCTCTCCCCCAAGTCAAAGGCGACGTGGCTCCATTCCGTGCTCATACTATCCGTCGCGCGCTCGTCGCGGTGTGCGGATTGCTCGTGCTCTCGTGCGGCGGTGGCGGAGGCGGTAACAGCGGTGGCGGTCCAGCCGCTCCCGTCGACAACTCGGTCGGGCGCGTCGACATCAGTCCGACCGGTTCGGTTGCCCTCGTGTCCGGCGCCACGAGCACGCTGAGCGCCACGGCGTTCACCAAAAGCAATCAATCCCTCGGCGCCTCCGGCATCACCTGGGCATCGTCGAACGACGCTGTCGCTTCGGTGTCGGGCGGCGTCGTCACCGCCAAGCTCGTCGGCAATGCGACGATTACCGCCTCGAGCGGTAGCGTTTCGTCGGTTGGCGTGACGGTCACGGTTACCGCCGGCGCTGCATCGCAGCTCGGCATCCGGTCGCAGCCCGCAGGCGCCGCGTCCGCCGCGACAATGACGACACCGCCAGTCATTGAAGTGCGCGACGCGGCGGGCAATCCCATCGTGACATCGACGGCCTCGGTGACCGTTGCCATCGCCACCGGCGGCGGCACGCTCGCCGGTTCGGCGACCGTTGCGGCCGTTGCCGGTGTTGCATCATTCACCGACCTCGGCGTCACCGGACTCATCGGCGCCCGCACGCTCTCGTTTGCCTCTGCGGGACTCGCTGGCACGACATCGGCCGCCTTCGCCCTCGCCGCCGGCGCACCAACGCAACTCGCCGTGCGCACGCAGCCCGTGGCCAGTTCGGCGTACGCGAACTTCACGACGGCACCGGTCGTCGAGATTCAGGACGCGCAGGGCAATCTCACGACGTCAACCGCCACCGTGACCGCGGCGATCGCCTCTGGCGGCGGCGCGCTCGGCGGCACGGCGAGCGTCGCGGCGGTGGCTGGTGTCGCGACGTTCGCACCGCTCAGCGTACAGGGAACGGCCGGCGCACGCACGCTGACGTTCACGAGCGGCTCGCTCACGGCAGCGACGACCGCGTCGTTTAGTATCGCCGCCGCTCCGCCCGCGGTGATTGCCTTCGGTCCGATTGCCGCGAACATCACGGCGGTGGTCGGTCGCGATCCGACGAACACGATCATTTCCGTCACCAATTCCGGCGTCTTTCCGCTCACGAATCTCCGGGTGTTGAGCATCACGTATAATCCGGTCTCGCCGACGGGATGGCTCACGACGACGTTTCCAACTGGAACGGCGGCGCCGGCGAACCTGCAGCTTGCCGTGACGTCATCGACGTTTGCCGTGGGCTCGTATGTGGCATCTGTGGTCGTCGCTGGCGACGGCGCTGCGACGAACGCCACGCTGACCGTCACGCTGACCGTCACGCCGTCGCTGATCAACACGTACGGTTCGACAGCGAATAAGATCAGCGTCGTAGCGCCGGGCGCAACGCTGACGCCGACGCTGAGCACGACGAGCGGCACCGGCGTACCGACGACGACCGACCCAACGGTGACCTTCGCCTCCCGTAGCCCCGCGATCGCGACCGTCGATGCGACGGGCAAGATTACCGCGGTGGCGCCGGGGCAGGCGTGGATCGTCGCCGCGAGCACGCAGGCGAATGCGGATTCCGTACACGTGATCGTGCCGCGTGCTTCTGGGATCATCGTGCGAACGGATCTCACCAACTATCGATATCGCATCGGCGATACGATCACCGTGAAAATTCAAATCGACACTCGAGGCGCGACGCTTAATGCGGCGACCGTCACGTTCTCGTGGCCCGTCTACACCGGGTCGAATGGTGCCTTTAACGCGCTTCTGTATCTCGATGTCAACACGACCGGGAGCCCGCTCGCGCCCGTCGTCGTCGTCGATCAGACTATCAACGTCATGCGTTTGACCGGCGCGTCGGTGGCCGGCGTCACCGGAGTCGTCGATCTCGCGACCGTCCGGTTCCGCGTCCGACAGGCGGGTGTCTTCCCGCTCTACGTGAATGCCATTGAGCTGTTGGGCACCGAACTCTCGAATCTGCTCGCAACGTCTACGTCCACCCAATACCCCCTCTCGGTCCCGTGACCCACATCCTCATGCGAGTGTCGCGCCGGGCGATCGTTGCCCTGGCCATCGTCGGCGTCGTGGCCGGTTGCCGCGACGGCAAGTCGCTGTCGGCCGCCTCGGCTCCGACACCGTTGCAGGTGATCACGCCGAAGGCGTCGACGTCGCGCAATGACGCCTGCGAGGTCGTCACGCTCTCGCTCGACGTACCGGCAGACGTCGGGAAGATCGGTAGTTTCACCGGCCGTCTCGTATACGACGCGTCGGTGCTCGCGTACGACGGCGACGTGGCACTCGGCGACGGTACGAGCCGCGCCTCCAATCCGGGCGTCGGTGAGATTCGTGTCGCTGGCGCATCAATGTCTGGCATCGACGTCACGCAGCTCGCGGCGTTCCGGTTCAAACGAATCGGCACGACGATCGAAGTACCGCCACGATTCGAGCTCGAAGAGGTGCACGAGCTCTCGCGCGCGAATCTCGCGCCGCGGCTCTCGCGCACCGGAACGACGAAGGTGCCGCGATGAACGCTGCCATATGCGCGACAGTGCTGCTCGCGATCTGCGGCGCGGCGTGCGCGCCTGCGGCGCGCCCGAGTGATGTCGGTAAGGCGGCCGTCGCGAGCGCGCGGCCGCGGTTGTCGCGCATCGTCCCCGATTCGGTGCGACTGGTGAGCGGAAACGTCACGGAGATCGAATTGCAGGGAACGAATCTCGATTCCGTGGCCAATACCGTGATGATCGGCGTGCTCGAACTCACGCAGGTGCGCAGCATGGTAAACGGAACGCGGATCACCGTCGCGATTCCCGACGAAGTTCCATCGACTGGGGAGGCGCCGCCGGCTCGATGGATGGGCGGGCGGTATCCGGTCTGGATTCGCACGGCCGCCGGAACGTCCGATACGCTGATGCTCGTCATTGCCACGGCCGGGAGCATGCCATGAGGACGAGGACGCATCGATTGATCCGGGTGCTTCTCCTTGCAGTGGCCGCCAGTTCTACGCTCCGTGCACAGCGGGAAGGGTACGAGGGCGCCGAGTTCCAGAAACGCCGCCTCGCCTGGTTCGAGGATCAGCGCGCGTATCCGAACGCCGAGGTGAACTGGGACGCGTTGCTGCGCGTCCGCCGGTCGGTGGCCGAGCGGACCGGCTTTATGGGCGTGCCATCGATCGCGAGCGCGGTCATCGGCAGCTGGATTCCTATTGGGCCGAGTGGGTTTTTTGGCGTCGGATATTGGGATTCCGGTGCGCAGGTGGATGCCGGGCGCGTCGACGCGATCGCGCTCCATCCGGCGAATGCTGGAACGATGTTTATCGCGTCGCCGAATGGCGGCGTCTGGGGAACGACTACCGGCGGCAATTCGTGGGCGCCGCTCACCGACACGCAGTGTTCGATGCAGATGTCGAGCGTGACGATCGATCCGGTCACGCCGAGCACTATGTACGCGACCACTGCGCGCGCGAGTGGCGCGGCGGGCTGTGCGATTATGCGCTCGCTCGACGGTGGCAATAGCTGGGCGAGCTACAATGGCAACCTGAACTTCAACGCCTACGGCGGCTTCATCAACACGCTGTTCCTCGATCCTGGCACCGCTGGATCGGCGAGCAGTACCGTCATGCTCTTCACGTATGGCGGCGGCGGTATCTATCAGTCGGCCAACAGCGGCCAGACCTGGGCGCAAACGCTGACATTTGGCTACGTGACGTCGATCGTCGCGATGCCCGGCGCGACCGGAGTGCTGTTTGCTGGCGTCGCCGATTATGCGACGGCGACGTCGACGCGCGCCGGCCTGTATCGCTCGCAGGACAACGGCCTCAGCTGGACGCAGATGCAGAGCGGCAGCGTCGACTTCACGAGCGCGGGCCGGCTCCAACTCGCCGTCTCGCCGGCACGCCCGAACACCGTTTGGGTCATTGCGGCGACGAAGACCTCGCAGTTCTCCTCGATCAGCCGTTTCGACAACACCACCGGGACACTCACGGCCCTCACCGCCGGCGGTATCGACCTCTCCGCCGGCGGCCGCACCCATTTCGGTTCACAGGGGACGTACGATCTCGACATCAAGGTCGATCCGACGAATGCGAACCGTATTTACATCGCCGGCGTCCGCGCCTTTCGCAGCACCGACGGCGGCACGACGTTCGCCGCGATGGGGACCGAGATCCATTGTGATTGGCACATGATCGTCATCGATCCGCGCAATCCGCTGCAGCTCTATGCCGGCACTGACGGCGGAATTTTCTCGTCGAGCGACGGCGGAAGCAGCTGGGTGAGCCGCAACAGCGGGCTCGCCATCTCGATGTACTATCCCGGCATCTCGCAGCATCCGACCGATCCGAGTGTCGTTCTTGGCGGACTGCAGGACAACGGCTCGCTCCTGTCGAACGGTACGACGCTCTTCAACTCGGTAAGTGGCGGCGACGGCGGGTACTCGGCCATCAACTACCTGTCGCCCTCAACGACCTGGTCGACGTGCCAATGGAGCAGTGCCGGCGGACCGTGCATCTTCAAGCGCACCGCAAACGGTAGTGGCGGATTCAGTTACTCGTATCCCGGCAGTGGTATCTCGAGGAGCGATCGCGCCCAGTTCATCCCGCCGCTCATCATGGATCCGGTCACGCCAACCACGCTGTACTTCGGCACGATGAAACTGTACCGCACGATGGATGACGGCGGGACCTTTACGGCGATCTCGGTAGATCTCTCCAAGGGAACGGGCAGCATCAAGACGATCGCGATCGCACCGTCCGATGCACTCACGATCTACGTCGGAACGAGCGACGGCAACGTGCAGGTGTCGCGTGACGGCGGCGCAACGTTCACCATCAGCGCGACGGGGCTGCCGAACCGCGTCGTCACGCGCATCGCCGTTGATCGCACGAATCCGCTCCGGGCGCTGCTGACGATGAGCGGGCAGGGTGCGTCGCACGTCTTCTTCACGACGAATGCGGGGCAGGCGTGGACCGACATCAGCGGCGCGCTCCCCGACATGCCGGTGAATGCGGGTGTGATTATCGAGGGCGGGGGCAATCACTTCTTTATCGGCACGGATGTCGGCGTTTTCGAAACGGCCGACGGCGGACTCACATGGACGATTTCACCGTCCGGGCTTCCGAACGCGGTCGTGAACGATCTGTCGTACAATCCGACGACGAAGCAGCTCGTCGCGGCAACGTACGGCCGCGGCCTCTGGAGCTTTTCGCTCGCGAACCCGGCGGCCGTGCTTCGCGGGGACGTGAACCTCGACGGCAAGGTCGACGCGTTCGATGCCTTGCTGATGCAGCAGGCACTCGTCGGCACGCAGCTCGCTCCGGGGCAGACGGCGATGCCGAATGGTGACACGAACTGCAATGGTCGTCTCGAAACGAACGACGTGTTGATCACGCTGCGGGCCGCAGTCGGACTGACGACCGTCGGCGCGTGCGTCGGGACGGTGCGCTAGCTCGTGCGGAGCCGCGCCCGCCGTCTTACTGCGTGCGCACGAGAATGAAGTCGATGTTGGCCGGCAGCGGCTGCCCGGCCGACGTCGCCGCCAGCGTCGCCGGCACGCCGGCCGCCACACGGAAGCGCAGATACGCTGCGCCGCCGCCGACGAGATTGACCGTGAGCGCCGTTGGTGCGACGAGCGGCCGCGTCAGCAGCGGCCACGATCCACTCGTGCCGAGCGCCGGGAAGATCGATCGGAAGTTCCAGCTTGGATTCAGGTAGATCGACTGGCTGTTTCCGGTCGCTCCGTCGTCGAGGAACTGTGCCACCGCCCAATCGCGCGTCAGCGTGGTGATGTCGCCCATCACCGTGTTGAAGTTCGCCTGGCCGGCGATCGCCGTGTTGACGAGGTTGAACCAGAGGGTACGGTCCGTGCCCGCCTTCCGATCAGCCGCGTAGCGGAGCAGTTGCCAGATCGCGCCGCGCATCTCGAGGCCGTCGACGAGAGAGTAGGGGGAATTAGTCTCAGTCGCGATCAGATACGTCCGGAGCCGCGAGAAGTTCTGCGATTCGTAGGTGTTGAACGCGCTGACGCCGGAGCTGCGCAGTGCGGCGAGGTCGATGTTCGACCGCGGCGCATAGCCGGAGACCTTGTAGAAAATCAGTTCCTCCGCGATGTGGCTCAGCCCTTCATTCAGCCAGACCTCCTCGAAACTGATCGCACTGTTGATATAGATGCGCCGTCCGCCATTGATCAGATGCTGGAATTCGTGCATCAGCGTGGCGACGACGGAGTTTCCGAGGTTGGTCTTGTTGTTGTAGCCAGGGTTGGACGACGTCGGATCGGGGACCGGCATGTAGAACATCTCGCCTTCGTTGCTTCCCGCGCACTGTGCGAGCGGAAAGAGATCGCGCGAGTTCTGCAATCCGCCAACGTAGCCGGCGCCGACCGTGAGCCTGTTCACTTCCGGCGTAAAGAAAATTGCGACGCGTCCGTTGTTGTCGATGTCCGTCGGCGCGCCGAAGTTCAGCGTGTCGAGCGGAAAGACGAGGGTATCGAACGCTGTGCCGAAGTTCGTCATCTCCGCGTCGGTGTAGCCACCGGCCGGCGCGAGCGTGTCGACGACGACGATGGACTTCGCGCCGACGGACACGACGCGCCCCGGACGCAGCACCTTTGCCGCGCAGCTCGTCGCTTGGAGGTTCGCGTTGAGCGAAATGATCGCGCCGGCGGCTGGCGTCGTCGCCACGTTCGTGATCCGCAGCGGCGCGTCCGGATTGAAGAAGCCGCGCGCGCTGCTGCTCGCCGTGCGTTGCGCGGCCGCGATGAGCGGCGTCAGCTCGCGCCGCTCGCGCTCGCGGAACTCGGCTTCAAATGCGGCATGCTCGGCGTACAGCCGCTCCGCCACGCCGGTTGGTGCAATCGTGACGTTGCGAGTGAACGACGCAAGCGGCGTCACGGTCGTCGCCACAGTGCCTGTGCTCGACACTGAGATCGAGCTCGTACTCGCGGCGACGGTCGAATTATTGAACGGAATAAGTACGTACTCACTGGCCGTCGATTGGCCAAGGCAAAGTCCGGCCTTCTGCGCGCCGGTCAGTGCGCGCACCTCGCCGACGGCGAGTTGCAACGCCGTGGCGGGGGTGCATCCGGAAGCGAAGGTCGTCACGGTGATCGTTGCCACCGCGCTCTTACCTTCGCTCGTTGCGGTGATCGTCGCTGTGCCCGATCCGGCACCGGCAATCGTCGCCGCATAGCCCGTCGCCGACGGCGCGACGGTGGCGACGGCGGTGTTGTTCGAGGCCCACGTCACGATGCGATTCGTCAACGACGCACCGGCCGCATCGAGCGTCGTCGCGACGAGCGTCGTGGTGCCGCCGACCGTGAGCGATGCGGTGTTCGGAGTAAGCGTTACGGTCGCGACCGGGGCCGGCGCAGTGACGCTGAGCGCCGCTTGTCCCGTTTTGCCGTCGATCGTCGCGACGATCGACGCCGTACCGGCCCCAACCGCTTGCACGACTCCGGCGGCACTGACGGTGGCGACGGCGGACGCAGTGCTGCTCCACGTGACGGTGCGCCCGCCAAGCGTCGCGCCGTTTTGGTCGAGCGCCGTTGCCGTCGCGTTGGTCGACCCACCGGTTACCAATGCGCTCGAGAAGAGCGAAACGGAGACGGTGGTGGTGACGAGCGGAACCGGGGTCGGAGCGGTGCTGCTGTTGCTTCCGCCACCGCTGCACGCGCCGAGCACCACGATCACCGCTGCAAGAATCCGCCACCGCATCGTTGCTGCTCCACGCAAGAGTTGTCGAGAAGTTCGTTCGGAAAACGTCGACAGGGAACCGTGCGCCGTCAAGCGCACCGTTCCCCGTCGGGTACGCTATGACGCCGGGCTGCTAGTTCGTCCGGATGATCGTCATGGTGACGGTCGCCGGCAGCGACGCACCGGCGCTCGATGAGGCGACTGACCCCGTCTGTCCGGCGTCGATACGGAACCGGAGGTACCCGGCACTCCCGCCCTGCATTGAGAGCGTCTGTGCGGTACCGCCGATGAGGGAGCGGCTCTTGAGCGGGAAGGCATTGGAATTCACCTGCGGCAGGATGCTTCGGAAGTTCCACGAGAGAATCGTGTACTTCGGATCGATCGTGAAACCGGCGTTGTCCGTGAACAACGCGATGTTGAACGCCTGCGTCCACGCGATTGTGTTCGAGAACGTGCCGGCAAAGACGGCGTCGAAGTTTTTAGCGCCGTTGAATGCCGAGTTGACGAGCGACTTCAGGTACTGCGACTGCGTCCCCGGCGACTGGTCCATCGCATAGCGCAGCAGGCCCCACGTGCCGCCGCGTGTCTCAAGGCTGTCGTTCTGCACGTACGCCGAACTGGTCTCCGTGGCCTGCATGTAATCGGACAGTCGGAAAAGGTTCTGAAGCTGGTACGCGTTCACGGCATCGAGCCGCGCTTGCGTCGAGGTGATCGTCGCAAGGTTGAGATCCGTCTTCGGCGCGAAACCGGTGATCCGCTGATACAGGAGTTCTTCGGCCGTGTGACTCATCCCCTCATTGAGCCAGACGTCTTCGAAGTCGCTCGCATCGGTGATGTAGATGCGACGCGACGCGTTGATCAGATGCTGGAATTCGTGAATCAGGGTGCCAATCGTCTGCGTTTGTATCGTCGCTTTGACGGCGAACTGTTCGTTGATCGTCTTGCTCGGATCGACGACCGGGAGATAGAACATCTCGCCTTCGTTGCTGCCAGGGCACGAGAACGGTACTTGTGTCGTCTTCGTGATTGGGAAGAGGTCGCGGGAGAAGAAGAAGCCGCCAATGAAGTACTTCGCGCCCTTCGGCGTCAGCCGGTTGACAGCCGGCGTGAAGAACATCACGATGCGGCCGTTGTTATCCATGTCGAATGGCGCACCAAAATTGGTCGTGTCGATCGGAAAGATCAGCGTGTCGAACGTCGTCGCGAAGCTCGCGTAATCGGCATCCGTGAAGCCTCCGGCTGGCGCGGTGGTGTCGGCAATCACGATCGCCGACTTCGACACCGCGGCGACGCGCCCGATCGCCTTCTGTATCTTGGTGCTGTCACACGCGTCATTGCCGTTGGCATTCAGCCTTATCAACGTCCCCACCGTCGGCGTCGCCGCGAGTCCGGTAATCTTCGAGGCCGGCGTGTTCGGATCGAGCGAGAGCTGCGCCCGCAGTTGCGCCCGCAGCTGCGCTTGCGCGCTCGACGCCCGCATCAGCTGAGGCAGCAACGACGGCTTGCCGCGCATCCGCATCATCGGCGCGAGATCGCGCTTCTCCGTCAGGCGGAGCCGACGCTCGAACGCGCGGTTCAATTTAAAATCGGCGGACGTGCTGATCGACAACGGCGAAATGCCGCCGATGCTCTGATTCAGCGAGAACGAGGGCCCCGCCGTCGTCGCGACGGTGTTCGTCGAGGTCACCGTCACCGAACGCCGAGCCGGGAGGGTATCGGAGACGAACGGAATGAGCACGTATTCCGAACCCGCCGCGCCGGCCGCCACACAGAGGTTGGTGCGTTCGGCGGTGCTCAGTACGCGGACGTCGCCGACATTCATCGAGATCGGCGTCACACCATTGCACGCCGAGTTCGGATTGATAACGGTGATGACGGTGGAGCCCGACTTGCCCTCGGAAACCGCCGTGATCGTTGCCGTGCCGGCTGTGACGCCGGTGACAAGTCCGGTCGCTGAGACCGTCGCGACGGTGGAGGCCGACGTCGCCCAGGTGACGACGCGACCGGAGAGCGCGGTACCGGCGGCGCTGAGCGTCGAAGCCGTCAGCGTAGTCGTCTGGCCCACATTGATCGAGGCGTTGCCCGCCGCAACGTTCACGGAAGCCACCGGAGTGGGTCCGGTTGTGCCGCCGCCGCCGGAGTTGCTCCCCCCGCCGCAGGCGGTGAGGGCGAACACGACAATGGCCAAGAGCGTACGGGAGGCGGAGTGTGTTCGCATTCGTCTCTCTACATCGGGAGGCGGGAAAAGTTCAACCATTGGCGGCCGGTCGTGCCGACGCCGCCTGGCCGTCAGTTGGTCAGACGCAAGCTACACTCCATTATTAAGATCGCACCATCCTCACATTGCGATCGGGATCACAGAAACGGTGTCGAGCATTCGAACGGTGCAGGACGAGCAGTGGATGCGTGCCGCCCTCGATGAGGCCCGTGCGGCCAGCGTCACGGGTGATGTGCCGGTGGGCGCCATCGTCGTGCGCGAGGGGGTAGCGCTCGCCAGCGCCCGGAACGGGATGGTCGCACTTGGCGATGCGACGGCCCACGCCGAGCTCCTCGCGATCCGCGCGGCGATCGCGGCCGCCGGCGATTCTCGGCTCGCCGGCGCGACACTCTACGTGACGCTCGAGCCGTGCGCGATGTGCGCCGGCGCGATCGTGCTCGCCCGGCTCGACCGCGTCGTCTTTGGCGCCTGGGACGACAAGGCGGGGATGGGCGGATCGGTGGGCGATCTGCTGCGGCATCCCCGGCTGAACCACCGTCCGGAGGTGGAGGGCGGAGTTCTGGCGACGGAGAGCGGGGAGCTGTTACGCGCATTTTTCGCCGAACGCCGAGCCTGACGGGCAGGACGCGTTGACTCAGTCATGCCACCGCGATTATTTTACGAGGCTGTGGTAAATGTTGGACAGGTGGCTGAGTGGTTGAAGGCACCGGTCTCGAAAACCGGCGTACCCGTAAGGGTATCGTGAGTTCGAATCTCACCCTGTCCGT
>JAYVPN010000116.1:0-5722 GCA_043757365.1 Gemmatimonadota bacterium | reverse complement strand
TTATGCCCGTCTTGAGAGCCAACGACGCCGATCTGCATTACGAGGTCGCCGGGACCGGCGAACCGCTCGTCCTTCTTCACGGACTAGGCTCCAGCGCCCTCGACTGGGAGCTTACGATCGCGCATTTCGCCTCCAAGTATCGAACGATCGCGATCGATTTCCGCGGCAGCGGCGAATCGCTGGATCTGAAACGGCCAAGCGGACCGTTCATGATCCCACAGTACACGGCTGATACGATCGCAATCCTCGCAGCACTCGGCACCGGGCCCGCGCACGTCGTCGGACTTTCGCTCGGTGGAGTGGTGGCGTTCGGGGTCGCGCTCGAGGCGCCGCACCTCGTGAAGACGCTGACGATCGTGAACTCGTCGCCCGGAATGAAGGTCCGTGGTGCCAAAGCGCAGGCGACGATTCTCCTTCGCAAACTGATCACCTGGACCCGCGGGCCGGCCGGCATGGCGCAGATGCTCGCGCCACGACTCTTTCCCGGCGATGCGTTGGCCGGACGGCGAGCACTCTTCATCGAGCGGATGGGGCGCAACAAACGTGGCGCGTATATCGGCTCGTCGATGGCAGCGATCAGTTGGTCGGCGCTCGATCGGATCGGCGAGATCGCCGCGCCGACGCTCGTGCTGTCGGCCGAGCACGACTACGAATTTCTCGGCAACAAGCAGTCATGGGCGCGTCGGATGCAGAACGCCGAGTATCTCGAGGTACCCGGCGCGCATCACGCGATGCCGTACGAGATGCCGGACGTTTTTCACGCGCACCTCGAGCATTGGCTCGAGCAGCATCGCGGGGCGTAGCGGTGCTCCATCTCGCGACGATCACCGCGCGTCACGCGCGCTTCCGTCCCGATCACACCGCCGTCGTTTTCGACGGCTTGCGGGTGAACTGGTGCGACTTCGACGTGCGGGTGAACCGCCTTGTGAATGCGCTGCACGCGCTCGGGCTGACGAAGGGCGACGCCGTCGCGCTGTTACTACCGAACTGCCTCGAGTTGATCGAGCTGTATTGGGCAGCGGCGAAAACCGGAATTGTGGTGGTGCCGCTGTCGCCGTTGTTGCGCGGCGCGGGACTGCAGACGCTCGTCCGCGATTCAGGAGTGAAAGCGCTCATCACGACGCACGATTCGATCGCCGTGATCGAAGAAGTACGGCGTGATCTTCCGGCAATCGCCGGCGATCGGTGGATTCTCACTGATGCGCCGGGAACTGCCGGCTATTCCGACTACGCCGCGCTGTGCGCCGCCGCGTCGGCGAGTGCGCCGCCGGACGCGGGGCTCGATCGCGACGATCCGTTCAACATCATCTACTCGAGCGGCACCACGGGACTGCCGAAGGGAATCGTCCACACCCATTTCATTCGCGGGATGTACGCGACGACGTTCGCGTCGGCATTCCGGATGACGCCGGAGAGTGTGGTGATGCACGCCGGCTCGCTGATCTTCAACGGCGCGCTGGTGCTCTTCTTTCCCTCGTTTTTTCTCGGCGCGACCTACATTCTACAGGGAAAATTCGACGCGTCAGACTTCCTCGCGACGATCGAGCGCGAGCGCGTCACGCACGTGATGCTGGTGCCGTCGCAGATCGCGGCGATGCTCGACACCCCGGGATGCACGCGCGAGGCGCTCGCATCGATTCAGGCACTCTGTTCGGTCGGCGCACCGCTTCCGGTGGAGCACAAGGCGCGACTGCGCGAGCTCGTCCCGGACGGACTGTACGAGCTGTACGGACTGACCGAAGGCTTCGTGACGATTCTCGACCGCACCGACTACGCCCGGAAGATGGGATCCGTGGGCACGCCGACGCACTTCAACGAAATGCGGATCGTCGACGAGAACGGGCGCGATCTGCCGCCGGGCGAAACGGGCGAGATCGTCGGCCGCGGGCCGCTGATGATGCCCGGCTATCACGGCCGCCCCGATCTCACCGAACAGGCGATCGTCGACGGCTGGCTCTTTACCGGCGACCTCGGCTACGTCGACGACGAGGGTTTTCTCTTTCTTGTTGACCGCAAGAAAGATCTGATCACCTCGGGCGGCGTCAACGTTTACCCGAAAGACATCGAAGAAGTCATCGCGACGCATCCGGCCGTGCGTGAAGCGGCGGTGTTCGGCGTGCCGCACGACAAATGGGGCGAGGCGCCGGTCGGCGCGGTGATTCTCCGCGCGGGGGTTAGCATCACCGCGGAGGAGTTGCGGCTTTGGACCAACAACCGAGTGGCGGCGCGCTATCAGCAGCTCGCTGAGGTGATCGTGCTCGATGATTTCCCGCGGAGTGCGGCTGGGAAAACTTTAAAGAGAGTGATGCGCGAGCCGTATTGGGCTGCGCGCGGAACAAAGATCTAACAGTAACTGCGGCCGCGGATTTCGCGGTAGCGCGCGGATACGGCAAAAGCGAATGGGGGACGACACCGGCCTCAAGTGTCCTTCCCCCAATCGTCGTTGTGCATCCGCGCGTTACCGCGAAATCCGCGGCCGCAGTTACTCTCCCACGCCCACTAGCGTCGCCCGCGCCGATGCCCGCTCATGCGAATTCCGCGACCGCCGTAGTAGCCACCATAATAGCCGCCATAGTACGGCCGGCCGAAGCCGATGCCGATTGAGAGCCGCGGATACCAGAACGGATCATACCACGGATCGACGTACACCACCTGCGGCCGCACAACGACCGGCTCGACGACTCTCACCGTCGTGTTGTTGTCGCGCGGATCGAGGGGGCGCACCACGACCGTCGGCTGATCGGCCGAAGTGGTCGTCGCCGTCGCGCAGGCGCGATTTCCCTTCGCTTCTTTTGCAACCCGGCGGCCATCGACGAACAACTCGACCGGGAGCGGACCCTTCGAGTCGATCTCGATCGACTCGTTTCCCTTGATGCTCAGCCGTGTGCGTTCACCGCGCCCCTCGAGTCCGTACTCGAGCGTCACCGTGTTCGCGCCGTCGTTCTTGATCATGAAGCGGTCGTCACACTCATAACCGAACGCCAGCTGAACTCTTTCCTGCGCACCGAGTGGCGCGCGGGCCGCGGATGCGGCGAGTGCCAGGAACCCGAAAGCGCCGGCACGTATGATTGGTGTGTTCATCATGGGAAATCTCCTCCTGTGATGAACGATACACGTATTTTGTGAAAAAGTTGCAGGCGCCGTTGTGCGCGCCTTTGCGGGCGCCGCGTCTGTGTCGAATCGCTACACGACGACGTCGAACGGACTCACCGGAGTTCGGCCGTGCAGCGTCGGTGCGCCCGGGCGGGCGATCCCGAATCCCTGCGCGTACGTGGCGCCGTTCATCTGCGCCCATTCGAGCTCGCCGGGCGTCTCAATCCCCTCGGCGATCGTTTCGATGCCCAGCGTGGTTGCGATTTCGATGATCTTGCCAGCGATCAGCGCCTTGTACGGATCGCTGTCGACGCCACGGATCAGATCCATATCGAGTTTCACGAAATCCGGACGGAGCTGGTGCAGCAGATTGAGCGACGAATAGCCCGCGCCGACGTCGTCGAGCGCCACGCGGAAGCCGGCGTCGCGATAAAAACGCAACAATCCGCGCAGGTGCATCACATCGTGCGCCTGATCCTGCTCGACCACCTCGAAGACAATCCGATCGTGGGGAATCTTCGCCTCGTCGATCATCTCGACTGTCCGCTCGAGACTCGAGAGCGGGTCGTCGATCACGCTCGGCGTGACGTTCACAAACAGTGTCTCGGAAATCCGATCGAGCACCATCCGGTCGATCGCCGTTTTACGGGCGGCGAGGTCAAGCTGGACGAGCATCCCGCAGCCGCGTGCGACATCGAACATGTATTTTGGATAGACGATCGTCTCATCGCGGCTCATGCCGCGCAACAGCGCCTCGCGAGCGAAGACCCGCGACGGATCGGTGGCGTAGACGATCGGCTGCAGCACACTCGTCAGCCGCTCCTCGGAGATCAGTTCGCCGAGCCACGACGACTGTGCGATCATCGAGAACTGCGTGTACGACTGAACACGCGGAAAATCGGCCGGGGCGAGCTCACCGCCCGCCGGCTTGTAGAGTACACGCACATCTTCGCTCTCACGGTGCGTGAGAATACGGCGCACGGGAATCACGAGCTCGCGCATCGACTCCCATTCGAGATCGACGATCACGCACTCGCCGTCGGCGAGCGTGTAGTCGGTCGATGCCGCCGCGAGTAGCGAGACGATCTTCGCCTGCGTCTGCGAGCTCGGGCACCAGAGCATCAGACGCCCGAGCGGCGCGAGCGGCTTACCGCCGGAATCGCGCATCGGGTAGCGACTCGTGGTGGTGCGAGGGGAATGCATCGAACCGAACGGCTGGAGGATCGTCGCCATGGGACGGACACGATGGAGACGGCGCCGTACCGCTTACCGTAACGCTAATCACAATCTCGTGGCACAGCTGTCGGGAACGCCGAACGGGCGATCCCGAAGGACCGCCCGCTGGTTTGCATACACGACTTCGTGACTCCCTTACGGCACGAACGGCTTCGCCGGCGGCGGTCCCGTGATCGCGTTGAACAACATCTTGAACGTCGCGTGCGGCTGCGCGCGAAAGGTGATCTCGGGGCCAAACATATAGACGGTGCCCTTTCCATACGTTCCTTCCGCCATTGCGACGCCCTGATCGAGATAGTTCTGACCCCACGCCCAGCCGCTCTTGAGCGGCGCCGGTGAATCGAACCACGCGATCGGCTTCACTCCTTTCGACGCGGCATCGGGTCCGAGACGAAACACAGGGCTGTTGTCGTAGAAAACAATGCCACGCGCATCCTGACCGCGCGCCGCATCCATCGTCGTGTCGTACGCAACTTCGAGCAGCGAACCGGGGACATAGAACTTCTCGCTCGGAAGCGCCGTGCCGTTGGTGCCGGTCGGCGTGCGCTCGACGAGATGGTTCGTGATCGGGAAGCCGAACTGCTGGCCGATGTTGATCGACGACGGTCCGATCGCCACGACGCGGCCGCCGGCAGTCACGAATTCTTTGAGCTTCGGAATCGTGTTCGCCGAGCTGACGCTGCCGACCATCGCGCGGAACTCGGTCGGAATCGCGTCGGTGTTCGCTCCACCGCCGCCACCACCACGACCGCCGCGACCGGCGATCGCACCCGCCGCCGCCGGAATCGCGTTCTCCGGAAAGATGATGACGTCGTACTTCGCCTTGAGATTGCCAGCGTCGAGCTCCGACGCGTAGATCAGTTTGTACGGGAGCTCATACTGCTCGAGCAGCCAGCGGATATGGCCACTCGGCATTGATCCACCGTAACGATCCCAGAGCGCGATGCGCGAGACCGGCGTTTTGTCGGCACTCGACGTCAGATCCGACGTTGACACGAACTCGACACCGATGTCCTTGGCAGAGCTCTGCACAATCGGTGTGGTCTTCACACCGGCGGGAATAAACCACGAGCCCGCCGAATAGGTTTTCCCGCCGACGGTTGCCGCTCGGTTGAGACGATAGACGTCAGCACCCGCTGTCCAGAGACGCGCGACGACGTGGAAGGCGTCGTTGGTCTTGCCCGACATCACCCACCCCGCGCCGCCAGCGGCGACAGTCGTCGGATCGGGCTTGATACGATCGATGAGCGGATCGAGGCGCTTGAAGGGGCCGTCGAAGCCGTCGAGGACGCGGTCGAACTTCGCGCCCATCTGCATCGCGAGCGTCCAACCGGCGTTGTCGTACGGACGCGTCGGCGGAGCACCCGGATACGGGAAGTCGTTCGGGTGATCT
>JAYVPN010000115.1:0-5733 GCA_043757365.1 Gemmatimonadota bacterium | reverse complement strand
GTCACTGAGGAATAAATGCGTCACCGTAAAGCAGGCCGGTCGCTCCGGCGCACCAGCGAACAGCGGCTCGCGCTGCTCCGCAACCTCGCCACCTCGCTCATCGAGTCGGGTGCGATCGAGACGACGGAAGCGAAGGCCAAGGAACTCCGTCCATTCGTCGAGAAGTTGATTACGAAGGCCCGCACCGGCACGCTCCACGCGCGCCGCCTCGCCATCAAGCACATCCACAAGCGCGAAGCGGCGGACAAGCTCTTCCAGGAGCTCGGCCCGAAGTTCGCCACGCGCGCCGGTGGCTACACGCGCATCCTCAAGGTTGGTCACCGCAAGGGTGACGGCGCCGAAATGGCGCGTATCGAACTGATCGAGAGCTGACCCATGGCACCTATCGCCCGCAACATCTGCTACACGTGCAAGAAGGGCGTTGCCCACGGCAACAACGTCTCGCACGCGAACAACAAGACGCGCCGCACCTGGAAGCCTAACCTTCAGGTCGCCCGCATCCTGATCGATGGCAAAGTCATGAAGATCAAGGTCTGCACGCGGTGCCTCGCCGCCGGCAAGATCCAGCGCGCCCCGCGTGGCGTGGCTGCTGGCGTGGCTGCTGGCGTCGCGTGATCCTACGCCTGACGGCACACAAACTGGGGAGCCGTTCGGCTCCCTTTTTTGTGTCCGCAAATCACCTCGCAATACGTTAGAATTACGCAATGAAAACTGCGCTCATCACCGGGATCACCGGACAGGACGGCTCCTACCTCGCCGAGCTCCTGCTCGCCAAAGGGTATCGCGTCGTCGGCATCGTTCGTCGCAGCTCCACGACACCCTACGAGCGCATCGCGCATCTCGTCGATAAAATCGAACTGCTCTCCGCCGATCTCCTCGACCAGACGTCGTTGGTCGATGCGATGGCCGAGACGAATCCTGACGAGATCTACAACCTCGCGGCCCAAAGCTTCGTCGCCACGTCGTGGACCCAGCCGGTGCTCACCGGCGAGTTTACCGCGCTCGGTGTCACCAAAATGCTCGAAGCGATGAAGCGCGCGGCGCCGAAGGCACGCTTCTATCAAGCCAGCTCGAGCGAGATGTTCGGCAAAGTCATGGAGACGCCGCAGACGGAGAACACGCCGTTCTATCCGCGGTCCCCCTACGGCGTTGCTAAGGTCTACGGCCACTGGATCACCGTGAATTACCGCGAATCGTTCAATCTGTACGCGGTGAGCGGCATTCTCTTCAATCACGAAAGCCCGCGTCGCGGACTCGAGTTCGTGACGCGCAAAGTCACCGATGCCGTCGCCCGCATCAAGCTCGGCCTCGCCACCGAAGTACGTCTCGGCAATCTTGATTCGCAGCGCGACTGGGGTTTCGCCGGCGACTACGTCGACGCGATGTGGCGCATGCTGCAGCAGGACGAGCCCGACGACTACGTCATCGGCACCGGCGAGACGTGGAGCGTCCGCCAGCTCTGCGAAGTCGCGTTCTCGCATGTTGGTCTCGACTACAACGACTACGTGAAGCTCGACGCGCGTTTCCTGCGCCCGGCCGAAGTCGATCTCCTCGTCGCCGATCCGATGAAAGCCAAGACGGTGCTCGGCTGGGAGCCAACGGTTCGTTTTCAGCAGCTCGTCGAGATGATGGTGGATGCCGACCTCGCGCGACATCGCGCGGGGCCCGGCCACGGTTGACGTGAAGGCGCTGGTCACGGGTGCCGGCGGCTTCGTCGGCCAGTGGCTCTGCCGCGATCTCTCGCGGCGGGGATGGTCCGTCACCGGCACGACGTTCGATAGCCCGCCGACGGCGGGCGTTATCGCACCCGAAGATCACGCCGAAATCACGTGGCGTCGCGATGATCTGCGCGAGAGCGCGGCGGCGGCTGTGGCGCTCGACGCGGCGATGCCGGATGTCGTCTTTCATCTCGCCGGCGTCGCGTTCGTTCCGAGCGCGGGGAGCGATCCGACCAGTGCGCTCGAGCTCAATGTCGGCGCTACGGTGCGGCTCCTGTCGGCGCTCCGTGATCGGCGCGCCGCCGGTACGCTCGATCCGGTTGTCCTCATCGTCGGCAGCGCCGAGCAGTACGGCCGTCATGATGCACAGGCGATGCCGATGCACGAGCATACCGAATGCCGGCCGCGCAATTTCTACGCGGCGACGAAGATGGCGCAGGAAGAATTCGCGCTCGAGGCGTTCCGCTCCGCCGGAGTGCGGGTGGTGTGCACGCGGAGCTTCAATCACTCCGGGCGCGGACAAGCGAAGTCGTTTTTGCTGCCGGCGCTCGTCGAGCGCGCGTTGGACGCGAAGCAACACGGCGGGCCGGTTGCGATCGGTAACACCGACACCGTGCGCGACTTCTCACACGTCGAAGATGTCGTGCGCGCGTATGTGCTGCTCGCCGAGCACGGTCTTGCGGGTGAGGTCTACAATGTCTGCAGTGGGCAGGGCGTCTCGGTGGGCGATGTCGCCGCCGAGGTGCTGCGCGCCGCCGGCGTGAATGCGCCGCTCGTTCCCGATCCGGAGCTGGAACGGCCGGTCGATGTTCCGATTCTCGTTGGTGATAATTCAAAGTTGCGTACCGATACCGGGTGGGCGCCGCAGCGCTCCCGCGCCGACATCATTTCCGATCTGATACATGCCGCGTCGCACTGATATTCATCGCATTCTCCTCATTGGCTCGGGCCCGATCGTCATCGGGCAGGGCGCCGAATTCGATTACTCCGGGACGCAGGCGGCGAAGGCGCTGCGCGAAGAGGGGTACGAGGTCATCCTCGTCAACTCGAATCCGGCGACGATCATGACCGATCCGGAAATCGCCGACCGTACCTACATCGAACCGGTGACGCCGGAGTTCGTCGAGCTCATCATCCAGCGCGAAAAGCCGGACGCGCTCCTCCCGACGATGGGCGGCCAGACGGCGCTCAACGTCGCGATGGCGCTCCACGAGAATGGCGTCCTCGCGAAGTACGGCGTCGAGCTGATTGGTGCGAACGCACGCGCAATCGCCGTCGCCGAAGACCGTAAACTGTTCGGTGAAGCGATGGTAAAGATCGGGCTCAAGTGCCCTGAGGGAAAGATCGCGACCACGTGGGAAGAATCGCTCGCCATCAGCGCCTGGACCGGCTTTCCGGCGATCATTCGCCCAGCCTTCACGCTCGGCGGATCGGGCGGCGGTATCGCCTACAACAAGGAAGAGTTCGAAGCGATCTGCAAACGCGGCCTCGCCGAAAGCCCGATCTCGCAGCTGCTGATCGAGAAGTCGCTGATCGGGTGGAAGGAGTATGAACTCGAAGTGATGCGCGATCACGCCGATAACGTCGTGATTGTCTGCTCGATCGAGAACATCGATCCGATGGGCGTGCACACCGGCGACTCGATCACCGTCGCGCCGGCGATGACGCTCACCGACCGTGAGTATCAGGTGATGCGCGACGCGGCCATCAAGGTGATTCGCGAAATCGGCGTCGACGCCGGCGGCTGCAATATTCAGTTCGCCGTCAATCCGGCCGATGGCGATATGGTCGTGATCGAAATGAATCCGCGCGTCTCACGTTCGTCGGCGCTCGCCTCGAAGGCGACCGGCTTTGCGATCGCCCGTATCGGCACCAAGCTCGCCGTCGGCTATCGTCTCGACGAACTCCCGAACGACATCACGAAGACGACGCCGGCGAGCTTCGAGCCGGTACTCGATTACGTCGTCGTGAAATGTCCGCGCTTCGCGTTCGAGAAATTCCCCGGCGCCGACGCCACACTCACCACGCAGATGAAGTCGGTCGGCGAATCGATGGCGATCGGCCGCACGTTCAAGGAAGCGCTGCAGAAAGGACTGCGCGCCCTCGAGAGCGGCCGCGCCGGCTGGACGGTCGCCGAGCGCCTCATCGATGACCGCCTGAACGACGATTCACTCGACACGCTCCGCGGCGCGATGGCGACGCCGACGCCGGAACGCATCTTCCAGCTCAAGCGCGCGATGCTCGCGGGGATTTCGCTCGACGAAATCCATCAGATCACGAAAGTCGATCCCTGGTTCCTCGCGCAGATGCAGGAGCTTGTTGACGCCGAGCGCGACTACGCGGCGCTGCCGGACGTCGACGCCAAGTCACTGAAGACGATGAAGCGATTCGGCTTCGCCGACGTACAGCTCGGCAAACTGCGAGGGGAAACCGAGCAGACGGTGCGCGAGCGACGCTGGAAAATGGGGCTGCGTCCGTCATTCAAGATGGTCGATACCTGCGCCGGCGAATTTCCGTCGAACACGCCGTATCTGTACTCGACGTACGATGACGAGTCCGAAGCGCCGCGCACCGGAAAGAAGTCGGTCGTCATTCTCGGCTCCGGCCCGAACCGCATCGGCCAGGGCGTCGAGTTCGACTACTGCTGTGTACGCGCTGCGCTGGCGCTGCGCGAGCAGGGCTACGAAACGATCATGGTCAACTCGAATCCCGAGACGGTCTCGACCGACTGGGATACGAGCGACAAACTCTATTTTGAGCCGCTGACGCTCGAGCACGTGCTCGAGATCGTCGAACGCGAGCAGCCAGTGGGTGTGATCGTGCAGCTCGGCGGCCAGACGCCGCTCAAGCTCACGCGTCCGCTCGAGGCGGCCGGCGTGAAAATCCTTGGCACGTCGCCCGATGCGATCGACGCCGCCGAGGATCGCCGCCGGTTCGAGCAGCTCGCCCGCGACCTCGGCGTCGCGCAGCCGCCCAGCGGTACCGCGACGAGTGTCGATGCCGCCGTCGAGATCGCGACGCGCATCGGGTATCCCGTGCTCGTCCGTCCGAGCTACGTGCTCGGCGGCCGCGCGATGGAGATCGTCTACGACGAAGCCACCCTCCGCGATTACTTCACGCGCGCCGTGCGTGTGAGTGAGGATCGCCCCGTGCTGGTGGACTCGTTCCTCGAGGACGCCTTCGAGGCCGATGTCGACGCGATCAGCGACGGCACCAATGTCGTGATCGGCGGCGTGATGCAGCACATCGAGGACGCCGGCATTCACTCCGGCGACTCGGCCTGCGTGCTCCCGCCGTACAACATCAGCGAGGCCGATGGCGCGACGATGCGTGCGCATACGGTCGCGTTCGCGAAGGCGCTCGGCGTCGTCGGACTCATCAATGTTCAATACGCCATCAAGGACGGCGTGGTGTACGTGCTCGAGGTGAACCCGCGCGCCAGCCGCACGATCCCGTTCGTCTCGAAGACTATCGGCGTACCGCTCGCGTCATACGCCGCGCGCGTCATGCTTGGCGAGACGCTCGAAGATATCGGCTACACGAAGGAAATCATCGCCCCGTATGTCGCCGTGAAGGAAGCGGTCTTCCCGTTTGCGAAGTTCCGTGAGTTCGATCCGATCCTCGGCCCCGAGATGCGCTCGACCGGCGAAGTGATGGGCGTCGCCGATTCGTTCGGCACCGCCTTCGCGAAGGCCGAACTCGCGGCGGGGAACGGGCTACCGCTCAGCGGGAACGTCTTTGTGACGGTCAACGACATCGACAAGCCGAATGCCGTCGGGATCGCCCGCCGGTTCCACGAGATGGGCTTCGGCATTCTCGCCACCGACGGCACGGCGCGGTATCTTCGCGAGCGGGGCGTTCCCTGCGATTTGGTGCACAAGGTGAGCGTCGCGCGTCCGAACGGCATCGATTTGATCAAGAACGATCAGGTCCAGCTTCTGATCAACACGCCGCTCGGCAAGCGCGCACAGAAGGACGATTATTCGCTACGGCAGGCGGCGATCGCCAACCGGAT
>JAYVPN010000114.1:0-5760 GCA_043757365.1 Gemmatimonadota bacterium | reverse complement strand
AGCGCTTCTTCCATCAGCGAGATGTCGAGGCCCTGGATCTTGATGTCCATCTGGATCGACGTGATGCCGGCCTTCGTGCCGGCAACCTTGAAGTCCATGTCACCGAGATGATCTTCGGTGCCGAGAATGTCGGTGAGGATCGCGTACTTCTTGCCTTCCTTGATGAGCCCCATCGCGACACCGGCGACGGGAGCCTTGATCGGCACGCCGGCGTCGAACAGCGAGAGCGAACCGCCGCACACGGAGGCCATCGAGCTCGAACCGTTCGACTCGAGCACATCGGACACGATACGAATCGTGTACGGGAATTCCTCGAACGGCGGCAACACGCCCTGCAGCGCGCGCTCAGCGAGATTGCCGTGGCCGATTTCGCGGCGGCTGGTGCCGCGCATCGGACGCACTTCACCGGTCGAGAACGGCGGGAAGTTGTAGTGGAGCATGAACGACTTCGTCGTTTCCTTCGCGTGATCGATGCTGTCGAGGCGCTGCACGTCGTTGGCCGTGCCAAGCGTCGTCGTGACGAGCGCCTGCGTCTGGCCGCGCGTGAAGAGCGCCGAGCCGTGCGCGCGCGGGAGGAGCGAGGTGTCGATCGAAATCGCGCGCACGTCGGTCGGCTTGCGACCGTCGACGCGGAGACCCGACTCGAGTACCTGATCGCGGAGCACGCGGTACTCGATGTCGCCGAGTACGGTGCCGATGTGCGCGTGCTGATCGTCCGGCATCTCGAGCTTCAGCGCCGCCTTCACTTCGTCCTTGACGGCTTCGACGGCCTGGATGCGCGTCTGCTTGTCCTTCTGGTTGATCGCGGCGACCATCTTCTTCTCGGCCGCTTTGGTCACGGTCTTGGTGACATCGGCCGGGACGTCGATCTTCGACCACTTCATCACCTCAACCTGCGCCTTCGGGAGGAGCTCGTTCTGAAGCGCGATCAGCTCGCGAATGCCCGTCTGCGCGATGCCGAGCGCGTTGACCACATCTTCTTCGCTGATCTCGAGGGCGCCGCCCTCGACCATCATGATGGAATCCTGCGAACCGGCGACGATGAGATCCATGTCGCTGTATTCGAGTTGCTGGAACGTCGGGTTCAGCACCCAGTTTCCCTGCACGCGGCCGACCCGGACGCCGGCGATCGGCGTCGTGAACGGAATGCGCGAGGAGTTCAGCGCGAACGACGTGGCGACGAGGCCGAGCACGTCGGCGTCATTTTCCTGGTCGGCACTGATGACGTAGATGAAGACCTGGACTTCGTTCTGGAAGCCTTCCGGAAAGAGCGGACGGATCGAGCGGTCGATGATGCGGCAGGCGAGGATTTCCTCGTCGTGCGGGCGTCCTTCGCGCTTGATGAAGCCGCCCGGGATCTTGCCGGCGGCGTAGGTCTTTTCTTTGTATTCGACCGTGAGTGGGAAGAACGGCAACGTGCTGCGCTTGTCGCTCACGGTGACGGTCGCGAGGACCATCGTTTCGCCGAACGTGATAAGGCACGAGCCGGCCGCCTGCTTCGCCATGCGTCCCGTTTCGATGATAAGGGGACGGCCGGCGAAGGTGCGCTCAATGCGATGCATCATGTCGAAATTGCCTCAGGAGAAACACAAAACGCGCGGGCCGCATTGTGCGTCCGCGCGAGTCGTGATATTCGATGATTTAGTAGCGCAGGCCAAGATCGGAAATGATTTTCCGATAGCCGTCGATGTTCGTCCGCTTCAGGTAGTCCAGAAGACGGCGGCGCGTGCCAACCATCTTGAGCAGACCGCGACGACCATGATGGTCCTTCGCGTGCTTGCGGAAGTGATCCGTCAGGTAATTGATCCGTTCCGTCAACACTGCGACCTGAACCTGGGTCGAGCCGGTGTCCGTTTCGTGCAGGCGATTCTTTTCGATCGCCGCAGTCTTTACAAAAGCCATTGGTTTCTTCCTACGCTCTAATGTCAGTCATTCTGTTGTAGCATAACAACATACTGCGTTATTTATGCTGTGTAAAGTGCTCTGGGCGAAGCCCCGGGGCACCTATTTCATGAAGCTCAGCACGAGCCCTTTGATGTCGTTGAACATGACCGTCGCAAACAGGAGGCCGATCACCCCGAGCCCGATCCGCATGAACCACTCCCGGGCACGGTCGGAAAATGGCTTCCCGCGTACCCCCTCCGTGACGGTCATCAGAATCTGACCGCCGTCCAAAATCGGAATCGGCAGCAGGTTCAAGACCGCCAGATTCACGCTCAAAAAGGCGATCAGCGTGAACATCTGCTCGAACCCGCCCTTGGCCGCCCTCACCGATTCTCGCGCAATCGCGATCGGGCCGCCGAGCGCCGAGACGTGAACGGAGCCCTGAAAGAGCCCGCCGAGCACCCCGACCACCGCTCCGGCCATCGCCCAGGTCGCGTGCCAGCCGGCGACGACTGATTCGCCGATCGGCATCGGATCGTGCCCTTCCTTGTTCTGGGGGCCGACGCCAACGCGTCCAACACGCTGCGGCGCCCCAGTCGGGCCGGCCGGCACCGTCTGGGCCTCGGGGGTCATCGTCAGCGTCACCGTGGTGCCGGCGCGCGAGACGTCCATGGATAACGGCTTCTCCGGCGAGGCCGAAATCGCCGCGATCACGTCGCTCCACGTCCGGACGGCCGCGCCGTTGATCGCCGTCACGCTGTCGCCGCGCTGCAGGCCGGCGACCGCCGCGGGCTTGCCCGCGACTACGGAATCGATCACCGCCGGGACATAGCGTCGTCCGGTGGACAGGTAAATCCCGGTCGAGACCACGAGCGTCAGCACGACATTCATAAAGACGCCGGCCATCAAGATCACGACGCGCTGCCACGTCGACTTCGACTCGAACCAGCGGTTCTGCGGCACGGGCTTCGGACCGTTCGGCACCATCGCCTCGGGATCCCAGTGCTTGTCGTGCTCGGCGCCTTCCTTCAGCGTTTCGTTACCGCCCTCGAGGATTGCCGAGGCTTCGTCGTCTCGCGACGCCATCCGCACGTAACCGCCGATCGGCAGCGCCGAGAGCACGTACTCGGTTTCCGTGCCCTTCGGGCGCCAGCGCAGTAGCGGCGTTCCCCAGCCAAGCGAGAAGCGCGGCGCATAGACGCCGACGGCTTTCGCGGCGAGAAAATGGCCGAGCTCGTGCACGAAGACGACGAGCCCGAGGACAATGAGTGGCGAGAGCCAGGCAAGCATCAGCGCGCTCCCGTCGTTACGGTCGCACGTTGGCGGACCGTCGCGCGGGCCGCGGCGTCGGCGGCCATCAACGAGGCTTTGTCACCCGCGGGCATTCCCGCGTGCGCGGCGAGCGCGACATCAATACTCGCCGGGATATCGGCAAAGGTCATTCGGTTCTCGAGAAAGAGCGCGACCGCCTGCTCGTTGGCCGCGTTGAATACTGCCGGTGCGGCACCGCCGGCGCGTCCGGCCTCGATACCGAGCCGCAGCGCCGGAAATGCATTGAGACGCACCGGCTCGAATGTGAGCGGGCTCGCCTGCAGCGGATCGAATCGTGGTACCCCACTGTCCTCCACGCGCTCCGGATATGTGAGCGCGTAGAGCACCGGGAGCTCCATCGATGGAACGCCCATCTGCGCCAAAACGCTCCCGTCCGTGAACTCGACCATCGAATGCACGATGCTCTGCGGGTGCACCACGACGTCGATCTTGTCGTACGGAATACCGAACAGGAAGTGCGCTTCGATCACCTCGAGCGCCTTGTTCGCCAGCGTCGCACTGTCGACGGTGATCTTCCGCCCCATGCTCCAGGTGGGATGAAGCAGCGCGTCGGCGAGCGTCGCGTTGGCAATGCGCTCGTTGCTCCACGTACGAAACGGTCCGCCACTCGCGGTGATCACGAGGCGGCGGACGTCGTACGTGTGCCGGCGATCGCGGCCGCCGAGGCACTGGAGAATGGCCGAGTGCTCGCTGTCGACCGGGACGATTTCGCCGCCGGTTCGCGCACACGCGGCCTGCGCGAGTTCGCCGGCGACGACGAGCGTCTCTTTATTCGCGAGCGCGACGCGCTTCCCGGCTTCGAGAGCGGCGAGCGTCGCGTCGAGCCCGGCCGCGCCGACGACGGCATTGATGACGATATCGACGTCGGGATGCGTCGCCGCTTCCACGAGCGCGTCGGCGCCGCGCACCCAGCTGTCGGGCACTGCCACACCACCGTCGTTCACGAGGCCGACGAACGCGGGCTTCCACGCGTTTGCCTGCTCAGCGAGCATCGCCGCGTTGTTGAACGCCGTGAGTGCGATGACCGTAAACTTGTCGCGCTGACGATCGAGGACGCGCAGCGCGGTCGTCCCGATGCTGCCGGTCGAGCCGAGAATTGCGATGCCCTTCACGCGCGACGCGACGGTCACTGCGGCGCCGGAATCAGGAGGAATCCGAGCAGAACGTACGCAACCGGCAATGTGAACAGCAGCGAGTCGACGCGATCGAGAACGCCACCGTGCCCAGGGATCAACCGTGAACTGTCTTTCACGCCGGCCTCGCGCTTGAGCATCGACTCGACGAGATCACCGATCTGGCCGGCGACGCTGATCGCGATCGCAAAGATCACCGCGCCCCACCACGAGAGGGTGAGCGAGCCCACCGGCCGCAGTACGAATTGCACGAACACGAGGCAGATCGCGATCGATGTCGCGATACCGCCGATCGCTCCGGCAACGGTCTTTCCGGGGCTCACCGTCGGCATCAGTTTGCGCTTGCCGAGCCAGCGGCCGAACACATACCCGCCGATATCGGTCGCCCACGTACAAAAGAGCGGCAGCACGACCACCGCCGCGCCGGCCGCGGCGCCGATCGCATACGGGTGATAGCGCAGCGCGTACGCGTACGACAACATGCCACCGATATAAAAAATTCCGAGGATCGTAATTCCGACCACCTCGAGCGGCTTGCCGCGTCCGCCGCGCCACAACAGGGCAACCGCAAGCAGTTCGAGCACGACGAGCATCAACACGCCGAGCGGCGGCACCGAAAGTCCGAGATACTGCGCATGCACGCCGAGCGGCACGAGCGCCGCACCGATAATGCCGTGCCACCACATCGGCTCTGCGCCGCACGACTTCGCGAGACGATAAAACTCCCACGCGCCGAGTCCGGCTGCAATCGAAAGCAGCGCCGCCAGCGCCGCGCCGCCGACCCAGACGGCGACTACGACCACGGGAGCCGCGATCAGCGAGAACGCGATACGTTTGGCGAGTTCAGACACGAGTTGCGTTGCGAGGGGACGCGCGCGGATCAGGCCAGAACGCGGCCGAACCGGCGGTCGCGATTCTGGAAATCCAGAATCGCTTCGAAAAGTTCGCGCCGCCCGAAATCGGGCCAGAGCACTGACGAGATGTACAGCTCGGCATAGGCCACCTGCCAGAGCAGAAAATTCGAAATGCGCTGCTCGCCCGACGTGCGAATGAGGAGATCGGGATCGGGACAGTCGTGCGTGAACAGCCGCTGCGCGAACTGCTTCTCGTCGATCTCCGACGGCGCAAGATGTCCCGCCACCACATCTTCGGCGAGCAATCGGGCCGCACGCGCGAGCTCGGCGCGCGCTCCGTACGAGATGAAGAGATTGAGCCGCAGCGTCGTGTTGTGCGCCGTCTGCGTGACGACGCGTTCGACCGCCGCCGCAGCCGGCGGCGTCAGGCGCTCGAGCTCGCCGAGCACGCGCACCTGCACGCCCTGCTCATCGAGTTCGTCGGTTTCCTTCTGGATGTACTCTTCGAGGAGCGACATCAGCGCCGATACTTCGCCGGCCGGACGCTGCCAGTTCTC
>JAYVPN010000113.1:0-22245 GCA_043757365.1 Gemmatimonadota bacterium | reverse complement strand
TCGAGGTACATCCGCATCCCGAGAGCGCTCTGAGCGACGGTGCGCAGTCGCTCACGCCGGCGGCGTTCGATGCGATGATGCGGCAGTTGGCGCCATTGGCCGATGCGGTGGGCCGCTCGCTCGTATTGCCGGCGGTACTCGCACTCGTCGACGGTGCGGCGCACACACGGAGGGCGGTTTGGCGCAGCAGCGTTGCCGTGGCGCTCTGATGACGGCGTCGCTGGCAGTCGGCCGTCACGACACGCCGTCATCGCGACCGTACCTCGCCATTCGCGGGGCGATTACGATTGAGGCCGATACGGCGGTACTCGTGAGCGAAGCAACCGAAGCGTTGATCGCAACGCTCATCGCGCGCAACAGTCTCACGACCGACGACGTCCTCGACGCATTCTTCACCGCGACGCCAGACATCACGAGCGACTTCCCCGCCCGCACGGCGCGGGATGTGTCCGGATGGCACGACGTGCCGATGCTGTGTGCGACCGAGATGTCGGTCGCCGGCGCGATGCCACTCTGCATTCGTGTGATGGTGCACGCCATTCCTCGCGCGCCGCGCGCAGTGCACGTCTACCTTCGCGGTGCGGCGGCATTGCGCCCCGATTTAGCTCCGTAGCGAAACTATTTCGAAAGCTTTTCCAGAAACAGCTTCCGCGCCTTCGATACCTTCGGCGCGATCACTACTGCGCAATACGGATTACCCGGATTTTGTGCGAAATAGTTATCGTGATAGCTCTCCGCCGGATAAAACACATCGAGCGGCGTCACCTCAGTCACGATCGGGTCGTCCCATACCTTCGCCGACGTGAACTCGGCGATCGTCGCCTTCGCCGTCTGCTCCTGTTCGGCCGAATGCGTGTAGATCGCCGAGCGATACTGCGTGCCGCTGTCATTGCCCTGACGGTTCAGTGTCGTCGGATCATGAATCGTGAAGAAGACATCGAGCAGATCGCGGTACGAGATGACCGACGGATCGAACGACACCTGCACGACCTCGGCGTGACCCGTGGTGCCGCTACACACTTGTTCATAGGTCGGATTGGGACGCCGCCCGCCCGTGTATCCGCTCTTTGCTCCGTGCACGCCCTTCAACTCGAGAAAGACGGCTTCGAGACACCAGAAACAGCCGCCGGCGAGCGTCGCGAGCTCGGTAGATGCGGTCACTTCGCCGCCTGATCGAACAGCGCCTTGAACTGCGCGTAGCCTTCCTTCTCGAGATCGCTGACCGCGATGAAGCGCAGGGACGCCGAGTTGATGCAGTAGCGCTGTCCGGATGGACCGGGGCCGTCGGGAAAGAGGTGGCCGAGATGCGAGTCGCCTTCCGACGACCGCACTTCAACGCGGCGCATACCGAACGTGCTGTCGGTGTGCTCGACAACGTGTTTCGGGTCGATCGGCTGGACGAAGCTCGGCCAGCCCGTGCCCGAGTCAAACTTGTGGGTCGAGGAAAAAAGCGGCTCGCCCGAGACAATATCAACGTAGATCCCGGAGTCGTGATGATTCCAGAACTCGTTGTTGAACGGCTGCTCGGTGGCGCTGCACTGCGTGACTTCGTACTGAACCGGCGTGAGTTTCGCTTTGAGTTCAGGATTGACGGGCTTTTTGATCGACATATTGAGTTCTCCAGGTAAAGGCCGCGCGCACCGCGCGGCCTCACCTACATGTATGCAAATGGAGTCAAGACTGTTCCCTACGGACCGCCTCTCGACGGTCCGCCGCTCCCGCCGCGACCACCCGAACTCGGACCACGGCTCGGGCCGCGGCTGGGGCCACGACTCGGCCCGCGACTCGGCGCCGGCTGTCCACGACGCTTCGCTTTGTCTGCCGCGCGTGCGCGATCCTCAGACTTCCGCTTGCGGATCTCGGCGATGCGCTCGGCGAGCGGTACTTCGAGACGCCCTTCCGGCTTCGCCTTGTAGTCGAAATCCGGGACCGTCACGCGTTGCAGACGTTTGCCGATCGCCTTTTCGATCGCCCGCAAATCGTTCTCTTCATCCGGTGCGACGAAGGTCAGTGCGTCACCCGTCATCTCGGCGCGCGCCGTCCGACCGACGCGGTGAATGTAGTCCTCGGCGACCGCCGGGACGTCGAGATTGACGACATGCCCGAGCGCCTCGACGTCGATGCCGCGCGCCGCGATGTCGGTTGCCACGAGCACGCGATACGTGCCATCCTTGAAGCCGGCGAGCGCCGCGGTACGGGCGCTCTGCGAACGATTGCCGTGAATCCGCTCGGCCTTGATCCCCGCCTTCACGAGATGCTCGGAGAGACGATTCGCGCGGTGCTTCGTGCGCGTGAAAACGAGCGCCTGCTTGATATCGCCGCTCTGGAGCAGCTTGATGAGCAGCGCCGACTTCAATTCCTGCGCGACCGGATAGACCGCCTGCGTGATGCCGACCGCCGGCGCCGCCTGACGCTCGACGTTGATCGAAATGGGGTTCTTCAGCATCTCGCGCGTGAGCTGGGCGATCGCGGGCGGCATCGTGGCGCTGAAGAACAGCGTCTGACGCTTCGCCGGCAGATGGCGAATGACGCGGCGGATATCGGGGAGAAAGCCCATGTCGAGCATCCGGTCGGCTTCGTCGAAGACGAGATACTCGAGCCCGTCGAGTTTTGCGTACGGCTGACGGAAGTGGTCGAGGAGACGTCCCGGCGTGGCGATCAGAATATCGACGCCGCTGCGGAACGCATGTTCCTGCGGGCCCATGCCGACGCCGCCGTACACCGCCGCGCCGGTGATCGGCGTGTGCACCGCCAGATCGTTGACGCTCTGGAGAATCTGCGCCGCGAGTTCGCGCGTCGGCGTGAGGACGAGCGCGCGCGTCTTACCGCGCGGGCTTTCCATCATTTTATGGAGAATCGGCAGTACGAAGGCGGCGGTCTTGCCGCTGCCCGTCATCGCGCAGGCGAGGACGTCGCGCCCTTCGAGCGCCGGGGGAATCGCATCGGTCTGAATCTGGGTCGGCCGGGTGTAGCCGAGTTCCTTCAGGCCCTGCTGGAGCGATGGATGAAGCTTGAGTGAACTGAATGACACAAAAAATCCTGCATGAAAAGGAAAAGCCCGGGCGCGGCGCGCCCGGGCCTATCCCCTAAATGTAGTCAGTTTACGACCGGACGGCTGAGATTCTTCACCAACCGGGTCATGAATTCGAGCGAATCGTAGAACGCCTGTTGGGGAATCCGCTCGTTCATCCCGTGCGCGTTGCTGTCACCGTAGAACTGCCCGGCGATTCCGTACACCGGGATTCCGGCATTCCGCAGGTACAGCCCGTCGGTGGCGCCGGTCGCCATCGTCGGAATCACGCCGATTCCGGGCCAGAGCTGATCGGTAATGCGCTCCACCTCGCGCATCAGTTCATTCGGGAGAATCGACGGCGCGCTCGGCTTCGGCTCGTTCTTCATCGTGATGACCACCTTCGGATTCGCGACGGCCTTCGCGAGCTGCTGCTGAATGTCCTTCGGGTCGTCCTGCGGAAGAATGCGGCAGTTCACGTTCGCACGCGCGCGCTGCGGCAATGCATTGGGGGCGTGCCCGCCCTCGAGCATCGTCGCGACACAGGTCGTGCGAAGTTGCGAGTTGTAACTCGGGTCGGCGCTCAGCGCGTTCGCGGCGGCGACATCCTTCGGGTTCTCGGCGATCGCCGTCATCGCCCAGCCGATTTTCGGGTCGACCACAGCGGCCGAGCGCTTGAAGTACTCCTTCGTCACGGCGTTCAGCTCGACCGGGAAATCGTACGCGGCAATTTTTCCGAGCGCGGCCGCGAGATCGTAAATCGCGTTGTCTTTCAGCGGGCGGGAACTGTGGCCGCCCGGGTTCGTCGTCTCGAGCTGGAAGTCGACATAGACCTTTTCGGCTTGCTGCACGTCGTGCGAGATCTTTTTGCCGTCGCGGACACGTCCGCTGCCGCCTTCGTTGAGCGCGAACTCGGCGTCGATCAGTTCGCGGCGATTCTTGAGCAGATAATCAACGCCGTTCTCGCCGGTCGTCTCTTCGTTCGTCGTGAGCGCGACGATGATGTCGCGGTCGAGCGGCGTATTCTCGGCGCGCAGTCGCTGCAACAGCGCGAGGTCGATCGCGGCGTCATCTTTATTATCTGAGGTGCCGCGACCATAAAAAATGCCGTCCTTCTCGGTGAAGGTGAACGGCGGAAGCGTCCAGTCTGCCGGATTCGCCTCGACGACGTCGATGTGCGAGAGCAAGAGAATCGGCTTCCGCACCGATTTCTTCGCGCGCAGTCGCACGACGAGATTGCCGAGCCGCGGCGCATTTTCGACGACGACGACGTCGGAATCCGGGAATCCCGCGGCCTTCATCCGCGCCGCCATCGCCTTCGCGGCCTTCGCGGTGCTGCCGACGCTCTGCGTCGTGTTGATCTCGACAAGTTCCTTGAACAGATCGTGCGCGACGGTATCCCAATGCGTTCTCGCCCGCTCGGGCGACTTCGACTGCGCCGGCAGGTTGATGGAACTGGTCGCGAGCACCGCGAGCGCTATGACCGGGGAATGCAACAGCTTCATACGGGAACCTCGGTACGGGTTATCGATCAAACAGCGATCGCAATTCATCGAACACGTGATAAAACACCGGAGAGAGCGGCGACACCGCATCAAAGTGACCGGCCGACTCGAGCAACGTCCATTGTGACTCGTCGCCTGCGGCGCTCGCGCGTGCGGCAAAACTCCGGGCCTGCTCCATCGGTACGATCTGGTCGAGATAGCCTTGCAGCAACCGGGAGCGCGCGCCGAGTGGGACGCGAGCGATCGGATCGACCTGGAGGTACCGATTGGGGACCGAATCGGGCATTCCGCCCATCAACTGCGGCGTCGCGGCGTTGCAGCCGACGCTCTTCGCCCGCGCAAACGCACCCATGTCGGTGATGCCGTCAATCGCAAGGACCCCGCGCACCCGCATCGGCGATTTCGTGTAGAGTGACGTCCCCGCGGCGAGACGGCGACGCGTCGGGAGCCAGAGGGCGAGCTGACCGCCAGCCGAATGTCCGACGGCGACGACGCGATTCGTGTCAACAGGAAAGCGCTTCGCCAACTCACGCAGATGGTCCGTCGCCGCGCCGACGTCGAGAAAGGTGTTCGGCCAGCCTCCGCCCGTATTGCCGACGCGCCGAAACTCGATCGTCCAGACGGCATACCCCGAGTCGGCAAGCGCCTGCGCCATCGCGTTGAGATAGCGATAGTCGTACTCGGAACGCCAACAGCCGCCGTGCACCAACACGATCGTCGGGAAGCGTCCCGTCCCAGTCGGCAGGCGTAGCTCGCCGAACTGCGAGGAGTCGGCGCCGTACGACTCGCGAAGCGTTGGCGCGGGCGCGGTGAGGGCGGCGACCGCCTGAAAGGTGATCGGCGTCGCCGCTTTGTCTTGGGCGCCTGAGTACGCCGGGAACGCGAGCGCAGTAGCGGCGATCACCGCGCGAGGGCATCGCATCTCAGAACCAGTCGTGGGCCATGTCGAACGCAGTCGTGTCAACGCCGTCGAGCAGCGCCGCATCGGCGATCGTCTTCGGCAACTCATGGGCGAAATAGTAGCGCGCTGTCTGCACTTTTCCCTGATAGAACGCCGTGTCGGGGCCAGCGCCCTTCGCGAGCGCGCGCTGGGCAACCGACGCCTGCCGCAACCAGAGCCAGGCGTACACTGTGCGACTCGTCAAGTCGAGATACGCCGTCGCATTCGCAAGACCGCGCGCCGGATCTTTCATCATCGCACCGACAATCGACCGCGTCGTCGCCGACAGTCGCGCGATCGCGGCATCGAATGCTTCGCCAAGCGCCGCCAACTCGGGCGGGGTATCGACGACAGCCGCCGACATCAGTGCGGCAAGTGCGGTGAACGCCGCGCCCTTCTCTTGCGTCACCTTTCGGCCAAGGAGGTCGAGCGCCTGAATACCGTTCGTCCCCTCGTGAATCTGGTTGAGACGATTGTCGCGATAGTACTGCTCCACCGAATACTCACGCGCGTAGCCATAGCCGCCGAGCACTTGCACGGCGTTGGAAATTCCTTCCTGACACGACGTGCTCGGCCACGCCTTTGCAATCGGCGTCAGCATCTCGAGCAACAGCCTGGCGCGTGTGCGATCGTCTTCGGTCGCGCCGGTTGCCTCATCGTCCATGAGGCGCGCGCAAAGCAGAATCAGATTGAGCGATCCCTCGCACGCGGCCTTCTGCTGCAACAACATGCGACGGACATCGGCAT
The DNA here is from genome assembly GCA_043757365.1 of Gemmatimonadota bacterium. Classification (GTDB taxonomy): domain Bacteria; phylum Gemmatimonadota; class Gemmatimonadetes; order Gemmatimonadales; family Gemmatimonadaceae; genus Fen-1231. Next base: position 16,043 of record JAYVPN010000113.1, on the reverse strand, counting down.
GCTCGATAATCGTTACCGGCGGGCGCAGCGGATCTTTCTCGCCGGGAATGCGTCCCTGACGGCGCGTCTTCGCATAGTCGAGCGAATACAGATACGCGGCATAGCCCATCGCCATCGCCGAACGGCCGACGGCGATGCGCGCGTCGTTCATCATCTGGAACATGTATGAGAGCCCCTTGTTGGGCTCACCGACCAGATATCCCACGCACGTGCCGTGCTCGCCGAAATTGAGCAGCGCGCTCGTCGTGCCCCTCCACCCCATTTTATGAATGATGCCGGCGAGCGTCACGTTGTTTAGCTCGCCCGAGCTCCCGTCGAGGCCGACGCGCTTCTTCGTCACGATGAACAGCGAAATGCCCTTCGTCCCCTCGGGCGCTCCCTTGATGCGCGCCAGCACCATGTGGACGATGTTCTCCGACAGCTCGTGATCGCCACCTGAAATCCAGATCTTCGTCCCGGTGATGTGATAGACGCCGCTCTCGGCCAGCGTCGCCATCGTGCGAATATCGGAGAGCGACGATCCCGCATCGGGCTCCGTCAACGCCATCGTGCCCGTGAAGCGACCGGCGAACATCGGCGGAAGGAAGATATCTTTCTGATGTTGCGTGCCGAACGCTTCGATGAGATTCGCCGCACCGGCGGTGAGGCCGGCATAAGATGTCGTCGCGCAGTTCGCGCCGTCGAAGTACGCGAGCGCGGCGCCGGTCACCGAGTGCGGCAACTGCATGCCACCGATATCGGCATCGTGCCCTGACGAAATGAACCCGGCATTGGCAATCGCCATGAGCCCGGCCATCACTTCGGGGATCATCACGACTTTGCCGTCCACGACGCGCGGTTCCTCGGCGTCGTTCTTCTTGCGATGATTGCCGAGGTGTGTATCGGCGATGCCGCGCGCCGTGTCCAGCACGGCGTCGAACATTTCACGCGAATGCTCGGCGAATCGCGGACGCTGCGTCAGGGACTCGGTGTCGAGCACTTCATACAGCTGAAAGGCGACGTCGCGGGGGCTGAGTACAGGATCAGACACGATCAACTCGGCGAAAATGTGATTCGTACACGGGCGACGTCAGGTTACGGCTTCGCGACGAGAACCTTCGCGTCGTGCACCACCTTCCCGCCGACTTATCGACCGGTACCGTAAAAATATCCTGCGAGAGCACCGCGAGATCGGCGAGCATTCCCACAGATAGCGCTCCCTTTTCCGTTTCCGCGAACTCGGCGCAGGCCGAGCCCCACGTATAGGCGCGGACTGCGCGCTCACCGAAGTCGACGTGACGGCCGTCGCAAACGTGAATCGGACGATTGACACAACAACGCGCACAGCGCACTCCTCAGCGGGTGATCACAACGGAAGTTCTCCGATGGCGCGAACGCTGTCAAACCGCGCACTTATATGAATGCGCCTTGAGGGGCAAGCTTCGGCGCACGTGGCGGCGCTCGCGCCGACTGCCGCGCGGATGCATCTTATGGCGCCGTCGCGTCTCTCCCTCGTACCCGCCCGCCGTCCATGCTCGTTTCGCTCCGCATCACGTCCATCGCCGCCCTCATCTCGCTGGCCGCGCCCGCGACGGCCCAGACTCGCCCCGCCGCGGAACCGAAACACGCCGTCTCGATCCTCGAAGCGCGCGGACACCGCGAGACCGGCGATACCGTGATCATCACCGGACGCGCGACCGCCAGCACCGGCGCACTGCAATCAACGGTTTTCGACATTGCCGTCCAGGACAGCACGGGCGGCATGCGCATCTTCTCGCGCTCGATCGACGCGAACGTGCTCGAGGGCGACTCAGTCGTCGCCACCGGTATCGTGAAGTCGTATCGCGGCAACATCGAGCTCTTCGCCTCGGGGCTGCGCATCATCGAAGGGGTGCCGCGACTCGTGATCCCGGCCGAGCTGCCGATCGATCAGACCCTGTTTCTGCATTTCGACGGCCGTCTCGTACGGGCGCGCGGCCGCGTTGCCGGCTACGGCATATCGGAAGGAGGTCAGTGGCTTCGACTGCGCGATATGAGACCGGACGCGAACGGGACGCTCACGGTCTGGGTTCCGGGAAATCACGGGACGCCGGTCGATCTCTCCCGAGTTCGGTACGAAGACAGTGTCGTCGTCACCGGCATCATGACGCGCTATCAGGACAATCCAGACGATCCCGTCGTCTGGCAGGTCGTGCCACGCACGCGCCATGACGTGCACGTCCCGGAAGTACCGAAAGGAATTCCGGCGTGGATGCTTTGGACGGGACTTTTTGCGGCCCTCGTCACGGCCTCGGCACTTGCCGTCGGACGCTGGGCCGCCGGCCGACAGCTGCGGGCACTGCGCGAAACCGAAGTGCGGTATCGGCAGTTGCTCGAACTCTCACCCGACGCGGTGCTCGTCTTCGCCGACGGCCTGATCTGTTTTGCGAATCCGGCCGCCGCGATATTGCTCGGCGTCGAGAGCGAGAACGCCTTGTCAGGGAAACACATCGCGGACTTCGTCGAGCCGGAGTTCCGCGCGAAGCTGGAGCACCCGCCGGTTGCACCGCGTGGCAAGACGGCGCCGCGACTGCGCGGCGACGTGCGCAGCGCGACAGGGCGGCTCGTCGACGTCGAGGTCACGGCGAGTCCGTGCCAGTACGTTGGGCGGCCGGCGATCGTGATTCTCGCGCGCGACATCACGCAGCAGCTCCGCTTCGAACGCGATCTTCACGCGCTCGCGCTCGTCGACGAGCTCACCGGGCTCGGCAATCGGCGTGGCTTCATGCTCTTCGCCGAGCAGGAGCGCATCCGGGCGCGCCGCGACAAACGCGTCCCCGTCGTCGTCTTCGCTGACATCGACGGCCTGAAGGCGATCAACGACACCTTTGGTCACGCCACCGGCGATGCGGCGATCCGCCTCGTCTCCCATGCCTTCAAAACGGTGCTCCGCGAATCGGACATCGTCGCCCGCTGGGGCGGCGACGAGTTCGTCGCACTGATCGGTGAAGGCGGGGAGAACGCCGCCGAGCAAATCGGACAGCGACTCACCGGCGCAATCGCAGCGCTTCGGCCATCGTCGCAGCTCTATCGCGTGAGCGCGAGCGTCGGGATGAGCCAGCTCGACACCGATATTCCACTCAGCGAGGCGCTCGAGAAGGCCGACGCCGCGCTGTATGAGATCAAGAAGAAGAGTCGCGAGTGAACGCCGCGACGGCGCCTACTCGGTGCTTCGCAGCGCCATCAACTGCATCTTCGCCGCGCCGACAAGCAGCTGCTTGTCGACGCCGACGACGATGAACGTGAATCCCCGGGCAAAGTACGGGCGCGCGGTCGGCACAGTGGCGGCATAGATCCCGACGGGAACGCCGGCGTGTTTGCAGCCGTGGGCAATCGTGACGACCGCCGCGCGATAGTCGGAATGCGTCAGTTCGCCAGGAATGCCGAGGCTTGCGGAGAGATCGTTGGGGCCGATCAGTACGATATCGACGCCGCGCATGCCGGCGATCGCGTCAATATTGAGTACGGCATCGCGCGTCTCGGCCTGCACGACGACGAGACCCCGGCCGGCGGTGAGCTCCACCGCCCGTGCGGCTTGGTGCGGCGTACTGACGAGCGGAACGATGACGCCCGTCGCGCCGGCGTCGAACGCCGCGTCAATCCATTCAGGTTCGAGCGCTTTCACACGAACGAAACAGGCGACGCGTTCGCCGATCGCGTCGATCACCGGCGCAATGTTTCCAGGCGCGAACGTCCCGAGCTCACCATCGAGAAAGAGCCAGTCGTACCCGAGCATCGCGATCGGTAGCGCCAGCGTCGGTTCGGCGATCGTGAGGATCGTGCCGAGTTGGGCCTCGCCGAGCCGCAGGCGATTGAGAAAAGCTCGTGACACAAGTGCGAGATGAGGGAATGAAAAAGCGCGTGTACCGTTTACCTACTGATCGTGATCTTCGTCGTTTCCAAACGGTGAACCGATATCATCACCGCCGCTCACGCGTTCGACATGCAGCACCTGCTTGAACGTCTGCGTGCCGACCGTCATCGTGACGAGATAGTCGCCGGTTCCGACGACGAACGTGCCCGCTCCGCCACCGAAGCCCGGGAAGCCACCACCGCCCCGCCCACCGGCAGGTGCCCTGATGCCAATCAGGCTGAGCACCTTGAGCACGGCTGGCGTCGGAGCCGCTCCGCGACCGCCTCCACCGCCACCTCCGACCGAGAGCTCGGCCGGTCGCGCACAGAACGTGTCCCACTGCACGAGCGGACGCTCACACGCCGGGCCAACACCCCGACCGCCACGACCAGCAAAGGCCGCGATACCGCCAGCCGGCGGGGTGAGAATCAGCTTCGCCTGCGCGAGCGCCGTGCTGTCGTAGCCGGCCTTCTTGAGCGAGTCGAGGACGATCGGTCCGCGCACGGCCTTCAGAATGCTGTCGCGCTTTTCCGACGCCGAGAGCGGCGCAGCAGCGGCCGGACGCCGACCCTGGAAGTTCCAGTTGACGCTCTGCACACCGGCTGTCGTCGAGCCGTTGAGCGATGCGATTTCCTCGCCGGCGACATTCGTCACCGTGATTTTCACCGAACCAGTCGGCTGGTTCGCGCCGAGGCGATACGAGATTTCCGCGCCGTACGTCGGACTCGGCGTCTGGAAGAACGCCTGTCCGTTACCGTTGCCGCCGGAGAAGAGGGTCGGACCCTCACCCCACTGGTACGCCGTCTTCGGCTCGTAGAGGTGCGCCGACGCCGCGATCACCTTCGCGTTCGTCTGCTCGAGCGGGAGGATGTCGACGATCCAGAAGCTGCGACCGTGTGTCGATGCGATCAGGTCGTGATCGCGCGGATGAATCTTGAGGTCGTACACCGGCACCGACGGGAAGCCGGTGGAGAACTTCGACCACGTCGCGCCACGATCGACCGAGGCGTAGACGCTCAGCGACGAACCGACAAAGAGCAGATCACGGTTCTTCGGATCTTCGCGCACGACGTGGAGGAAGTCCGCTGGGCCGTCTTTCGGCAGGTTGTTGACGATCGACTTGAACGTCTTGCCGCCGTCGATGGTGACGTAGAGATACGGCGTGAAATCGTTCGAGCGATGACCCTCGAAGGCGACGTAGAACGAGAGCGTATCGAAGTGCGACGGCTCGATGCGGGTGACGTAGATGTCACCAGCCGGCAACCCCGGGAAGCGATTCGCGGTGAAGAGATTCTCCCACGACGAACCGTCATTGTTGCTCTTCCAGACGTTGCCGTCGTCGGTACCGGCGAAGAGAAGCCCCGGCTTCACGTACGATTCGGCGAGCGCGACGATCGTGCCGTACGTCTCGGCGCCGGTCGCGTCGAGCGTGATGCCGCCCGTGTAGATGAGCGCGGTGTCGAGTTTCGCCTGATTTTTCTTCGACAGATCCGGCGAGATGATGTAGAGATCGTCGCCGCGCTTCGTGCTCTTGAGGAGCCGGTTGCCGCCAAAGTAGAAGACGTCCGGATTGTGGGGCGAGAGGAAAAACGGCGCGTTCCAGTTGAAGCGCAGATCGAAATCGATCGAATCGAGCTTCTGCGCGGCACGCAACGGCGCGAGCGCCTTCGTAATGTCTTTCGTCTCCGGCTTGAGCGGATCGCCGCGGATGCCCGCGATCGAATCTTCCCAGTACTTGTAGCGTGCCTGCCACGACGGCTTGCGGAGATTCGTGCGCTCGCCCGTCTTCACGTTCAAACGCGACGCGTTGCCGCCCTGCGATTCGGCGTACACGATGTTCGGATCGGTCGGATCCTGCGCGGTGTAAAACCCGTCGCCTCCGGCGACCGTGTACCAGTACGAGTTGTTCACCGCCTGTTTGCGCTTGCTCGGGCCGCACCACGATCCGTTGTCCTGCGCGCCGCCACAGATGTTGTACGGCACGGCGAAGTCGTAGCTCACTTCGTAGAACTGGCCGATCGGCAGGTTGGTGGTCTGCGTGAAGTTGCCGCCCTTGTCGTACGTGATCGACAGGCCGCCGTCGTTCGCCAGATACCAGCGCTCCGGATCGTTCGGATCGATCCAGATGCCGTGGTCGTCGACGTGCACGTTCTGCGCGGCGTTGCGGCCGGTCTTGCCGCCGTCATCGGAGACCTGCAGCTGCGTCGACGAGTAGTAGACCCGGTTCGGGTTCTTCGGATCGACGCGCACCTGCGAGTAATAGAACGGACGAACGTTGTAGCTGTTCATCTGCGTCCACGTCTTGCCGGCGTCGGTCGAGCGATAGAGGCCGTTCGCCTTCGGCGCGCTCTCGCCCTTGTAGCTGCCGTCCTTGCTCGAATCGGCGGCTTCGACGATCGCATACACGTAGTCGCCATTGCTCGGCGCGATCGACAAGCCAATGCGCCCCTTGGTGCCGGCCGGGAAACCTCCACCCTTCACTTCGGTCCACGTCTTGCCGCCGTCGATCGTCTTGAACAAGCCGGAGCCGACGCCGCCGCTCTTTAGCGAGTACGGCGAACGAAGACGCTCCCACGCGGCCGCGTAGAGCACTTCCGGATTGCGCGGATCCATCGCGATGTCAACGAAGCCGGCTTTGTCGGAGATGAACTTGACGTTCGTCCAGGTCGTGCCGCCGTCGGTCGTTTTGTAAACGCCGCGCTCCGGATTCGACTTCCATGCCGCGCCAAGCGCCGCGACATACACGGTGTTCGGATCCTTCGGATGGACGACGATGCGGCCGATGTGCTGCGTCTTCTCGAGCCCCATGAGCGTCCACGTGATGCCGCCATCGGTGCTCCTATAAATGCCGCCGCCGGGCTCGATCGAGTTACGAGAGTTCGGCTCGCCCGTGCCGGCCCACACCTGCTGCGTGTCGCTCGGCGCGATCGCGAGCATCCCCATCGAGATGACGCGCTTGTCGTCGAACGTCGGGCGCCACGTCGTGCCGCCGTTGGTGCTCTTCCAGATGCCGCCGCCGGCCGCCGCGACGATGATCGTCTTGCTCGGGCCGGGAATGCCGACGACGTCGGAGAGACGTCCTTCAAACGTTGCAGGGCCGACGTTGCGCCAGCGCATGCCGGCGATCGTCGCCGAATCGAGCGCCTGCGCGAACATCGAGGTCCCGCCGGAGAGAGCGAGTAGCGCGAGCGCAAGCACCGGCGCGAGCGAAGCGTTGCGGAAGAGCCGCGACGATTTCATGGAGTACCTGCGGGTGGGGAGACGCGATGGAGTACCGACTATCACTGTTCTACGATGGCGTCCAACCTATCGTTGAGAGCGGGATTCGCGCGTCGAACGAACGGAAATGGCGATAATGACAGCTTCGTCATAATCGCCATCCGGTGCGCGGCATCCGCAGGAGAGCACTACACCTCCCAACCCTTCCGATACTGACGCGTCAGATACGCGTTGCCTTCCGAAAGGTTGGTGATCTCGCCCTTCGCGGCATCGTAGAGAATCTTCTTTCCTTGCCCGGTGCGGAGCGCGACGATGCCGAGGCACATCGTTTCGGTGAGCGCGCCGGCGTACTCGAACGGTGAGCTCGTCTTGTTCATTCCACGCGCCGCGTTCGCCCAGTTCTCTTCGTGCGAGACGGTGATGCGCTCGACAGTCTTCGGTACTTTCAACGCTTTTTCGTTGAGCGACTCCGGCCACATTTTCGGATTGTCGCCGTACGTCTCGTGCATCAGCACGCCCTTGTCGCCGACGAAGAGCACGCCGCCGTCGGGATTGAGCGGAACGTCGATCGGAAGCATCGCCGGACGCGGCGGAAGGAGACCGCCGTCGTACCAATGCAGCTTCACTGCCGGTTTCTTGCCGCGGGCCGGGAAATCGTAGTGCACTTGCGTCGCGACAGGATACGAGACGTTCCTGTTGCTCGGCCGCGACGCCGGTGAGCCCGCCGGCGCACTCGGATCGGCGGGTGGCACGCGCATCGTCCCCCACGGCGTCGAGCTCGCTTCGATCGCCGTCGGCTGCGTGAGACCGAGCGCCCAGTACGGCTGGTCGATCAAGTGCGCGCCCATGTCGCCGAGCGCGCCGACGCCGAAGTCGATCCATCCGCGCCAGTTGAATGGGTGATACGCCGGATGGTATGCGATGTCTTCGGGGCAACCGCCGAGATAGAGATCCCAGCGGAGGCCGTCGGGCATCGTGAAGTTCGCGGCCGCCATCTGCGCCGCCAGCACGTTGTTGATCGCGCCCTGACCGAAGTTCGTGCGGAAGCTGGCGTTCGCCGGATTCGCCGGCCACGTCGGACGCGGAATGCCCTGCGGCCAGTAGCCGACGGGGCGATTGGTCCAGACGTGCACTTCACGCACATCGCCGAGCAGGCCGGCCTGCACCCATTCGACGATGTTACGCGTCCCGTCACGCGAGTGGCCCTGATTACCCATCTGCGTCGCGAGGTTCGGATTCTCGCGCGCCATCTGCGCGAGGACACGCGCTTCGTGCACGGTGTAGGTCAGCGGCTTCTGCACATAGACGTGCTTGCCGAGCTGCATCGCCGCCGTCGCAACGACGGCGTGGTTGTGATCGGGCGTCGCGATGACGACGGCGTCGATGTCTTTCTGCTTGTCGAGCATTTCGCGGAAGTCGCGATATTTCGCGGCCTTCTCATATTGCGACTTAAGGAGCGCGCCGTTGGTGTTCATTGATCCGTCGCGGTTCTTGTCACGGCCGCTCACCTGGCGCTCGGAGAAGGCGAGATCGATATCGCAGACCGCGGCCAGTCGATGACCGGCGGTGACGAGCTGCTGCGCGTTCCCCGATCCCATTCCGCCGAATCCGACGACGGCGAAATTGAGCTGATCGCTCGGCGCCGTGAAGCCAAGCCCGCCGAGCACGTGGCGCGGGACAATGCTCGGAAAGCCGGAAGGAAGGAACGCGGCGGCGATCGCGGCCTTCGCCGTGTTCTCTACGAAGTCGCGGCGCGACGGATCTTTCTTCGACACAGGCGGTCTCCAGAGAGGGAACACTCGACGTCACAATACTGTAACTCAGGCGTGTGTTCGGCCAGAGTCGTGCAGTTTTGAAGTTGCCGTTCCCGATGCCGTTGTGGTATCTGCGTGTTCTGTGTTCAGTTATTCTGTGTGTTCTGTGTGTTCTGTGTTCCGCCGTTTCTCGTTCTCTCCCACTCCGGCTATGAAACACCTTTCGAGGCGCGAATTCGTATCGACTGCGGCGAGTTGCACCGCCCACATCGCCCTTGCCGCGAGCGTGATGCCAGCGACTGCCCGCGCACTCTGGGCGGTGCCGCGCGGTCCGGTAGTGGCGCGCGAACCGTTCGGGTCGCTCGAGAAAGTCGTCGACGGTGTCTGGGCGCTGATCTCGACGCCTTTCAACGGTGATCGCACGACTATTTCGAACGGCGGCATTATCGCCGGACGCAGCGCCGTGCTCGCGGTCGAGGGATTCAACGACCCCAAGGGCGCGCTCTGGCTGGCGGGCAAAGCGCGCGAACTCACCGGCAAGTGGCCGACGCACGTCGCGCTGACACACTATCACGCCGATCACGCGAATGGCGTGGCGGGCTATTTCGCGGATGACGCCAAGCCGGCCGTGTACGTGACCGGCGCAACGCGCGAACTCGTACTGCAGCGGAACAAACCGGACGATGTGTCGCGAGTCGCCGCACTGCACGACGCCATTCTTCTCGACGGCACGGCCATCACGAAGATCGACCTTGGCGGCCGCAGCGTGCGCGTCGTCCCTCGCGCCGGACACACGGCGAGTGACTGCTCGGTCGAAGTCGACGATCCGCGCGTCATCTTCGGTGGCGATCTCATCTGGAACGGGATGTTCCCGAACTTTGTCGACGCCGTACCGACGCAGCTCGCGAAATCCGTGAGAGCGCTGCGCGGCGCGCGATTCGAGTCGATCGTTCCGGGTCACGGCGCACTCGCGAAGGCCGCCGACGTGGACCGCTACGTCGCAATGCTCGACGAAGTCGAGCGGGCCGCCCGTGCGGCGCACGCGAACGGACAGCCGGCCGCCGAGGCCGGTACGGCGTTTACGCTCCCAGCGTCGCTCGGCGATTGGGTGTTGTTCGGCAAGGTGTTCTACCCGCGTGCGTTCGAGGCGTGGTACAAGGAATTCGGTTGAGCGTCGCAATGCGGACGCTGTGCACGCCCTACGCGCTGGCGCTCACGATCGGCGCGGCGCTGACTGGCGCTCCATCGCGCGTCGCTGCGCAGGACACGAATGCCGTCCGTTTCATTGTTATCGCAGATGTGCACTACGGCATCACCCGTTCCGCGTTCCGCGGCGCCACCAACGTGCCAGCATCGAAAGTGAACGCGGCAATGCGGACAGCGATCAACGCGCTTCCGCTCGATCGCTTTCCGAATGACGGCGGTCTCGAGGGGGGACACATCGTGGGCGGCGTCGACTTCGTCGCGGTTGCCGGCGATATCGCCAATCGGTCGGAAAATGGAGTGCAAAGTGCCAAAACCTCGTGGGCGCAGTTCACGCACGACTACCTCGTCGAATTGACGCTCAGGAACGCCCGCGGCGAACGCACACCAGTGTGGGCGATACCCGGCAATCACGACGCCTCAAATGCCGTCGGCTACACCAAGCCGCTCTTCCCGTCGACGGATGCGACCGTGATGGTGCAGCTCTACAACCGGATGACGAAACCGGTCACACCGCGCACAGTCGCGACATATAAGTACGCGACGGACAAAGTGCACTTCTCGCGCGAGGTCCGCGGCATCCACTTTTCCTTCCTCAACATCTGGCCCGATTCCGCCGAGCGCGTATGGCTCGAAGGCGACCTGCGCGGCGCCACGGCCGGCGCGCCGGTGATTCTCTTTGCGCACGTGCCACCGGCCGGCGATCCGAAAATGTTCACCAATCCAGTCGGTGCACACGGCATGAACGCAAGGGACAAGTTCGAGAACTTGCTCGCCGAGCGGTTCAAGGATGCCCCTGGCTCGAGCACGGCCACCATCGAAGCGCGCGCCTTCGCGTTGTTCGTGCGCGATCACCCGCGTATCCGGGCGTACTTTCACGGCCATAATAACGCGAACGAGTTCTACATATTCACCGGCCCGGACAGCGCGGTAGCGCTTAAAACCTTCCGGGTGGATTCGCCGATGAAGGGCAAGCGCTCGGCGGAGGACGAATCCAAGCTGTCGTTCCAGATTGTCGTTATCGCTCCGAAAAAGGGAACGATGACCGTCCGCGAGTATCGCTGGAACGCGCCGCGTGGCGCGGAGTGGGGCGCCAGCTCGACGGTCTCGCTCCGATAGCTTAGCGGCCCAATTGGAGATCCGCGCCGGGCCCGACCGCAGCATCCAACGGTGACCTGCGCCACATATCTCGACGCGATCGCGAATCGAGCCGTGGGGATCGGCGCCGGTCGTCTGGCGCTTCCGAGTGTCGCGACCGATGTTTGCCGTACCCATGATACGCCAATCGCGTTCGATTCAGCAGCGACTGATGCTGCTTTTTGGCGGAACATTCACGGTCATCATGGTTTTGGTGGGCGCGACGATCTACATGACCGGCCGGAGCGCGGCGAGATCAGTGGCCATCGAACGGCTCGCCCACGTGAGCCAAGAGCTCGTGGCAATACTCGGCGCGAACGTGAAGGCGCACGGCGATACACTCGCAGCGATCGCCGATGGTCCCGAGATCACTCGCTGGCTGCAACGTCCCGACGATCCAGCCACCACGCAGCTCGCCGCGCGCCTGTCGGCGATCGGCGACGACGCAAAGGTGCTGCTCGCCGTTGACGTTCGCGACGGAACGGGAGCCCTGCTCTTCCGTTCGTGGGACCCAAGCGTCTCGCTCGACTCAGCGCAGGCGCGAGAACTTATCGCCGCATATGAGTCGCCGAAGCGAATGGCGGTCGGTCCATTAAAGGCTGTTCCGGACGGTGCCATTTACCAGGTCATTGCCCGATCGAGCGCCCTGTCGCGCCCGGTGTATCTGATTGGGAGCTGGCACTCCAGCCAAGTGTCGACGAACCGCATTCGCTCACTGATCGGCGGCCAACCCAGCTTCCTCCTTGGCAACAGCCGGGGCGACGAGTGGACCAATCTCACCCACCCGCATTCTCGCCCGCTGCCGTTTTCCGCTACCGGCGACACCGTGACGGTCTCGGCCAAGGATGAGACCGGCGCGCCGACGATCGCGCGCGGACAATTGGTTCCGCGCACTCCGTGGCGGTTCGTCGTCGAGTATCCGTACGACGCCGTGTATGGACGGGTTAATCAAATCTTCGCGCGCCTTGCGCTCACGGGCGTCGTCCTGCTCCTCGCCATCTTTTTCGCGTCTTGGTGGTTCAGTCGCGCGCTCACCCGCCCACTCGACGAGCTCTCGACAGTCGCCGGCGCGATCAGTACCGGCGACCTGAGCCGTCGGGTGGCGGCCACCGGAGTCACCGATTTTGACGAGGTCGGCGCGTCGTTCAACCGGATGGCCGACAGTCTGACCGCCGCGCGAAGCGAATTGCACGTACGCATGATGCAGCTGGCGGATACCGGGGCCCGTTATCGGGCGCTGTTCGATTCGAATCCGCAATCGATGTGGGTATACGATATCGAGTCGCTGCGGTTTCTCGCCGTCAATGCGAGCGCTGTCCAACGCTACGGCTACTCGAATGACGAGTTTGCGGAGCTCAGTCTGCACGAAATCCGCCCGAACGAATCGCTTCCGTACTTCCGTCAGCAGATCGCGGACATCGCGGATGCCGGGCGTCGGGCGCACGTGTCGCGCCATCAGAGTAAAGACGGACGGGTTTTCGACGTCGAGATCATCTCGGAGCCGCTGCGCTTCGAGGGCCGCCCGGCGCGGCTGGTGCTCGCGAACGATATCTCCGACCGTCAACGGATCGAGGAGTCACTTCGCCTCGCGCAGGAACGGCTGCAGCGCGTGGTCACGTCCGTCGGCGCAGTGATTTACGAACTCGAAGTACAGGCGCACGACATCGAGTTGCGCTGGATCAGCGACGCGTTGATGCCGACGCTCGGGTACCCACCCTCCGCCGCGTTCGAAACCGGCTGGTGGTCCAACAATCTCCACCCGAACGACGGTGTGAATCTTGGTCGCCGCTCGCTCTCCGACCGACTGCACGAGGGAGCGATCGAGTACCGCTTCCGTCACTCGAACGGCGCATACCGATGGATCCGAGACGAGCAGCGCATTCTCCGTGACGACGATGGCCGCCCGAGAAGCGTCATCGGCGCCCTCATCGACGTGACCACGAATCACGAATTGCAGGACCAACTGCTGCAATCGCAGAAGGTGGAGGCCGTCGGTCGCCTCGCCGGCGGCATCGCGCACGACTTCAACAATCTGCTCACGGTGATCCTCGGCGAGTGCGCGCTGGTGCTCCTCGAACCGGTCGCTCAGGACGCGTCGGTCAAACCGTCGATCGACGCCATTCACAAAGCGGCCGAGCGCGCCACGCTGCTGACGCGACAGCTGCTCAGCTTCGCGCGAAGACAGTTGACGGAACCGATTGCGCTGTCGCTCAACGATGTCGTGACTGATACCAACGCCATGCTCAACCGGCTACTGGGAGAAGACATCATTGTCAATCTCCGTCTCCAACCCTCCCTCAGTCAGACCCTGGGCGATCGCGGGCAACTCGAGCAGGTGCTGGTCAATCTCGCGGTGAACGCGCGCGACGCGATGCCGGGCGGCGGCATGCTTACGCTCGAGACGCAGGACTTCGTCGTCGACGCTGCACACGCGGCCTCACGTCCCCATCTGCGCACCGGCCAGTACGTGCTCCTGCGCGTCAGCGACACCGGAGTCGGACTTACCGCCGAGGCCCAGCGACATCTCTTCGAACCGTTCTTTACAACCAAGGAGCGCGGCGAAGGCACGGGCCTCGGGCTACCGACCTGCTACTCGATCATCCGACAGTGCAACGGACATATCGAAATCGTCTCGGAGACTGACGTCGGCACGAGTGTACTCGTCTATCTCCCGGTCACGTCGCCGCGCGCCGAGCAGAAGACTCCAACCGCGGCGATGAGCGCGCTCGTCGGCGACGAGACGGTGCTGCTTGTCGAGGACGAGGCCGTCGTTCGCAGGGTGACGGCGCGTATGCTCGAATCCTTGGGCTATACGGTGGTCGCCGCCGACGGCGGAGCGTCGGCGCTGCGGATGCTCGACGAGTATCGCGGGACGATCGATCTGCTGATGAGCGACGTCGTCATGCCAGCGATGGGAGGCCGCGAGCTGGCCGAACGCGTCAGGCTACTGCGGCCGACGATCAAGATCCTCTTCGCGTCGGGATATTCGGATGATGTCATACTGAACCGTCAGCTGCTCGAGCGCGATGTCGTGCTGGTGCAGAAACCGTTCACCATCGCGACACTCTCCGCCAAGATACGCGAAGCGCTCGACCGCACAGTGTAACCGCGGGCGTCAGAGCGACTGCACTACCACTGGATGAGCGCACTCCCCCACATGAATCCGGAACCGAAGGCGGTGATCGCCAGCAGGTCACCGCGCTTGAGTTTGCCCGCGCGCACACATTCGTCTAGCGCAATCGGGATTGTGCCCGCCGTGGTGTTGCCGAGGCGGTCAATGTTGTTGTAGACCTGATCGTCGCGGAGTCCGAGCGTCTTCTGCACCGACTCGGAGATCCTCAGGTTCGCTTGATGCGGAATGAGCAGCGTAATATCGGCCGCCGTCTTCCCGGCTTGCTCGAGCACCGCGCGGACCGACTCGGGCATTCGCGTGGTCGCGTGACGGAACGTCTCGCGACCGTCCATGAACGGATACACGCGACTGTCGAGATGCGACGCCTGGTTGCGCGGATGGTAGATCGAACCCGGTGAATCGACCCAGAGCTTTTCGGCATTTGCACCGTCGGAGTGCAAATCCCACGAAAGGATGCGTGAGCCCTCAGCGTCGTCCGACGCCGTGACGACGATCGCGCCCGCGCCGTCGGCAAAAATCACTGCGGTGTCGCGTCCGCGCGATGATTTATCGAGCGCCGTGCTGAGCACCTCGGCGCCGACGACGACGATCGTCTTGTACATCCCTGCGCGGATGTAGGCATCCGCCATCGAGAGCGCGTACACGAAGCCTGAGCACTGCGTGCGAATGTCGATCGCCGGGATGTTGCGCATCCCCCTGTCGCGTGTGAGCTCGGCCTGCAGAAAACAACCGTTGCCCGGAACGAAGTGGTCGGGCGAGATCGTGGCGTACATGATCGCGTCGATCGACTCGTACGTGATGCCTGCCGACTCGACTGCGCGCTCAACGGCGAGCCGCGACAACTGCACGCCGGTTTCGCCTTCGACGATCCAGTGCCGCTGCTTGATACCGGTACGCTGCGTGATCCACTCATCGGTGGTATCCATCAGCGTTTCGAGGTCCGCGTTCGTGACGATATTGTCGGGAACGGCGTGGCCTGTGCCGATAATTTTCGTGCTGGGCAAATCGCGCTCGGGCTTGGAGGTATGGCCTAAGGTAGTTAAGATCGACGGCGAGTGCATAGTGGACGAGCTGGCTCGGTGCGGCACCCGCGCTATCTCGCGGCGGCGGCCTTGGCCCGCGCTTCGGCGAGCTTGGCGCTCGCCTCGGCGTCGCCGGGCTTGAGCCGCGCGGCACGCTCGAGTTCTCGAATCGCCTCGGCGCTCCCTCCCGGTGTGTCCATTAGTACGGCGCCCAGCAAGAGATGCGAATTCGAGACCATGAGCGACGGCTTCGCTCCCGAGAGCGCGATCACCCGGCGGAATGGCGCAGCTGCGTCCGCTCTTCGGCCGGTCACGTACAGCGCAACGCCGAGACTGTAGTTCGCCATGACGTGATCGGGCTTGAGGCGAACGGCCGCCTCGAAGTGCGGAATCGCCTCCGGCATTCGCCGCTCCGATCGCGCCAGCAACCGCCCCAAGTTGTTCTGCTCCTTCCAGCTGTCGGGATTCCGCTCGAGGGTAGCGCGGTAGAGCGTTTCCGCACTCGCGTACTCGTGCGCCTGCGTCCACGTTCGAACGCCGAGCCAGAAGACGAGCGCCGCCGCCACGCCTGTGACGGCGCTGCGCCAACGCATGTCGCGATGCCGGTCGCCAAGCGCAGTCAGCGCAGCAGCGGCCGCGACAATCAGCGGGATGCTCGCCAGATACTGGAAGTGATCCGCAACGTACGAGTAACGGAACGGATA